>NZ_CP091804.1:3392165-3732098 GCF_022024275.1 Sphingopyxis sp. BSN-002
GCCGCTCACCACCTTCCTGTGGGGGCTGACGCCGATCATCAGCGAGCTTACGGGAGCCGACCTGCTGCCGAGCTACGATTATTTCCGCATCTATCACCAGGACGATATCTGCCGCGTCCACGCCGATCGTCCGTCGTGCGAGCACAGCGTGTCGCTGACGCTCGTCTACAGCGACGGTCTGGCATGGCCGCTGGAAGTCGGCTCGGAACGGGTTACCAGCGTGGATCCGTGCACCGAGGACTTCGGCGACGAGGCTTTCTCGGCCGTCGAGATGCAGCCCGGCGATGCCGTCCTGTATCGCGGAATGGATCTGCGCCACGGCCGGACGCGGCCCAATCCCAACCGGTGGTCCGCGCATCTGTTCCTGTTCTGGGTCGAGCGTCGCGGCGAATTCGAACAGCATGCGTTCGACGCGCAGCGGCTGACGTCGGAACTGGAACGCGTCGGCAATCAGGGCGCGGCGTAGCGCGGAGCCCGCTATTGCGCGGCCAGCGCAATGGCGTCGATCTCGATCCGGAAGCCGAAGTGCAGCGGGCCGGTCGCGATCACGGTTCGGGCCGGGCGGACGTCGCCGAAAAATTCGCGGTAGGCCTGATCGACCCCGTCCCAGTCGGCCATGTCGCCGAGATAGACAGTCGTCTTGAGGATCTGCGCGGGGCCGACGCCGGCGCTTTCGAGGACCGCGGCCAGATTGTGCAGCGTCTGTTCGGCCTGTGCCCCGAAAGGCGCGCCGGCGAGCGAGGCGTCGCGGCCGGGAAGCAGCGGCAGCTGGCCCGACACGAAGATCAGGCCCCCCCCGGTCGTGTAGGGCGAATAGTGCGGGCCTGCGGGATTTGGGCTGGTCATCATGGTCTCCGGATCGCGTGCAGATCGGCAATATCATTTCCTGCACGGACCTGCGATACTCGCCGGACATTCCTTGCAGCGCGAAGGAGAGGGTGATGGCCTGTTCGCATGAGACAACGATCCGCGACGTCGTCCCCAGCGCCAAGGGATGCGAGGATTGCCTGCGGATCGGCGGCATCTGGGTGCATCTGAGGCTCTGCCGGGCGTGCGGTCATGTCGGATGCTGCGACGATTCCCCGCATCGCCATGCGCGCGCGCATTTCCACGAGACCGGCCATCCGATCATCGAGGGCTATGATCCGCCCGAAGGCTGGGGATGGTGCTATATCGACGATGTGGTCGTCGATCTTCCCGACCAGACCCCGCAGATCGGGCCGATCCCGCGCTATTTCTGAGCGGCCAAGGGTTTCGCCGTTCCGGCGGCGGATGCGGGGGAAGCGAGAAATTTCCTGGGCCCCTTTGACACCCGGGCCCCCCAATCCTATATGGCGATCACACCCGATCGTCCGAGATAGAGCCTGCCTTTGCGCAGCGGGCTGTACGGATAGGGCGATAGGGATTTCGAGATGCGTCAGAAAGCTGCGGGAAACCGGCAACGGTTGATCGCGGCCTTTTTGCGTCTCTCCTGCGCTCGCGAGCTATTTTTTCAAGGCGAGACAATCACTTATGGCGACCAAGGCGAAGTCGGTGGGCAAGGCCCTCGAAGCAACCGCGACCAAGCGAATCCGCAAGCTGTTCGGCAACATCCACGAAGCGGTGGAGATGCCCAACCTCATCGAGGTGCAGCGCGAATCCTATGAGCAGTTCCTGCGCTCGGACCCCTCGATCGGATATGTCTCGGGCCTCGAAAAGACGCTCCGCAGCGTTTTCCCGATCCGCGATTTCGCCGGCACCGCCGAGCTGGACTTCGTTCACTACGAACTCGAAGAGCCGAAGTACGACGTCGAGGAATGCCGTCAGCGCGGCATCACCTATGCGGCGCCGATGAAGGTCACGCTGCGCCTGATCGTGTTTGAAGTCGACAGCGAAACCGACACCCGTTCGGTCCTCGATATCAAGGAGCAGGACGTTTACATGGGCGACATGCCGCTCATGACCGAGAACGGCACCTTCTTCGTCAACGGCACCGAGCGCGTCATCGTGTCGCAGATGCACCGTTCGCCGGGTGTGCTGTTCGATCACGATCGCGGCAAGACCCACTCGTCGGGCAAGTATCTCTTCGCCGCGCGCGTCATTCCGTATCGCGGTTCGTGGCTCGACTTCGAATTCGACGCCAAGGACATCGTCAACGTCCGTATCGACCGCAAGCGCAAGCTGCCGGTCACCAGCCTGCTTTACGCGCTGGGCATGTCGGGCGAGGAAATCCTCAACCACTTCTATGACCGTCTGGTGTTCGAGCGCGCCTCGAACGGCTGGAAGGTTCCGTTCGTCGTCGAAAACTGGCGCGGCGCGAAGCCCGCGTTCGACGTCGTCGACGCCAAGACCGGCGAAGTCGTCTTCGCCGCCGGCCACAAGATCAGCCCGCGCCTTGCCAACAAGGCCGCGAAGGACGGTCTCGACACGCTGCTGATCCCGACCGAGGAAATCTTCGGCCGTTACAGCGCCTATGACCTGATCAACGAGGCGACTGGCGAGATCTACATCGAAGCCGGCGACGAAGTGACCGCCGACAACCTCGAAAAGCTCGATGGCGCCGGGATCGACAAGCTCGTCCTGCTCGACATCGACCACAACAACACCGGTCCGTGGATCCGCAACACGCTGAAGGCCGACAAGGCCGAAGACCGCGACCAGGCGCTGAGCGACATCTATCGCGTCATGCGCCCCGGCGAACCGCCGACGCGCGAAACCGCGGAAGCGCTGTTCGACGGCCTGTTCTTCGACGGCGAACGCTATGACCTGTCGGCCGTCGGCCGCGTCAAGCTGAACATGCGCCTTGGCCTCGACGCCGAGGACACGGTGACGACGCTCCGCAGCGAGGACATCCTCGCCGTGGTCAAGGAACTGGTGAACCTGAAGGACGGCAAGGGCGAAATCGACGATATCGACAACCTCGGCAACCGTCGTGTCCGCTCGGTCGGCGAGCTGCTCGAGAACCAGTATCGCGTCGGCCTGCTCCGCATGGAGCGCGCCGTGAAGGAGCGCATGAGCTCGGTCGACGTGTCGACCGTGATGCCGAACGACCTGATCAATGCGAAGCCCGCGGTCGCCGCGGTGCGCGAATTCTTTGGCTCGTCGCAGCTCTCGCAGTTCATGGACCAGACCAACCCGCTGTCGGAAGTCACCCACAAGCGCCGCGTCTCGGCGCTCGGGCCGGGCGGTCTGACCCGCGAGCGCGCGGGCTTCGAAGTCCGCGACGTTCACCCGACCCACTATGGCCGTATCTGCCCGATCGAAACGCCGGAAGGCCCGAACATCGGTCTGATCAACAGCCTCGCGACCTTTGCGCGCGTCAACAAGTACGGCTTCATCGAGACGCCGTACCGCCGCATCATCGACGGCAAGGTGACCAACGAGGTCGTCTATCTGTCGGCGATGGAAGAGCAGAAGCACACGGTTGCGCAGGCGAACGCCGACCTCAACCCCGACGGCAGCTTCATCGACGAGCTGATCTCGGCGCGCGAAGCGGGCGAATTCCTGATGGCGCCGCGCGAGCAGATCACGCTGATGGACGTGTCGCCGAAGCAGCTCGTTTCGGTCGCGGCATCGCTGATCCCGTTCCTGGAAAACGATGACGCCAACCGCGCGCTCATGGGATCGAACATGCAGCGTCAGGCCGTTCCGCTGCTCCGCGCCGAGGCTCCGGTCGTCGGCACGGGCATGGAAGGCACCGTTGCGCGCGACTCGGGCGCGGCGATCGCGGCGCGCCGCGGCGGCGTGATCGATCAGGTCGACGCAACTCGTATCGTTATCCGTGCGACCGACATGGTCGAACCCGGCAAGTCGGGCGTCGACATCTATCGCCTGCAGAAGTTCCAGCGTTCGAACCAGAACACCTGCATCAATCAGCGTCCGCTGGTGAAGGTGGGCGAGATCGTCCGGACCGGCGACATCATCGCCGACGGTCCGTCGACCGAGCTTGGCGAACTGGCGCTCGGCAAGAACGTGCTCGTCGCGTTCATGCCGTGGAACGGCTACAATTATGAGGACTCGATCCTCATCAGCGAACGCATCGTGAAGGACGACGTCTTCACCTCGATCCACATCGAGGAATTCGAAGTCACCGCGCGCGACACGCGCCTCGGGCCGGAAGACATCACGCGCGACATCCCGAACGTCGGCGAGGAAGCGCTCCGCAACCTCGACGAAGCGGGCATCGTCTATATCGGCGCCGAAGTCGGCCCGGGCGACATTCTGGCCGGCAAGATCACCCCCAAGGGTGAATCGCCGATGACGCCGGAAGAAAAGCTGCTGCGCGCGATCTTCGGTGAAAAGGCCAGCGACGTGCGCGACACCTCGCTCCGCCTGCCGCCGGGCGTGTCGGGCACGGTCGTCGAAGTCCGCGTCTTCAACCGTCACGGTATCGACAAGGACGAACGCGCGATCGCGATCGAACGCGAAGAAATCGAGCGCCTGAAGCAGGATGCCGACGACGAGCGCGCGATCCTCAACCGTGCGACCTTCTCGAGCCTGAAGGACCTGCTGATCGGTCAGACGACCAGCGCGGTGCCGAAGGGCCTGAAGAAGGGCGATACGGTCACCGAGGAGATGCTGGTCGATCTCGACCGCGCCGACTGGTGGAAGCTGGCCGTTGTCGAGGACAATGCCCAGACCGCTCTCGAGGCGATCAAGGCGCAGTATGACGACGCGATCAAGCGGATCAACGCGAAGTATGAAGATCGCGTGGAGAAGCTGCAGCGCGGCGACGAACTCGCCCCGGGCGTGCTCAAGATGGTCAAGGTCTTCGTCGCGGTGAAGCGCAAGCTGCAGCCGGGCGACAAGATGGCCGGCCGTCACGGGAACAAGGGCGTCATCAGCCGCATCCTGCCGAACGAGGACATGCCGTTCCTCGAAGACGGGACGCCGGTCGACATCGTGCTGAACCCGCTGGGCGTGCCGTCGCGCATGAACGTCGGGCAGATCCTCGAAACGCACCTTGGCTGGGCCTCGCGCGGCCTCGGCCGTCAGGTGACGCAGGCGCTCGACGAATGGCGCGATGCCAATCCCGACGCGACGGGCGGTCAGATGCCCGAAGCGGTCCGCGACCAGCTCGAGCATGTCTATGGCACCGAATATCTGGACGACATCAAGTCGCGCGATGCAGACAGCATCGTCGAACTGGCGTCGAACCTGCGCGTCGGCGTGCCGTTCGCGACCCCGGTGTTCGACGGCGCGAAGGAAGCCGACGTCACGAACATGCTGACCCTCGCGGGCCTGCATGAATCGGGTCAGTCGGACCTGTACGACGGCCGCACCGGTGACAAGTTCGACCGCAAGGTGACCGTGGGCTACATCTACATGCTGAAGCTCCACCACCTTGTCGACGACAAGATCCACGCGCGTTCGATCGGGCCGTACAGCCTCGTCACCCAGCAGCCGCTGGGCGGTAAGGCGCAGTTCGGTGGCCAGCGCTTCGGTGAAATGGAGGTCTGGGCGCTCCAGGCCTATGGCGCGGCGTACACGCTGCAGGAAATGCTGACGGTGAAGTCCGATGACGTGATCGGCCGCACCAAGGTTTATGAAGCGATCGTCAAGGGCGACGACACCTTCGAGGCCGGCATTCCCGAAAGCTTCAACGTGCTCGTCAAGGAAATGCGCTCGCTGGGCCTCAACGTCGAGCTTTCGTCCTATGCGGACGAAGACCCCGACGAAGGTCCGGACGCTCTTCCGGAAGCCGCGGAATAATGGATCAAATGCCGGTGTGACGGAATTGGTAGACGTATCACTACAGTGGTCCCCGAAAGGGGTGCGGGTTCAAGCCCCAGCCACCGGCAACTGAACTATTTCAAGATTTTCCCTCGATTGAGGACAAAGACATGAACCAGCTTACCAACTTCATGAACCCGGTCGCGAAGCCCGAAACCTTCGACATGATCAAGATCGGCATCGCGAGCCCGGAACGCATCCGCTCGTGGTCGTTCGGCGAGATCAAGAAGCCCGAAACGATCAACTACCGCACGTTCAAGCCCGAGCGTGACGGCCTGTTCTGCGCGCGCATCTTCGGTCCGATCAAGGATTATGAATGCCTGTGCGGCAAGTACAAGCGCATGAAATACAAGGGCATCGTCTGCGAAAAGTGCGGTGTCGAAGTCACGGTGACCAAGGTCCGCCGCGAGCGCATGGGCCATATCGAGCTCGCCGCTCCGGTCGCGCACATCTGGTTCCTGAAGTCGCTGCCGTCGCGCATCGGCCTGCTGCTCGACATGCAGCTGAAGCAGCTCGAGCGCGTCCTTTATTTCGAAGCCTATATCGTTCTTGAGCCCGGCCTGACCCCGCTCGAGAAGTTCCAGCTTCTGACCGAAGACGAGCTGCTCGACGCGCAGGACGAATATGGCGAAGATGCCTTCTCGGCCGGCATCGGCGCAGAGGCGATCCGCGTGCTCCTCGAGAATCTCGACCTGGAGCAGGAACGCGTCGACCTGATGGAAGAGCTTGCGACCACCAAGTCGGAGCTGAAGCCCAAGAAGATCATCAAGCGTCTGAAGGTCGTCGAGAGCTTCATCGAATCGGGCAACCGTCCCGAGTGGATGATCCTCGAGGTCGTGCCGGTCATTCCGCCCGAACTGCGCCCGCTGGTGCCGCTCGACGGTGGCCGCTTCGCGACGTCGGATCTGAACGACCTGTACCGCCGCGTGATCAACCGTAACAACCGCCTGAAGCGCCTGATGGAGCTGCGCGCGCCGGACATTATCGTCCGCAACGAAAAGCGCATGCTGCAGGAAGCCGTCGACGCGCTGTTCGACAACGGCCGCCGCGGCCGCACGATCACCGGTGCGAACAAGCGTCCGCTGAAGTCGCTGTCGGACATGCTCAAGGGCAAGCAGGGTCGCTTCCGTCAGAACCTGCTCGGCAAGCGCGTCGACTATTCGGGCCGCTCGGTCATCGTGACCGGTCCGGAACTCAAGCTGCACCAGTGCGGCCTGCCGAAGAAGATGGCGCTCGAGCTGTTCAAGCCGTTCATCTATGCGCGCCTCGACGCCAAGGGTCTGTCGATGACCCTGAAGCAGGCGAAGAAGTGGGTCGAAAAGGAACGCAAGGAAGTCTGGGACATCCTCGACGAAGTCATTCGCGAGCACCCGGTCCTGCTGAACCGCGCCCCGACGCTTCACCGCCTCGGCATTCAGGCGTTCGAGCCGGTTCTGATCGAAGGCAAGGCGATCCAGCTTCACCCGCTGGTCTGCGCCGCGTTCAACGCCGACTTCGACGGTGACCAGATGGCGGTCCACGTGCCGCTGTCGCTGGAAGCGCAGCTCGAAGCACGCGTGCTGATGATGTCGACCAACAACATCCTCAGCCCCGCGAACGGCAAGCCGATCATCGTTCCGTCGCAGGACATGGTCCTCGGTCTCTATTATCTCTCGCTGGAGCGCGAAGGCGAACCGGGCGAGGGCATGCTGCTCGCCGACATGGCCGAGGTGCATCAGGCGCTGCACGTCGGCGCCGTGACGCTCCACACCAAGGTCAAGAGCCGCGTTCCGCAGACCGACGAGGAAGGCAACACCTACCTCAAGCGTTACGAAACGACCCCGGGCCGCATGCTGATCGGCGAATGCCTGCCGAAGTCGCACACCGTGCCCTTCGACGTCGTCAACCGCCTTCTGACGAAGAAGGAAATCGGCGACGTGATCGACCAGGTCTATCGTCACACCGGCCAGAAAGAGACCGTACTGTTCGCCGACGCCATCATGGCGCTGGGCTTCCGCAACGCGTTCAAGGCGGGCATCTCGTTCGGCAAGGATGACATGATCATTCCGGCGTCGAAGGAAGGGATGGTCGACGAAACCCGCGCGCTGGTGAAGGATTTCGAGCAGCAGTATCAGGACGGCCTGATCACGCAGCAGGAAAAGTACAACAAGGCGATCGACGCCTGGTCGCAGTGCGGCGACAAGGTGGCGAACGCCATGATGGACGAAATCCGTGCGACGCCGAAGCTGGACGACGGCCGTCTGGCCCCGATCAACTCCATCTACATGATGGCGCACTCGGGTGCCCGTGGTTCGCAGGCCCAGATGAAGCAGCTCGCCGGCATGCGCGGCCTGATGGCCAAGCCGTCGGGCGAGATCATCGAAACGCCGATCATCTCGAACTTCAAGGAAGGCCTCACCGTTCTCGAGTATTTCAACTCGACCCACGGTGCGCGTAAGGGTCTGGCCGATACGGCGCTCAAGACGGCGAACTCGGGTTACCTGACCCGCCGTCTGGTCGACGTGTCGCAGGACTGCGTCGTGATCGAGGACGATTGCGGCACCGAACGCGGCATGGAAATGCGCGCGATCATCCAGGGCGGTTCGACGATCGCCTCGCTGGGCGAGCGCATCCTCGGCCGTACCACGCTCGAGGACGTCGTCGACAAGGACGGCAATGTCATCGCGCCGGTCGGCACGCTGCTCGACGAAGCGATGGTCGCGAAGATCGAGGAAGCCGAAGTACAGGCGGTCAAGATCCGCTCGCCGCTGGTCTGCGAAGCGACGCTGGGTGTTTGCGGCAAATGCTA
The DNA here is from genome assembly GCF_022024275.1 of Sphingopyxis sp. BSN-002. Taxonomy (NCBI): domain Bacteria; kingdom Pseudomonadati; phylum Pseudomonadota; class Alphaproteobacteria; order Sphingomonadales; family Sphingopyxidaceae; genus Sphingopyxis; species Sphingopyxis sp. BSN-002. Next base: position 3,400,666 of record NZ_CP091804.1, read on the forward strand.
CGGCCGCGACCTTGCGCGCGGTACGCCGGTCAACATCGGTGAAGCGGTCGGCGTTATCGCCGCCCAGTCGATCGGTGAACCCGGCACGCAGCTGACCATGCGTACGTTCCACATCGGTGGCGCGGCGCAGGTCAACGAGCAGTCGAACCTCGAAGCGATTTCGGACGGCACGATCGAATATCGCGAAATGGCGACGATCGTCGACCAGCGCGGCCGCCGTCTGGCGCTGTCGCGTTCGGGCGAAATCGCGGTCATCGACGCCGAGGGCCGCGAGCGCGCGACCCACAAGCTGCCCTATGGTGCGCAGATCATGCACAAGGACGGCGAGAAGGTGAAGAAGGGCGACCGGATTGCCGAATGGGATCCGTTCACCATGCCGCTGATCACCGAAAAGCACGGTGTCGTGAAGTATCAGGATCTGATCGACAGCAAGACGCTGATCGAGCAGGTCGACGAAGCGACCGGCATCGCGCAGCGCGTCGTGATCGAATATCGCGCCGCCGGCCGTGGCAAGAAGGAAGACCTTCAGCCGCGCCTGACGCTGCTCGACGACGCCTCGGGCGAAGCCGCGCGCTATCTGCTCGCGGTCGGCACGATGCTGTCGGTCGAGGACGGTCAGGAAGTGCAGGCGGGTGACGTTCTCGCCCGTGTGACCCGCGAGGCGTCGAAGACGCGCGACATCACCGGCGGTCTGCCGCGTGTTGCCGAGCTGTTCGAAGCGCGCATCCCGAAGGACAATGCGGTGATCGCCAAGATCAGCGGCCGCATCGAATTCGTGAAGGACTACAAGGCGAAGCGCAAGATCGCGATCGTTCCGGAAGAGGGCGATTCGATCGAGTATCTGATCCCGAAGTCGAAGGTTCTCGAAGTGCAGGAAGGCGATCAGGTCAAGCGCGGCGACGCGCTGATCAGCGGTTCGCCGAACCCGCACGACATCCTCGACGTGATGGGCGTGGAAGCGCTGGCCGAGTATCTGGTCGCCGAAATCCAGGAAGTCTATCGACTGCAGGGCGTGAAGATCAACGACAAGCACATCGAGGTGATCGTTCGCCAGATGCTGCAGAAGGTCGAGATCACCAGCGGCGGCGACACCACGCTGTTGCCGGGTGAGCAGCTCGATTATCTGGAGATGATGGAGTATAACGCCAAGCTGCCGAAGAACGGCGTGCCTGCGGAGGGCCGCCCGGTCCTGCTGGGCATCACCAAGGCGTCGCTGCAGACCCGCAGCTTCGTTTCGGCCGCGTCCTTCCAGGAAACGACCCGCGTTCTCACCGAGGCTTCGGTGCAGGGCAAGATCGACTCGCTGCAGGGTCTCAAGGAAAATGTCATCGTCGGCCGCCTCATTCCGGCGGGTACCGGCGCTGCCATGAACCGCGTCCGCGTCACCGCGTCGTCGAAGGACGCCGCGCTGCGTGCCGCCATGCGCGCCGCGAACCCGGACCTGATCGCTCCGGCGAGCGCTGCCGACGAGCATGCCGCCGAACTGGCGCAGGGCCCCGAAGCGGCGATCGGCGACGATCCGCTGGGTGCGGTCGAGGGTGAAACCCACGGCACCGACGCCGATGCGGGCGATTACCTGATCCAGAGCGACGGCGAATAATCTTCGCCCCGCTTTCGGGCTGACAGAAACAGGCCCCGCCGGAGCGATCCGGCGGGGCTTTCTCTTTGCCCCGAGGCGCGTCGTCCCGATCCGTTTCGGGGACGGTGCTTCTTTCACCGATTGTCCATCTGTGCTGTCTAGGGCGACGGAACGATCCGTTTTAACAAGGCCTTGGCGATGCGCGGAGAAACCAGATTTCATGCCCTCGACGGCATCCGGGGCGTCGCGGCGCTCGCGGTTGCCGCCTATCATTTCGTCGGCGGGTTCCCGGGCTTTCTGGCGGTCGACCTGTTCTTCGTCCTGAGCGGTTTCGTGATCGCGATGAGCTATTCGGAGCGGTTGAAGCAGGGGCTTGGCGCCGGGGGTTTCATGATCCTGCGCCTGGAACGCCTCTATCCGCTGTGGCTGCTCGGCTGCCTCGTGGCGGTGGCGGGTTTCGTCGCCAATGGCGCTGCGGCCGCAGCGCCCAAATGGTTCGCCGGTATCACGCTGGCCAATTTGCTGATGCTGCCCGCGCCGGCCGACCGCTGGACCTTTCCGCTGAATATTCCGGGCTGGTCGCTGTCGTTCGAGATTCTGGTGGGGCTGGCCTTCGCGCTCGGCCTCTGGAAGCTCAGGACCACGGCGCTGGCGGCACTGACCGTCGCCGCGGGCGCCGCCCTGATCGCGATGGCCGCGCCGCCGCACTTCTTCGATCTGGGGGCGGACTGGCCGACCATTTGGGGAGGGATTCCGCGCACGCTCTATTCCTTCCTCGCGGGCGTGCTGATCTTCCGGTCGGGCATCGCGGCGACCCGGCGCGTGACCTGGCTGGCGCCGGTGCCGATCGCGCTGTCGCTGTTGATCCTGCTCTGGACGCCGCCCGCGGCGCTGACAGGTGCGGTACAGGGGATGAGCATCATGCTGCTCTTTCCGCTGCTCGTGTGTCTCGCGATCCGGTGGGAGGTGCCGCGGGTGCTCGAACGGGCGGCCGGCCTGCTCGGCGACATTTCCTACCCCGTCTATGTGCTGCACGTGCCGCTGCTGTTCATCGGCGAGGCGACGAAGACGGCGACCGGGTCGGTCGCGTCGGGGCTGGCGGTCTATCTGGCGAGCGTGACGCTGCTTGCGCTGCCGGCGGCAATGGCCGATCGCGCGGTCAGGGGATGGCTGCGCCGCCAGCGTCTGTCGCGCGGGATTGCCGTGGTCCAGACCGCCACGCAATGAAAAGGGCCCACCGGATGACCGGTGAGCCCTTGGTCCTTGGGAATGTGCGGGCCGGTGCGACTGCGCCTTGAAGGCGGCCGGCCCGGGCTGTCCTAGGGCGCGAGGATCGCGACGGCGAGGTACAGCAACAGAGGCAGGCCGAAGCCGAGGAGCGTCAGGGCGACAAAGGCGACGCGCGTCCACAAGACATCGATGCCGAACTGGTCTGCCATCCCGGCGCACACGCCGAAGATCATCCCGTTGCGACGATTCTTGCGAAAACCCTGGTTCATTTCTTTCCTTTCGATCCCGGCCGTCAGGCCGGCGTTTTTGGCTGGCGACGGGGTCTGGTCAGGCGACCAGACCACCGAAGTGCGCAGCGTTCGGGCCGACAGCGGCAAGGAACATGAGCGAGCAATAAGCCGTGGCAACCGCGGCAACCGCGTAGCTCTTGAACGAGTCGATCGAGAAGTGGGCCATCATACTATCCTTTTTTATCCTCCATCCGGACCATCCGGTGGATGCCCGATGTAATGCAGGACGCGTGCCAATTTCATTCATTGGCGGTTAACTGCCGTTTTTCGGATTCAGAAATTATATTTCAAAGCGGTTTTTGCGAGTGGATGGGGAAAAATACCGATTATGGGAAAATTTTCGTTCCGAAATCGGGCGCGGGCGGGGGTGGCATCGGTGCGGAGGCTGCGGTAGGCGAAAGGGAGATGACGCTCGCCCGCCTTTCGCTGACCGATTTTCGCAACCATGCGGGCGCGGACATGGCGGCCACCCCCGGCCTTGTGGCGCTGCACGGCGACAATGGCGCGGGCAAGACGAACATATTGGAGGCGATCTCGCTTCTCGCGCCCGGACGCGGGCTGCGACGCGCGGCGCTGTCCGACATGGTGCGCGACGGAGCGAGCGGGGGCTTTGCGATCTTTGCCGAGGTGCTGGCGGGCACCGGTCTGGCGCCGGTCGCGCTGGGAACGGGGATCGAGCCCGCGCATCCGGGACGGCGGATCGTGCGGATCAACGGCGCGTCGGCCGCGGCCGCATCGCTGGGCGAGTGGATCGCGGTGCTGTGGCTGACCCCGGCGATGGACCGGCTGTTCGTCGAGACCGCGGGAAACCGGCGGCGCTTTCTCGACCGGCTCGTCCTCGCGCTCGATCCGCGCCATGCGCAGCACAGCAACCGGTACGAAGCGGCGCTGAGGGCGCGCGGCAAGCTGCTGGCCGATCCGGCGAGCGCCGACCCGCAATGGCTGGCGAGCCTCGAGGCGCAACTCGCCGAGCATGGCGCGGCGATGGATGCGGCGCGGCAGGCGACGCTGGCGGCGCTGTCGGCCGAACTGGCGGGGCAGCCCGACGCACCCTTTGCGCGGCCGCTGCTGACGCTGGTCGACAGCGACGGCGCCCCGCGCGCAGCGCCCCATGACGCTGCGGCACTGAAGGCGCTGTTCGCGAGCCGCCGCCGGATCGACGCGGCGGCAGGCCGCGCGACCGCGGGCCCCCACCGCGACGACCTGAACGCCGTTCACGCCGCGACAGGCCGCTCGGCGGGGCGCTGTTCGACGGGCGAGCAGAAGGCGATGCTGCTGTCGCTCGTCCTCGCGCACAGCGACTGCGTCGCGCGGCTGCGCGGCGCGCGCCCGGTGCTGCTGCTCGACGAGGTCGCGGCACATCTCGACCCCTCGCGCCGTGCCGCGCTCTACGAGCGGCTGGCGGGGCAGGGCGGGCAGGCGTGGCTCACCGGGACCGAGGCGGCGCTGTTCGACGCGATGCCGGGGCCGGTGACGCGTTTTCACATTGCCGGCGGGCGGATCAGTCCTTCGGCTTGACCGTCACCCAGATGCTGACCGGAGCGGCGAATTTGCCCGGCGCGGGTTTGCCGACGTCGATGCGCTCGGCGGTGACGAGTTGGCCGGTCTCCAGCGTGAAGCTCGCCCAGGGTTTGGGCATGCGGCCGAAGCTCATCTTCTGAAGGGGCTGGCCGGTGGCGGTGTTCATGATCGTTGCGATGATTCCCATGCCGCGCGGGTAGCCACGGGGGAGCGATTCTGTCCAGAGCGAAGGTCGACGCTCAATCGACCCTTTCGTGCACCAGCACTATGAGCGATCCGATATGCACAGACGCAATCGTCAGGGGCGGCGGGACGTTCGGGCCGGATGCGTGGGGACTGGCAAGAATGCGCAATTCGCGGTCGCCAGACCTGATGGCGAAGCAATTATTCCCGGCAGTGGTCGCGTCGCTTTCCTCGCACCGATCAATGCTGTCGATTTCCCCCTCCTTCAGCATCCGCGCGAGGTCGCTGCAGCCGAGGGCTGTTTCCATCGGGAATTTTTCGCAGGTGAACGGAAAGGGCGGGGTGCCCGCGAGGATCGCATCCAGAGCTCGATGCGCGACGAAATAGCCGTCCGCGGCGATTTCTTCGCTCGGCGCACGAAAGAACTCATCCTTCCAAAGCGCGCCGCTGCACCGGGAGTCGTCGGGGTGATAGTCTTCGGCGAGCAGCTGATGATAGCCGGCATCGGGGCGTTGCGCGAAGCGATAGAAACGTTCGGCGCTGAAGCCGTTGGCCCTGACCGGCGTATCGGCATCGGGCTTTGCCATCTTCGGATGCGGTGTGAAGCTGACGGTCAATCGATCGACGACACATAGACCCGGGACGTAGGTGGCATGGGGCGGCGTCGTGAAGAACATGTCGGTCAGCACGCGGGTCGGCGGCTTTCGCCCTTCGAACCGCTCTTCTTCGAGAATTTCCGATAATTGCCGCATGACCCGGCGCTCGACGTCCCGGGACGGAAGCGACCGTGCTTCGGTCTTTGAAATCGTCGAAGGCTTTGCGGTCGCCGGGTTTGCGACAAGCCCCGCGACGCAACTGATCAGAAACGCAGCGAAAATGCGCATCCATTCCTCCCTCGCCGAACGGCAGAAGGATAGCTCAGCAATGAGGCATCGCAAAGATCAGAGAATCTCGCGCACCAGATCCTGCGGGCGGCAGTAGCGGACGCCCTTTTCGGTCTCGACGAAGGGGCGATCCACATAGGCGGGGTTCGCCACCATTGCGGCGACGATCGCGTCCTCGTCGGCTTCCTTCAGGCCGCGTTCCTCGGCATCGGTGCCGCGCAGGCGGAGCGCGTCGCGGGCGGTCAGGCCGGCGTCGCGGAAAAGCTGGCGGAGCTTGTCGGCGGTGTAGGGCGTCTTGAGATATTGTACGACCTCGACCTCGACGCCGGGGGTCTCTTCGAGAATCGCCAGCGTCTTGCGCGAGGTGCCGCAGGCGGGGTTGTGCCAGATGGTAGCCTTCATTCCGCCGCCCTAACGGGAGCTTACCGCAGCGTAAACCCGCTATTCATGGCATATATGGCACATCCTGCGGCATGAAGGGGAACCACCAGCTTGCCTTTCCCGGTCCGGACAACGACTTATGCAAAGTCGAGGGACCGCCAGAGGCGGCCATTGCGGGGTTGCTGTTTACGTGAATGAATTGATTGATCGGCGGAAGCTGCTGGCGGCAATGGCGGGCGCGGGTGCGCTGGCCGCGACGTCGGCGCGTGCCGCGCCCTTGTCCGACTGGATTGCCCAGACATCGCCGTCGGCATCGCTGCCGCCGCTGGCGCCGGTACCCGCGCCCGTGCAGGCGCCGGTCGACTATCTGGCCGTCGCGAAAAGGCAACTCGCACTTCAGTCGCGCAACATCCACCAGAGCGACCGCGTCGGCATCGTCGATTTCGGCCTGCCGTCATCGCGTCCACGCTTCGCGCTCGTCGACATGGTCGCGGGCAAGATCGAGATGTTCCCGGTGACGCATGGCCGCGGATCCGATCCGCAGCATGACGGCTGGCTCAAGCGTTTCTCGAACGCGCCGGGCTCGCTCGCTTCCTCGCGCGGGGCCTATCGCACCAGCGACTATTATTGGGGCTCGAACGGGTCTTCGATGCGCCTCGCGGGGCTGGAGCCCGACAACAACAACGCCGACATGCGCGCGATCGTGATCCACGGCGCCTGGTATGCCGATCCGTCGTTGATCGCGACGCAGGGCAAGCTGGGACGGAGCGAAGGCTGTTTCGTGTTCGGCGAAGAACTGCTGCCGATGGTGCTCTACAAGCTGGGGCCGGGCCGCCTGCTGTTCGCCGACAAGCTGAGCGTGCCGCCGCCGGTACCCCCGGCCGCGCCCTTCCAGATGCCCCCGAACGATCCGCTGCCGGGGAGCGAGAATCTGATCCGTACAAGTGCGGGTACGACGATCCCGAAGACCGCGGATTGATTCGATAGCCTGCCAGATGCTCCCCCGCGAAAGCCGGGGTCTATATCTCCACGCGATCTTCGATGGGCCCCGGCTTTCGCCGGGGAGCAGAAGTTGCGTGGTACGGGAACTTACTGTCCGCCAGTCGTGATCGGCGCGCCCACCGTCGGCACCACCGCCGGCGGGTTCGGCGAGATCATGACCGCGGCGTTGCGGCCGGGCTTGGCGAAGCTGGCCACCACGGGCGCGTCGCGGCCGTAGATGTCGGCCAGCTTGCTGACGCCCGTGCCCGCGGCGTTGGGGATGACCGTCCAGTAGGCGACATAGACGGGGAAGGGCTGTTCGAAGGTGAACTTCGTCGTCTTGCCGCTGGCGATCGCCTCGCCGAATTCCTCCGGGCTGCGACCGGCGAAATAGACCGCCATCAGGCCCGAGAAATGCAGCGCCTTGTCGGTGCGGATACAGCCATGGCTGAACGCACGCGCGGTCGACGCAAAGGCCCCCTTCGACGGGGTGTCGTGCAGGTAGATCGCGTGCGGGTTGAGCATCTCCATCTTCATCACGCCGAGCGCGTTGCCCGGGCCGGGCTGCTGGACCACCGAAAGCGTCTTGCCGCTGCCGGTCCAGGTATAGCCCTGCGCGCGCGCCGCAGCGGGGCGCGAGGCGATCGTGGCGCCGATACCCTCGGCGATGATGCTCTTCGGCAGCGTCCATGTCGGGTTGACGATGACGCCGGTCGCCATCGGGTTGAGCTGGGGCGTCGGCGTCGTCGGCTTGCCGACGACCGCCTTGTGCGTTGCGATGATCGTGCCGCCATGAACGACGCGGGTCAGATATTCGGGAACGTTGCTGACGACGTAGCGATCGCCGAGGTCGCGCGGCATCCAGCGCCAGCGCTCCATGTTCACGCGGATCGCATTGGCGTCGGCGGGCGTCTTCGCCGACTTGAGCGAGGCCTTCAGGACCGCGAAATTCTTGTGAACCGGATCGAGCCCGACCAGCGCCTGGGGAACCGTCCCCGACACCAGCGCCGCAGTAAGCAGCGGCACGAGAGGGGTCCTGTCGGCATCGCTGTCGGTCATGAACCACTGCTTGCGCGCGGCGTTCGGCGTGCGGCCGTCACGCATGTGCGTGGCGAGCAGCAGGAAGCTGTCGGTCGCGGTCTTGTCGAGCTGGATCTGGCTGCCGCTGTCGATCGCGGCCTGCAGACCGTCGGGATTATAATCCTTCGGGAACAGGCCCTCGTCGCCGACGGACTTGACGAAGGCGAGCAGCGCCTTTGCGTTCGCCACCGACCAGCTCGGCAGATTGGCCTCGCCGACGGTCTCGACGACCGGGGCGTCGTCCTTGACCTTGTCGGGCTGAAGGACGACCGAATCCTCCTTGACCGCCTGAGCGAAGGCGGGCGCTGCAAGCAGCGTCAGGGGGAGCAACAGCGCCGCAGTCGGGCGCAGCGAAAGGAGAGACTTTTTGACCATGACGAAGGCCATAGCCAAAAACTCTCCCTAGTTAAAGTGAGCTAGCGCACACTCTACCGCTTGTGGGCGAAGGTCAGGCCGCGCCGTCCTCGTCCTGCCGCGCAAGCCATTCTTCCAGCCACTTGATCGTATAGTCGCCGTGGATGACGTCGGGATCGGCGAGCAGCGCCTGATGGAGCGGGATGTTCGTCTTGACGCCGCCGATCACCATTTCCTCGAGCGCGCGGCGCATCCGCATCATGCAGCTTTCGCGGCTGCGGCCATAGACGATCAGCTTGCCGATCATGCTGTCGTAATAGGGCGGGATCGAATAGCCGGCATAGAGCCCGCTATCGACGCGGACATGCATGCCGCCTGCCGCGTGATAGTTCGTCACCTTGCCCGGCGAGGGCAGGAAGGTGCGCGGATCCTCGGCATTGATGCGGCATTCCATCGAATGGCCGCGGAATTCGAGGTCTTCCTGTTTGACCGACAGCCCCGCGCCGCCGGCGATACGAATCTGTTCACGGACGAGGTCGAAGCCGGTGATCATCTCGGTCACCGGATGCTCGACCTGGATGCGCGTGTTCATCTCGATGAAGAAGAACTCGCCATTTTCCCACAGGAACTCGATCGTGCCGGCGCCGCGATAGCCCATTTCGGCCATCGCGTCGGCGCAGACCTTGCCCATGCGCGCGCGTTCCTCGGCCGAGATGATCGGCGAGGGGGCTTCCTCGAGCACTTTCTGGTGGCGGCGCTGGAGCGAGCAGTCGCGCTCGCCGAGATGGATGGCATTGCCCTGACCGTCGCCGAACACCTGGAATTCGATGTGGCGCGGGTTGCCGAGATATTTTTCCATATAAACGGTCGGATCGCCGAAGGCGGCGGCCGCTTCGGACGAAGCCTGACCCATCAGGCTTTCGAGGCTGTCCTCGTCGGGAACGACCTTCATGCCGCGCCCGCCGCCGCCCGACGCGGCCTTGATCAGGACAGGGTAGCCGATTTCCTGCGCGAGTTTCTTGGTTTCCTCGCTGAAGGTCACCGCGCCGGGCGAGCCCGGAACGACGGGGAGGCCCAGCTTCACCGCAGTGCGCTTCGCCTCGACCTTGTCGCCCATGGTGCGAATATGTTCGGGCTTCGGCCCGACGAAGATCATGTCGTGCGCTTCGATGATCTCGGCGAAGCGCTCGTTCTCCGACAGAAAGCCATAGCCCGGGTGGATCGCGTCGGCGCCGGTGATTTCGGCGGCCGAGATGATCGCGGGGATGTTGAGATAGCTGTCCTTCGCGGCCGGCGGCCCGATGCACACGGCTTCGTCGGCAAGGCGGACGTGCATCGCATCGGTGTCGGCGGTCGAGTGGACCGCGACGGTCTTGATGCCCATTTCGTGACACGCGCGGTGGATGCGCAGCGCAATCTCGCCGCGGTTGGCGATCAGGAGCTTTTCAATGGCCATTGTGGCTTCAGCCGATGGTGAACAGCGGCTGGTCGAATTCGACCGGCTGGCTGTTCTCGACATACACGGCCTTCAGCGTGCCCGCCGTGGGTGCGACGATCGGGTTCATGACCTTCATCGCCTCGATGATCAGGATCGTGTCGCCGGCCTTCACGGCCGAGCCGGCGGTCGCGAAATTGGGTGCGCCGGGTTCGGGCGACAGATAGACGGTGCCGACCATTGGCGATTTCACCGCGTCGGCGAAGCTGTCGGCGGCGGGGGCGGCGGGCGCCGCTGCGGCGGGCGCGGCCGGTGCGGCGACGGGCACCGCGACAGGTGCGGGCGCATAAGCGACGGGCGTCGCGGCGGCGGCCGTTACCTTGCGTGCGACGCGAACCTTGCGGTCGCCGTCCTCGACTTCGATCTCGGTAAGGCTGGTGTCGTCGAGCAGCTCTGCGAGCGCGCGGACATAAGCCGGATCGATATTGATGCCATCGTCTTTATGGTCACCCATGAGAATTTTCCTGTTGTTGCGGCGTTGCGGTTCCAACGCCCGGACCCCGTTTTTTGATGCGCCCTCTTGTCAGAGACGGGCGGCGGCGTCCAGCGCCAGCGTATAGCTGTTCGCACCATGGCCTGCAAAATGCGCTACGGCGGCCATGCCGACATAGCTGATGTGACGGAATTGCTCGCGCTGCATCGGGTCCGACAGATGAACCTCGATCACCGGCACCTTGATCGACTTGATCGCGTCGTGGATCGCGATCGAGGTGTGGGTATAGCCGCCCGCGTTGAGCAGCACTGCCTTGGCGCCCGCGACATAGGCCTCGTGCAGCCAGTCGATCAGCGTGCCTTCGTGGTTCGTCTGGCGGCATTCGAGGCTGAGGCCGAGTTCGGCCGCCTGCGCCTCCAGCCGCGCGTGAATGTCGTTCAGCGTGTCGTGCCCGTAAATCTCCGGCTCGCGCGTTCCGAGCAGGTTGAGGTTGGGCCCACTCAGGACGTAGACGACAGGCTTATCGGTCAATGCGCGGTCTTTCGGTTGCGGCGAAATGCGCTCCCCCTATATGGGCTGCTCGGCAAAAGGCAAAGCGAGGCGGATTCCGGCGTGATCTCGGTCATTCTCAACGGCGAACCCCGGCAGGTGCGCGAAGGCAGCATCGCCGATCTCGTCGCGTCGCTCGGCCTCGACGTCAAGAAGGTCGCGGTCGAGCGCAATCGCGAAATCGTGCCGCGCTCGACGCTGGCCGACGTCGCGCTCGCCGAAGGCGATGCGCTGGAAATCGTTCATTTCGTAGGAGGCGGGTGTTGACCGACAGTTGGAGTGTTGCCGGGCGGAATTTCACGTCGCGGCTGATCGTCGGCACCGGCAAATACAAGGATTTCGAACAGAATGCCGCGGCGGTCGAGGCATCGGGGGCGGAAATCGTCACCGTCGCGGTGCGCCGCGTCAATGTGTCGGACCCGACCGCGCCGATGCTGACCGACTTTATCGATCCGAAGAAGATCACCTATCTGCCGAATACCGCGGGCTGCTTCAATGCCGACGACGCGATCCGGACGCTACGGCTGGCGCGCGAGGCCGGGGGCTGGGATCTGGTGAAGCTGGAAGTGCTCGGCGAGGCGAAGACGCTCTATCCCAACATGCGCGAGACGCTGGAAGCGACCGAGGTGCTCGCGAAAGAGGGCTTTCTCCCGATGGTCTATTGCGTCGACGATCCGATCGCGGCGAAGCAGCTCGAGGATGCGGGCGCGGTGGCGATCATGCCGCTGGGCGCACCGATCGGGTCGGGGCTGGGCATCCAGAACCGCGTGACGATCCGCCTGATCGTCGAGGGTGCCTCGGTGCCCGTGCTCGTCGATGCGGGCGTCGGGACGGCGAGCGATGCCGCGGTCGCGATGGAACTCGGCTGTGACGGCGTGCTGATGAACACCGCGATCGCCGAGGCGAAAGACCCCATTCGCATGGCGCGGGCGATGAAGCTGGCGGTCGAGGCGGGGCGCGATGCCTATCTGGCGGGTCGCATGGGGCTGCGCAAATATGCCGATCCGTCGAGCCCGCTTGCAGGGTTGATCTAGTATCTTATCGTCAGCCCGGCTTTCGCCGGGATGACGATAATGGGATTTACGGTACCCGCTTCACCGGTGGCACCAGCCAGCTTCCGTCGGTCGCGCGGCGCTGCGGGAGATACAGCCGCAGGTTCATCGTGAACGGGCCGGCGGGGGCGGGGAGCCAGTTGGCTTCCTTGTCGGCGCCCGGCGAGGCGTTCTGGATGTAGAGGTCGAGCGAGCCGTCGGGGTTGAAGGCCAGCTTGTTGCGGTCGCCGATCGCGAAGCGATTGATCGGGTTCGCGACGAAGAACTGGTCGGCGCCATACATGGTCAGCGACCAGAAGGCATCGGCGGGCGGAATCTGGTCCTTTTCGAAGTGCAGGACATAGTTCGAAGCGCCGTTGAGCGGCTTGCCGTCGCTGTCGACGGGCGCCATCGGATAGATGGCTTCCTCGGGCGGCAGCGCACCAAGGCCGGCGAAGCCGATGAAGGCGCGTTGCAGATAGTCGTTGCCATAGACGCCGATATTGGCGCCCATCGAGCCCCAGCCGTTGCGGGTGAGGGGGATCGCCTTGCGGCGGTTCACGATGCGCGGATAGGCTTCGGCGGCGGCGCGGGCGAGGCCGCGCTGGACGGCGGGATCGGCCTTCGACAGGTCGAAGCTCTGCCCCGGCACGATGCCGAGGCGTTCCATCCGCAGCACGATCGAATTGTCGCTGGCGTGCGGCGGGTTGCGTTTCATCAGTTCGGCAAAGGTGGCGAAAAAGGCCTGCGGTGCCATTTGCGCGACCTGATCGACCGGCGGGGTCTTCATGTCGACCGACAGGTCCGCCTGCGGCGCCGCGAACACCGGGCTGGGCTTGCCCCATCCGGACAACGGCATCGCCCACAGCCCCTTCTGGAGCGCGTGGACATGGTCATAGTCGGCGGGCCCGTTCGTCTGGATGCGGCCGATGATCCAGCCCATTTCGGTCGGGCTGCGCACCATCCGCATCCCGTCGGGCAGCTTGCCCTGCCAGTGCGGGCCGACGATCGCGACGGTGCCGCCTTCATTGCCCGTCGTCCGGGTGCCGAGCGTTGCGAAGACATCGGTCCACATGTCCATCAACGGGATGACATGATAGCGGCCCTGCGTGTTCGGCAGCTTCAGGATCAGCGGTTCCTTGCCGACGTCGAACCACAGCGAGGAATAGAGCGTGTCGGCGTTGGGCCGCACGACATCCTTGAACGTCGCGTCGGGGTAGGATTGCATGTTCGCGAACCGGTTGACCGGCGCGCGGAGGCGGCCGGGAACGCCGGCGTTGGTCGATACCCGCCGCGTCGTTTCCATCAGGACCAGCGGATAGGCATAGGTATAGGCCTCGATGCCGATCGCATAGGCTTCGTCTTCGGTGACCGGGGCGGCGGTGGCCGGGCCGGCCACAAAGGCGGCGACCATCGCAAAAAGGGCAAGCAGGCTCTTCATCGCATGCGACTCCTGAAAAGGGGACTGCGGCGCGTTAGATGGAGCGCCGCCGCCAGTCTGTCATCCGGCCGACAATCTCTTGGGAATTTTCCCGGGTACGCGTAAGGCCGGAAACGGGAGGAGCGGCGGTTATGGCGACACGGCCCGGGGCATGGTCGCAGGGCGAGCGGCAGGAGATACTGCGCCGCTGTCCGCTCTTTGCAGGCTGGCCCGATGCGCCGATAGCCGACCTCGCGGCCATAGCGCGCGCAGAGCACTATCCGCGCGGCGCCGAAATCTATGCGCAAGACCCCGAAAAACGCGAGGCCTTCGTCATTGCGTCGGGCGGGGTCGAGGTCAGCCGCGGATCCGCGGCAGGCAAGAAATTCGTCCTGAGCGTGCAGGGGCCGCCCGAAATCCTCGCGATCGTCCGCCTGCTCGCCGCGCCGCCGATCCATTATGTGTATAGCGCCTATGAGGACAGCGTGCTGCTGCACCTGCCGTGCGACGGTCTGACCGCGATCCTCGACGCCCACCCGATCCTGTGGCGCGACGTCGCCTTGTTGATGTGTGCGCGGCACGGCGACAGCCTGCGCCAGCTCAACGACCAGAAGCTCGGCTCGCTCGATCAGCGGATGGCCGCGACGCTCGCCGACCTTGCGCGCCTTCACGGTGTCGCCGGCGCGGCTGGGACCGAGCTTGGCCTCCGCCTGCCGCAGGAGCAATTGGGGGCGATGCTGGGGGTGACGCGGCAGAGCGTCAACAAGCTGCTGCGCGGCTTCGAGGAGGCAGGAGTGATCGCGGTCGATTACAATCGCATCACGATCCGCGATCCGGCCGCGCTGGACAGGATCGCGGCGCGGCACGACTGATCCTCGATCGGATTGTCCTTTCCCCTGAACGGTTTGCCTTGCGGGGCAGGAACGTTGGCGCTCTTCCGTCCGTTTCTCCTGCACGAGGCTGCTCCCCCGCCTCGATAGCAAGGAGAACCCCTGTGGGTGAACTGAAAGACAAAGCCAAAGGCCTCGCCAACGAAGCCGCCGGCAATGCGAAGCAGGCGATCGGCAAGGCGACCGACAACGAACGCCTGCGCGTCGAAGGCGAAGCGCAGGAACGCAAGGGCGAAGCCCAGAACCTGAAGGGCAAGGTCGAAGGCGCGCTCGGCAACAAGATCTGACGCGTTTCGTCGCGCATGAAAAAGGCCCCGGGGTTCCCTCTCCCCGGGGCCTTTTTCACTGTGTTCGTTGTGAGGGTTTATTTGCCTCCGGAAGCCACCAGGTCGACGTCGGTCATCCCGCCGTCGCGGCGCAGCATCACGACAAAGGCGAGATCGCCTTTCGTGCCGCCGAGCATATGCTCGTCGCCCTTGACGCGGTGATCGCTGGTATAGCCGGCGCGGATTGCCATCGTGTGGTAATAGTCGAGTACCGCCTGCATCGAGGCTGCAGTCTGGAAATTCACGACGCGGATGTTGCACTTGCCGCCGGCGACGCCCGCGGCCTCGCGCAGCGTCGCGCGCGGATAGACCTTGAACGCGGCCGGCAGGCGATCGGCCCAGGCATTGCCATAGGTCAGCTTGGCGTCGCAGCTGCCTTTTTGCTGGTCGCGGGCGAGCGCGCCGATCGTGACCGGACGCTTGCCGCAATTGCCGTCGCAATTTTCCTCGAAGGGCAGGGCTTTCGGCGCGGCGAGCAGCTTGCCCGCAGCCTGCGCGGCAGCGGCTTCGGCCGCGGTCGCCGCCTTGCCGCCGGCAACGCCCGGAACGCCGCCGTCGACCGGCTTGTTCCCCGGCCCCACGGCATTCTTGTTCGCCTGACCCGTCAGTTTCGGGTCGACCATGATCTTGTCCTCGAGCGCGCCCTTGACCGCCGGATCGGCATTGGTCAGGCCGTCGTCGAGCGGCGCGAGATCGGCCTTGGCGTCAGGATTATCGCGGCAGCCCGCAAGCGGCGCGGTCGCAATCAGCAAACCGGCAACCAGCCATTTTCCCCGCACGATCATAGCTAACACTCCCTTAATATCGCCCCCGGAATGCCCGATCCTGGTTAAAAAGGCCCAAATAAAATGCGTTAACGGGTAAGACTTTGTTAGCCGAAAACTGTGCCGGAGCGAGACGGAATCAGCCCGGGCGCCGTGCGGATGAGCCGCGAGGTCTCGACGGCGGCCTGCCGGTGGACCACCGCCTGGCGATAGACGGGGTCGGTCACCATCTCCATGAACGCGCCGCTGTTTGGATATTCGGCGACGAACATCGCGTCCCATTTTTCGCCATCGGGGCCGATGACCATTGCCTCCATCGACCCGCGCCAGACGATGCTGCCACCGACGCGCTGGAAGACGGCGCCGCTGTCGGTGCCGTAATTGGCATAGGCTTCGGCGCCGCTGAGACCGGCGCCCGCGAGCGGGTGATCGGCGGGATAGGTCGCCTTGTCCTTGAAGCGGACGAGGTTGAGCATGTGGATCTTCGTGTCGCGGGGCAGCGCCTTGAAGGCGTCGAATTGAGTGCGTTCGGGGTCTATGTGATGATCGCTCACGGCAGGAACTCCTTGCGTTTTATCCGCCACTGGTCGGCGGTCTGGCGCCAAGCGTCGACGGGTGCATCCTGAAACGGCGCGGGCAGGCGGGTCGGGCCGCTGTTCGTTGCACCCAGCCGCTGCGCGAGCGCCTGCGAACGCGTGTTGTCCGGATCGATGCAATGGAGAAAGTCGGGCCATTTCAGGAATTCGACCGCAAAATCGCAGGCTGCCACCGCGCCTTCGAAGGCATAGCCCTTGCCCGCGAACTTCGCCCGGACGCCATAGGCAATCTCGTGCCCCGGCCAGCCGTCGGGTTCCCACGGCCCGAGGCGGCCGACCCATTCGCCGGTGTCGCGCTCGATCACCGAGAACATCGAATAGCCGCGGATGTGCCAGGCTCCGGCGAGCGTACACCACAGCCGCCATGCCGAGGCGCGCGGGCAGGCGCCGCCGATAAAGCGCATCGTCTCTTCCTCGGCGCACATTGCGGCGAAGCCATCGAAATCTTCGGCGGCGGGCGGGCGCAGGATCAGCCGTTCGGTGACGAGCAGGGGGCCGTTCAACATATTCTCTCTCCCGCAGCGGTTGGCCGATGCTTCTGCGGGAACCGGCGCGGCGGGGCAAGCCGGATATGGTTGAGGGCGCCGACCTTCCGGTCGGCGCCCTCGCCATCACATGGTGCAGGTGGAGGGGTCTCGAACCCACACCTGCGACGGTTTTCTGTCGCTTAGCGGCAGCGGTACTTGTCCCTTAGCGGCAGCGGTACTTGTCCTTATCGATCTCGCGGCCGAGCAGCGCACCGCCGGCGGCGCCGAGCACCGTGCCGAGCAGCTTGTCGCCGTTGCCCGCGATCTCGTGACCGGCAAGGCCGCCGACAGCGCCGCCGATCAGCAGGCCGGTGGTGCCATTATCCTTCTTGCAGCGATAACGGCCGTCGTTGCCGCGCCAGATCCGCGTGTTCGAATTCACGCGCTGGTCGCGCGAGGCGTAATAGCGGCGATCCTTCTTGCGATAGAAATTCGCATCGGTGTCGGCCTTGCTGTAGCCCTGCGCGGGAGCGGCGGTCGACAGGCCCGCATAGGCCGGGGCGGTGCCGACGACGCTTGCCGCGACGAACATGCCCATCAGGCCTTTGGTGAGAATACGCATCTTTTTATCCTTTCCTGGTATCGGCACCTCATCCCTTCCGGGACCGGGCGCTTCGAACGGGAAAACGAGCCGGGTAGCCGACCCGTTGCATGAACCTCGGGCAACAAGACGAAGCGAGCGTATCCGTCGACGAACCGAAAGGCCCTTGAAGGGTGGGCGCGGCCATGCGACATAGGGCGCATGCTCAACATCACCTCGATCGTCATCGGCATTATCGCACTGATTCTGGCCGTTTTCGCGTTCATCCCGCTGCTTGGCTGGGCGAACTGGGTGATCATTCCGTTCGCCGTCGTGGGGCTCGCGCTCGGCGCAATGTCCGACCGCACCGCGGGACGGAACCTCAATATCGTCGTCATCGTCATCGGCGTCGTCCGCCTGATGCTCGGCGGCGGCATCATCTGATCCGGAACGGCGTACCGCCATGGCGACGACACCGGCCCCCGCGGGGAGCCATCAGGGCGGGCTGCCCTATGCCCTCGCGGCCTATGGCATCTGGGGCTTCGTCCCGCTGTTCTTCAAGCTGCTGACGAGCGTCCCGCCGGCCGAGGTGCTGGCGCAGCGCATCGTCTGGTCGCTGCCGCTGTGCTTCGTGATCATGGCGTTCCGGCGGCAGATCGGCGACTATCTGATCGCGCTCAAGGACTGGAAGACGTTGCGGCTGCTGCTCGCGAGCTCGGTGCTGATCGCGGTCAACTGGCTCGTCTATATCTACGCCATCTTCAGCGACCATGTGCTCGCCGCGAGCCTCGGCTATTATCTCAATCCGCTGGTCAATGTGATGCTGGGGATGGTCTTCCTCGGCGAGCGGCTGTCGCGGTTGCAACTGGTCGCGGTGGTGATCGCCGGGATCGGCGTCGCAATCCTGCTCGCGGGCGCGCTCGACACGCTGTGGATCAGCCTGACGCTCGCACTGAGCTTCGGCACCTATGGCCTTATCCGCAAGATCGTGCCGGTGGGCTCGCTGCCGGGGCTGGCGATCGAGACGACGGTGCTGCTGGTGCCGGCGCTTGTCGCGGCGGGCTATTATCTCTGGATCGGCGACGGGCGCGGTTTCGGGGCGGAGACTTCGATCAGCCTGTTGCTGATGGCGGGCGGCGTGGTGACCGCGGTGCCGCTGCTGCTGTTTGCGACGGCGGCGCGCAGGATGAGCTACGCTGCGCTCGGCTTCGTGCAATATCTGGCGCCGAGCATTGCGTTCATCCTCAGCCTGTTCGTGTTCCACGAACCGCTGAAGCCCGCGCAGCTGATCTGTTTCCTGCTCATATGGGCGAGCATCGCGGTGTTCAGTTTCGACATGTGGCGCAAGATGCGCGCCGACCGGATGATCGAAGTCGCTTAAATAAGCCGCCAGCCGAGCGTTTCGCCGGCATGGAAGGGGACGACTTCGCCGATTGTGCCGGGCACCGCCGTTTCGCCGCGCTCGAGCGTGATCGTACCGCCGTTGAGCGGCAGGCCGTAGAAGTTCGGGCCATGCTCGCTGGCGAAGCCTTCGAACTTGTCGAGCGCACCTTCCTCGTCGAACACCGCGATATAGGATTCGAGCGCATAGGGGGCGTTGAAGATGCCTGCGCAGCCGCAGGCGGCTTCCTTGGTGTGCACGGCGTGCGGCGCGCTGTCGGTGCCGAGGAAGAATTTGGGCGAGCCCGACACCGCGGCGGCGCGCACCGCGAGCCGGTGCTGCTCGCGCTTCGCGACGGGCAGGCAATAGGCGTGCGGGCGGATGCCGCCGACGAGCATCGCGTTACGATTGATGTGGAGATGCTGCGGCGTGATCGTCGCGCCGACATTGGCGGGCGCGCTCGTCACGAAATCGACCGCTTCGGACGTGGTGATATGTTCGAAGACGATCTTCAGCTGCGGCAGCTTTTTGACCAGCGGTGCGAGCGTGCGGTCGATGAACACCGCCTCGCGGTCGAAGATGTCGACGTCATGGTCGGTGACTTCGCCGTGGATGAGCAGCGGCATGCCGATTTCGGCCATGCGTTCCAGCACGGGCATGATGTTCGCGATATCGGTGACGCCGTGCGCGCTGCCGGTCGTGGCGTGCGCCGGATAGAGCTTGGCTGCGGTGAAAACGCCTTCGGCGTGGCCGCGGGCCATCTGGTCGGCGTCGCTGTGATCGGTGAGATAGGCGACGATCAGCGGCGTGAAGTCGAGCCCGGCGGGGACCGCCGCGCGGATGCGGTCGCGGTACGCCGCGCCTTCCTCGGCGGTCGTCACCGGCGGCGACAGGTTCGGCATGATGATCGCGCGGGCGAACTGGCGCGCGGTGTAGCGCGCGACATGATCGAGCATCGCGCCGTCGCGAAGGTGAACGTGCCAGTCGTCGGGGCGGCGGATCGTCAGGCGGTCGGTCATCGGGAGACTCGTCACTAAGTGGCTTGGTTTTGGCTGGGGCGTCCCTAGATTATCGGCATGGCCAATACCACCCTGAACGACCGCGCGCTCATCCGTCTCTCGGGCGAGGATGTCCGCGGCTTCCTGCAAGGGCTCGTCACCAACGACGTGTCGGGCAATCTGCCGGTGTGGGCGGCGCTGCTGACCCCGCAGGGGAAGGTGCTGTTCGATTTCCTGATCTGGGGCGACGAGGAAGACGTCCTGATCGACTGCGAGGCCGAAGCCGCCGAAGCGTTGGCGAAGCGACTAACCCTCTATCGCCTGCGCCGGGCGATCACGATCGGGCGCGAAGACGGACTCGCCGTGCATTGGGCGAGCGAAGGCGACCTTGGCGTCGTCGATCCGCGGCTCGCCGATCTCGGCCAGCGCTGGCTCGCGCCCGCCGATGAGGGCGAGGGCGCCGATGCCGGGTGGAAGGCGCACCGGCTGTCGCTGGGCGTCACCGAAGGCCGCGCCGAACTCGGCGACGGGACGACGCTCTGGCTCGAGTGCAACGCCGCCGAGCTCAACGGGGTCAGCTTTTCAAAAGGCTGTTACGTCGGGCAGGAGAATACTGCGCGGATGAACTGGCGGCAAAAGGTCAACCGGCGGCTCGTCGTCGTCCCGATCGCCGATGCGGACGAAAAGCGGCAGGTCGTCGCATGGCCCGACCTCGGCTGGTCGGTCGAGCATCGCCGTGCCGAGGCAATCGATCCGGCGGCCGCTCCCGCCTGGATGCGCGAAGCGCTCACCTCCCCCGGTTCATGACAGATGCAGGCAGGCATGATAGTCTGCCGGCCATGCGCGCTCTGTTGACCTTGTCGGCGCTTGCCGCCGTCTTCGCCTCGCCGGCGCTTGCCGCCGAAACCCCGCTGGTTCCCGTCGCACCGGAAGAGGCGTCAGCGCCTGCGCCGTTAGCGCCGCTTGCTCCGGATTCCCCGTGGACGGAACGGTTTGCGGCTGCGGCCGATGAATTGCTGCCCGCGCTTCGTTCGGGCGATGAAAGCCGCTGGGCGCCGCTGCTGGGCGGTCAATGGCTCGCGGTGTCCGAGCGCGAGCGCGTCCGGGCCCTGTTGAACGACCGGCACAGCCCGTTCCGCCATGCGCTGTTTGCAAGGGGGTTTACCCATCGCAGGATCCTGGGTTGGGCGCCGGCAACGCTGACCGCCGAAGAGCAGGCGGCGATCGCGGCGCGGCCGGAGGCGGAGGCCATCGTCTGCTGGTCCTCGTCCGGCGACAGCCAGTGGCCGGCGACCGCCGTCGAGGCCGACAATGCGCCCGGGCGGCCCTATGCATGTGCGCGGATCACCTACAGCATCCGGGGTGACGCGCCGACATGGCGGGCGTTCATCGAGCAGTCGCCGGGTGATCGCGACATTCCGCGCACTTAACCATTCCCCAACCACCCGCCGCTAGAATGTGCCCATGCTGGGGCGGATCATCACGATGTGCGCGATCATCGCGGCGGGTTCGATCGCGGTAGGGAGCATGGCCACGCGCGACGCCGGGTCGTCGCGCGCGCCCGCTGCGGACGACAGCAACGCCAACTGGACGACGCAGCCGCGAACGCATGGCAGCGCTCAGGCCCCTGCAACGCGCTCGTCATCGGGCGAAGTGCGGCTCGGCCGTTCCGGGGATTCGCATTTCTATGCCGATACCGAGGTGAACGGCACGAGCATCCGCATGATGGTCGACAGCGGGGCGTCGATCATCGCGCTGACGCGCCGCGATGCCGAAGCCATCGGGATCGATGTCGACCGCCTGCCGGTCGCGGGAACCGCGAAGACGGCGGGGGGCGACGTGCCGATGCGCGTCGTCATGCTCGACAGTGTCGACGTCGACGGTATCGAGGTCCGCCACGTCGAAGCGGCGGTGGTTGACGCCGACATGGGCGTCTCGCTGCTCGGGCAGAGCTATCTGTCCAAACTCGACGCTGTGAATGTCGAAGGCGACACGATGACGCTGCGCTGAGCGCCGCACTTGCCAAATCCGGCCGCTTTGCCCACATGCGATGGCCATGAACGCTCCCAATCCTCCGCTGAAGGCCGCGATCGTGCCGGTCACCGCCTTCCAGCAGAATTGCACCCTGCTGTGGTGTACCGAGACCAACAAGGCGGCGCTCGTCGATCCCGGCGGCGACCTGCCGAAGCTGCGCGAGGCGATCCGCCAGACGGGGGTCGAGGTCGAGAAGATCCTCGTCACCCACGGCCATATGGATCATTGCGGGCTGGCGGGTGTGTTCGCCAAGGAACTCGGCGTGCCGCTCGAAGGGCCGCACGAGGACGACCGTTTCTGGATTGAGGGCCTCGCGACGGCGGGCGAACGCTTCGGGATGGAGGGTGAGCCCTTCGAGCCCGACCGCTGGCTGGTCGACGGCGACAAGGTGACCGTCGGCAATCTGGAAATCGACGTCATCCATTGCCCCGGGCACACGCCCGGCCATGTCGTCTTCTATCACGGTCCTTCGAAGCTCGCGATCGTCGGCGACGTGCTGTTCCAGGGATCGATCGGGCGCACCGATTTCCCGCGCGGCAATCACCAGCAACTGCTCGATTCGATCACGCAGAAGCTGTGGCCGCTGGGCGGCGACACGATCTTTCTGCCGGGACATGGCGCGCACAGCAGCTTCGCGCAGGAACGGCGTACCAATCCCTATGTCGGCGACGCGGCGATCGGATCCTGACCGGACCCGGGCCTCGCCTCTTTACCCGATACTAACCATGATCGCCTAATGCCGCCCGATGCGGCAGGGGACGATCGAGCGGATGAAGGCGTGGCTGGAGCGCGCGATACCCTGGCGGTGGGCGCTCTACTGGCTGTTCATCCCGAACCTGATCGTGATCCTGATGTGGCCGATCGGCGGCCCGTCGATGGGCAATCTCCTGCAGCTTTTCGGCTTTTCGGCCCTGCTCGTATCGCAGTTGCCGTGGACGCGCGTGAAGCAGCTCCTGCTGCTCCTCATGATGGGCGCGGTCTCCGCCTTTTACGTCACCAAGACCTTCAATCTGCCGATCTGGGCGATCGGCTATCTGCCGTCATTCGCCAGCGAGGTGCAGCCCTGGCGTGCGCCGCTCTATGTCGCCGGCGCCATCGTTTTTGCGGGCGTCGTCCTGTTCAGCTTGCGCCGGGCGCCGCAGGTGCAGCGCTTTCCCTCGCTGCTGCCGATGCTTGTGGCGCTGGGGATGGTGTTCGGGTTCAGCATGATGGACGGCCTCGCGACGGCGTCGACCCGCGGCAGCTATCATTCGGCTCCCGAACCGGGGCAGCCCTTCCACGCCGCCTCGCATGTGGTCGGTCTGGCGAAGCCCGGTGCCGAACGGCACCATCTGGTGATCATATTGGTCGAGGCGCTCGGGCGTCCGACCGCGGGAACCGAAAAGGCGCTCTATGCCGCCGACTGGGACCGGCCGCGCTGGCGTGACCGTTATGACGTCTCGCACGGCAAGGTCCCCTATTACGGGTCGACGACCAGCGCCGAACTCCGCGAGCTATGCGGGGTCTGGGGTCTCTATATGGATTTCGATTTCGCGAAGGCCGACTGCCTGCCCGAACATTACCGGCGTGCGGGGTACGAGACGACCGCGATGCACAGCTTTACCGGCAGTTTCTTCAACCGCACGGCATGGTATCCGAAGCTCCATTTCGACCGGGTCGAGTTCGAGCGCGACCTTGAGCGCGATGGCGCGCGCCCCTGTGGCGGGATGTTCCCCGGCGCGTGCGACAAGGATGTTCCGGCGCTGATCGGCCGTCGCCTCGCTGCCGCCGACAGGCCGCAGATGATCTATTGGCTGACGCTCAACACCCATGCGCCGGTGGTCGAGGACGCGAAGCTCGGCACGGCCGGATGCCACATCGGCCCGCAGGTCTGGCGGGAGGAGAACCCCGGGCTCTGCCGGATGTTCTCGCTCCACCATCAGCTTGCCGACGCGATCGACGCGATGGCGATGGACCCGAACCTGCCGCCTACCGACATTCTGGTCGTCGGCGACCATATGCCGCCGGTCCTCGACCGCGAGACGCGGCTGCGCTTCGACGGCAGCCACGTGCCCTGGCTGTTCCTGCGCGCCCGGTCCGGGAAATAGCCGGAATTATTTCGGCGCAGCGACCTCGGTCGCGGTAACCGCAGTGGTCGAGAAGCTGACCGGCGTCGCGTAGACGACAAACAGCGCGAAAACGGCAAGGCCGAGCTGCGTCAGCATTGTGATGATCGTGCCGGCCATGCGGCCCCACGCCATGCCGTCCATGCCGAGCGCGTGCAGGATGCGGCCGACCAGATAGAGCGCGCCGACGCCCCACAGCCAGATCGACCATCCGACGCCAAGCTCGACGAGCGCGAGCAGGATCAGCACGAAGGCGGTGTTCTCGACGAAATTGCTGTGCGCGCGCATCCGCCGCGTCACCGCTTCGCTTCCGCCGTCGCCGATGAAAACCTTTTCCTTGGTCCTTACGCGTCCGACGCGAACGCTGAGCCAGAGATTGAGCAGCGCCGCCCCCGCGGCGATTGTCAGGCTGATCGGCAAGATAATCATGTGGCTTCCCCCCTGTCGTTGGCCGGTGTTCCGGCGGTGACGAGGGTGTGGCATTGCGGGCCGGGCAGGGCAAGTGGCGCGGTGGCACATCCTTTCCCCCTCGGGGGTTGCCTTTGCGGGCAAAAACGCTATAGCCGCGCCCGATCCGGCACCCGACACCAACTGGCGTTGAGGCACCCTCCGGCGGACAGTTTCCCGTTCTTTTTCAGGCGGAAACAAGCATCGCGCGGCGGGCGGGCCAGTCATTTCCGGCAACGGAAGCGACATGTCCGGGTTCGCCGATTCGTATAAACATTTAAGAATGCAGGATATAAAATGGCCGTTCCCAAGCGAAAAACCTCGCCCTCGAAGCGCGGCATGCGTCGTAGCCACGACAGCCTGAAGGTCGAAGCCTTCCAGGAATGCCCGAACTGCGGCGAGCTGAAGCGCCCGCACAACCTGTGCAACGCCTGTGGCCACTACAACGGCCGCGAAGTGGTGGCTGGCGCCTAAGCCCTAGCCGGAGAGCGTTCGGATGAGCCTCACACCGCGAATCGCGATCGATGCGATGGGCGGTGACGTCGGCGTGCGCATGATGCTCGCCGGCGCCGCTATGGCGCGTCACAAGCACGACGGTCTCCGTTTCCTGCTCGTCGGCGACGAGGGGCAGATCAAGGCTGCGCTCGAAAACCACCCGAACCTGCGCGCCGCGTCGGACATCATCCATACCGATGGCGTGGTGACAGGCGAGGACAAGCCCAGCCAGGCGATCCGCAAGGCAAAGAGCACCTCGATGGGGCTCGCGATCGATGCGGTGAAGCGCGGCGATGCCGGCGGTGCCGTCTCGGCGGGTAACACCGGTGCGCTTATGGCGATGGCGAAGCTCGCGCTGCGCACGATGCCGGGGATCGACCGGCCGGCGCTCGCCGCGTTGCTGCCGACGCTCGGCGACAATGACGTCGTCATGCTCGACCTTGGCGCCAATACCGATTGCGACGCGAACAATCTGGTGCAGTTTGCGGTGATGGGCGCCGCCTATGCGCGCACCGCGATGGGGCTGGAAAAGCCGCGCGTCGCCCTGCTCAATATCGGTACCGAGGAATTGAAAGGCACCGACGAGATCCGTGACGCCGCGGCGCTGCTTCGCGAGGCGAAGGGGCTGCCGATGCAGTTCACCGGATTTATCGAGGGTGACAAGCTCTCGCGCGGCGACGTCGACGTGATCGTCCACGACGGCTTTTCGGGCAACATCGCGCTGAAGACGATCGAGGGAACGGCGCGTTTCGTGACCGACCTGCTGCGCCGCGCCTTTACCAGTTCGGTGCGCTCGAAGATCGGCTTCCTGATCTCGCGCCCCGCGACCGAGCTGCTGCGGCATCATCTCGACCCCAACAATCACAATGGCGCCGTGTTCCTCGGCCTCAACGGCGTGGTGCTCAAGAGCCATGGCAGCGCGGATGCAAAGGGGGTCGCGAACTGCGTCCACCTGTGCGCCGAGCTCATCGAAAAGGACATTACGCGTCAGGTGACCGAGGATCTCGCCAATTTCCGCGGCGGCGCCGCGGCATGACCCTGCGCGCGATTCTGGCCGGTACCGGCTCGGCGCTGCCCCGCACCCGCGTTTCGAACGCCGAGCTTGCCGAGCGCGTCGACACCAGCGACGACTGGATCGTCGAGCGTACCGGGATCCGCTTTCGCCATATCGCCGAACCCGACGAGACGACCGCGACGCTGGGTGCCGCCGCGGCGCAGGAAGCGCTGAAGGCCGCAGGCCTCGAAGCCTCCGACATCGGCCTGATCATCGTCGCAACCGCGACCCCCGACAACACCTTTCCGGCGAGCGCCACGAAGGTGCAGGCGATCCTCGGCGCGCCCGACTGCGTCGCCTTCGACGTCGCGGCGGTGTGTTCGGGCTTTCTCTATGCGGTGTCGGTCGCCGACTCGATGCTGCGTACGGGCGCTGCAAAGCATGCGCTCGTCATCGGCAGCGAGACCTTCAGCCGTATTCTCGACTGGGAAGACCGCACGACCTGCGTCCTGTTCGGCGACGGGGCAGGAGCTGTGGTGCTGTCGGCCGAAGAGGTCGCGGACGATCGCGGGATTCTCGCGACGCGGCTCCATGCCGAGGGCAAATATTGTGACATGCTCTATGTCGATGGCGGCCCCTCGACGACCGGGACCGTCGGGTATGTCCGCATGCAGGGGCGCGAAGTGTTCCGCCATGCCGTCACCAACCTTGCGAGCGTGCTCGGCGAGGTGATGGAAGATGTCGGGCTGAAGGCCGAGGACATCGACTGGGTGGTTCCGCACCAGGCGAACAAGCGGATCATCGATGCGACCGCCAAAAAGCTGGGTTTGCCGGCAGAGCGTGTCGTCCTGACGGTCGATCAGCACGCCAATACGTCCGCCGCATCGGTGCCGCTCGCGCTCGATCTCGCAGTCCGCGACGGACGCATCAAGCGCGGCGATCTGGTCGTGCTAGAGGCGATGGGCGGGGGCTTTACCTGGGGCGCGGCGGTCCTTCGCATCTGACCGGTTGGGGCGTGAGAACGCGTCCCCGAAGGCGACAGGTCTTCACCGCATCAACTCCTCGCTCCATCCATTTAAGTTTGGCGGATTAATTCGCTTTTGTTACATAGCGCGCGGGGACTCGTGACGGTGGGGGCTGTCAGACGTCCTTCTTGTGCTTTGCTTCAGGAGGGGAAGGGAACAACATGGCAGCAGGGACACTTACGCGCGCGGACATCGCGGCGCGGATCAACCAGCAGATCGGCCTGTCGCGCAACGAGTCGGCGACGATCGTCGAATCGATTCTCGATCATATGTCCGACGCACTGGCCGACGGGCAGAATGTGAAGATTTCGGGTTTCGGCACGTTCGTGCTTCGCGACAAGGCGCAGCGTATCGGCCGCAATCCGAAGACCGGCATCGAGGTTCCGATCCTGCCCCGGCGGGTGATGACCTTCCGTGCCAGCCAGTCGATGCGCGCGCGCGTCGCCGGCAAGTGATCCGGGCCCGGGCCCAGGATCGTGTCTGACGTTTACGATCGCAGCGACGGCGGCAAGTCCGCCGGCGCCATGCTGGCCATCGGCGAGCTTGCGGACCGTATCGGCGTGCCGACGCACGTGCTGCGCTATTGGGAAACGCGCTTTCCCCAGCTTCGCCCGCTCCAGCGTTCGGGCCGCCGCCGCTATTATCGTGCCGAGGATATCGCGCTCGCCGAGCGTATCCACCATCTGCTGCACGTAAAGGGCTTTACGGTGGAGGGCGCGCGCAAGGCGCTGTCCGAACCGAACGGCGCCGCGCGAGCCGAACCGGTGACTGTCGTTCCGGCAGCGGTGGTCGCCGCCGCCCCGCATGGTGTCCCGGTGGAAGCGCTGGTGGCGCTGCGCCAGCGGCTCGTCGCCGCACTCGGCTAGGCGACGTCAGTCGTCGTCCATCGCCGGGCCCAGCGCCGGATCGAGATCGCGCGGGCGGATAAAGGCGGCGATGCGTGCCATATTGACCTCGAGATCGCGCCAGTCGGCGATGTCGATCTCCAGCCGGACGAGCGCCGACGTCGGCAGCTTTTCCTCGACCTTCTCGCGAAGCTCGCCGCCGTTCACTTCGGGAACAAGCATCAGAACCAGATCCTCAAGTCCCGGATTATGTCCGGAGATCAAAAGATTATCCGCATCCTTTCCCATGTCGTGAATGACGTCGATGAGCGTCGCGGCCGAGGCAAGATAGATGCGGCGGTCCCAATGGGGTTCCAGATCGTCAAGGTTCGCCGCGGGCTGGAAGATGTCGAGGGTTTCGGTGACGCGTACCGCCGGCGACGCGACGATGCGGTCGACCGGAAAGGCCTGGCGCTTCACATATTGGCCGATGATCTCCGCACCGCGGCGGCCGCGGGCGTTGATCGGACGGTCAAAATCGCGCTCGACCTGCACGTCCCAGCCCGATTTGGCATGGCGCAGGATGGTCAAAGTCTTCAAAAAACGCTCCCCGCGTTGCCTTCGATCCCCTCAATCAAAAGCTCTCTGCCGCAATCTCATGACGGTGAAAAGGCAGGAAACGCGGTTTTTCTTTGTTCGACATTCGCCGCGGCAACATGATTGACCGCTTCGTCGAGCGGCAGGCGGCGGATCGGCGTGCCTTCGGGGAAGGCGCCGAGCAGCCTTGAAGGGAAGCTTGGTGAGAGCATCACGAATTGCCCGAAATCGTCGGCGCGGCGGATCAGGCGGCCAAAGGCCTGGCCGATCCGCGCGCGGATGACGCTGTCGTCATAGCCGCCGCCGCCCTGTGCGGCGCGGCGCGCGGCGTGAAGGATCGTCGGGCGCGGCCAGGGCACGCCCTCCATCACGACGAGTCGCAGCGAATCGCCCGGAACGTCGACGCCATCCCTCAATGCATCGGTGCCGAGCAGCGAGGCGTGCGGGTCGGCGCGGAAGATGTCGACGAGCGTGCCGGTGTCGAGC
The DNA here is from genome assembly GCF_022024275.1 of Sphingopyxis sp. BSN-002. NCBI lineage: Bacteria > Pseudomonadati > Pseudomonadota > Alphaproteobacteria > Sphingomonadales > Sphingopyxidaceae > Sphingopyxis > Sphingopyxis sp. BSN-002. The sequence goes on from NZ_CP091804.1 coordinate 3,429,086, forward strand.
GGATCGACATGCTGGGCGTAGAGCGGCAGCCCGGCGCGGGCGAGGCGGTCGGCGATGCGCGCGTGAACGATACGCAGCCGCCGGATCGCGCTGAAGAGCCCGAGCGCCCCGCCGCCCGATGCCTCGATCAGCCGGCTGTACGCGCCGGCGAGCGCGGGCAGGTCGCCGCGCGGGATGTCGGTGACGATCAGCACTTCGGACTGGCGCGCATAATCGAACGGGCTTGGTACCGCGAAATGCTGGACGCCGCCGTCCATATGCCGCGCGCCGGTGCGGATATCGGCGTCGGTCCAACCCGATCCGCTTCGCAAGGTGGCGGAGGTGACGAGCACGCCCTGCGCGGGGCGATAGACGATGTCGGCGACCGGGCGCGCGGGGTCGAGCCAGTGCCGGTGGAGACCCATATCGAACTCGCGGCCGTCGAAGCGGTCGACTGCGAGCCAGTCGACGAAGTCGGGATCGGCGGGGCCGCCGACGCGGCCGAGCAGCGACAGCCACGCGCCGAGCGTGTCGATCCGCGTGCCGAGGCTGTTGCGTGCGCCGTCGACGCGCGCCCGCGCCTGTCCGTCGAGCCAGTCGGGCGGATCCTCGACGAGCGCGTCGAGTCGCTTGCCGAGCGCCAGGAGCGGGCGCAGCAGCGCCTCGATCGCGTCGCTTGCACCCGCGGCGGCGGCGACCAGTTCGGGATCGGGATCGGCGAGTTCGGTTTCGAGACCGTAGCCGCTGTCACCCGCGCGCGTGTCGACGCTGCGCGCATAGGTCATCGCGCGCACCGCGACGAGAAGCCGCTCGATCGCGCCCCACGGTTCATTCTCGGAAATGCGGCCGAGCCAGCCTTCGCCGGGCAGTTCGCCCGCGGCGTGGATTGCAGCCTGGATCGCCTTGTCGCCCGCCTCGTCATAGCTTGCGACATCGGCAAGCCTTGCCGCGAGCCCGCGGCGCCGGCCACGCGACTTGCCCTCGGGGCCGAGCACCCAGCGGCGGATCTCGACCGCTTCCTGACCGGTCAGCGCCGCGGCGAACATCGAGTCGGCGGCGTCCCACAGATGATGGCCCTCGTCGAAGATCAGTCGCGTCGCTGGCGCCCCGCCGTCGCGCGGGCGTGCGGCCTGCACCATGGTCAGCGCATGGTTGGCGATGATGATGTCGGCCTGACCTGCGGCGCGCGTCGAGCGCTCGATGAAGCATTTGCGGAAATGCGGGCAGCCCGCATAGATGCACTCGCCGCGCCGGTCGGTGAGCGCAGTGGTGCCGTTGCGGCGGAAGAGCGCGGGGAGCCAGCCGGGCAGATCGCCGCCGACCATGTCGCCGTCACGCGTGTACGCCGCCCAGCGCGCGACGAGCTGTGCAAGGATCGCGGCGCGGCCCGAGAAGCCCCCCTGCAGCGCATCCTCGAGATTGAGCAGGCAGAGATAATTTTCGCGGCCCTTGCGCACGACGACCTTCTCGCGGTGCGTCGCGGCGTCGGGGTATAGCTTCTCGGTCTCGCGCGCGAGCTGGCGTTGCAGCGCCTTGGTATAGGTCGAGATGCAGATCGCGCCCGCCGACTGGTCGATCCACTGCTTGGCAGGAGCGAGATAACCCAGGGTCTTGCCGATTCCGGTACCCGCCTCGGCAACGAGCATCTGCGGCATGTCCTTGCGCTCGCGCGGGGCGAAGATCGCGGCCGTCGCCTGCGCATAATCCTGTTGCCCCGTGCGGCGCTCGGCGCCGTCGCCGGTCAGCCGGTCGAGCCGCGCGCGGACGTCGTCGGGATTGACCGTCACCTGCCGCGGCTGCGGGCGCGGCGGCGCCTCCTCCCACTCGGGCAGGCGTGCGAAAAGCCAGCGGTCGGTCTTGTCGGGCGGGTCCAGCCGGGATTGCATGAGCGACGCCCACGGCCAACGCTGGCGGCCGAGCGATTGCAGCCCGTGCCAGGCGCCTTCACGTTCGGGCCAGTCGGGATCGTCGAGGCTCGCAAGCATCGCGGCGGCAGCGAGGCGGAGGAAGGGTGCGATATCCTCTTCGGCCTTCGGCGTGTCGAGACCGATCGACGCGGCGATCCCCGCGGGCGTCGGCACCGTGAAGCGTGCGGGATAGAGAAAGGCGAAAAGCTCGAGGAGGTCGAGCCCCGACAGTTCGGGATAGCCCAGCCGGTCGCCGGTCAGCGTCGCATTGAGCAGAAGGTGCGGCGTTGCGGCTACCGCCGCGATGGCTTCGCCGCGTCCGACGCGTTGTACACGGCCCGCAGGATCGGCGATCCAGATGCCGACATGGCTCGCGTGGATGGCGGGCAGGGCAAGGGGATCGACGCGGGGGAGCATCGGAATATGCTAGGGACAAAAGGCGAACGCGGCAAGGTCAGGCCGTAACCTTAATCCGTTTGTCCTGAGCTTGTCGAAGGACTGTTCTTGCTCTTTGCCAACGCCGACAAACTGCCCCAATCCCCGCGGATCAGGGCCATCTTCTTGGCCCGGCTCCATCCCTTTATTCGGCGCTCCGCCTCCAACGCTTCAATCCGCGTTGAGAAATCCTGGCTCCAGACGAGCACGACAGGCAATCTGTCGGCAGTGAAGCCGGGAAAAGTGCCGGATACATGCTCGGCGAGGCGGCGTTGAAGATTGTCGATGTGGCCGGTGTAATAGGCACCGCCGCGGCAGTGCAGAATATAGGCCCAGAAGCTCATCACCGGCGGGATAAAGGGAAGAACGGCCCTTCGACAAGCTCAGGGCGAACGGGTTTATCCGTTATGGATTCAGCTCAGCCCGCAGCGTCCGAAACCGGCGGTGCGCTGGCTGAGGAAGGCGGGCGGCATGTCGCTTGGCCTGACCCTGCGCGCGCTGTGCAGTGCATTGTACAGTGCGCCATGGGTCAGCTCATAAGGAAAGCGGACGCCCATGCGGTCGAATTCGGACCACATCACGACGGCGTAGGTAACCTCGCCGGCATAGTGGATTTCGCAGCGCGAGCGCGCGGGCATACTCGCGCCGTCGATACGTGCGCCGCCTTCGGACAGGTCGACGATGCGACCGTCGACGAAATTGAGAACGCCGTTGACCATGACCTCGATCGAGACCGGGGTCCGGTTATGGCTGCGCGCCGTGGGGGTACGGAAGTTCGTCATGGGCAGAGGCTAAGCCCGACATGGTAAATTTTCCGGTAACGATAAGCCGGGCGATGGCTCCATATTGCAAGCATTGGCGGAGAATGATCTATCGCAGGTCATGGCCCGGTCGATCTTCCTCTATGGCATTGCGCTGGCCGCGGTGGCGTTCCTGCTCGAATGGCTGAACTACCGGCATGTCGTGCACCGCTGGTCGGCCGAATTCTATATCGTCTGCATCGCGGCTGTCTGCGTGGCGCTCGGGATCTGGGTCGGCAACCGGCTGACCGCACGCCCGCGGCTGGCTTTTGCGCGGAATGACGCCGCGATCGCAGCGCTCGGCCTCAGCGCGCGCGAGTGCGAGGTGCTCGAAATGCTCGCGGCGGGGCATGCGAACAAGGTCATCGCGCGCCAGCTCGATATCTCGCCGAACACGGTGAAGACGCATGTCGCGCGCGTCTATGAAAAGCTGGCGGTCGCCAGCCGGACGCAGGCGGTGCAGAAGGCGCGAACGCTCGACATCCTGCCGTAAAATCGGGGAGACCCGCCAAATCACCCGTTTGGGCGATGGATTTCGGCCGTTGTTCCGCCTCTCCTTGCATGGCATTCATTCACAAGGGGAGACTATTCATGGGCAGGGTCATCGCAGTCTATGGCGCCATTTCGGGCGTCATCGTCGTCATCGGCATGTTCATCAACATCAGCTTCCTCGCCGACCATGGCGCGATGGGGATGGTCGCCGGCTATCTGTCGATGCTGGTGGCGCTCATTTTCGTGTTCGTCGGCGTGAAGCGCTATCGCGACGTCGATCTGGGCGGAGTGATCGGTTTCTGGAGGGCGTTCGGCGTGGGTTTGGGGATCGGGCTCGTTTCAGGGCTGTTCTATGTGCTCGGCTGGGAACTTTATATGTGGAAGACCGGCGGGACCTTCATGGCCGAATATATCGCCTCGAGCATCGAGGACATGCGCGCAGCGGGGAAATCGGCCGCCGAGATCGCGGAATTCTCGTCGGAGATGGGCGCGATGGCCGAGCAGTATAAAAATCCGCTGTTCCGCATGGCGCTGACGCTGACCGAGATACTGCCGGTCGCGCTGATCGTGTCGCTCGTGTCGGCGGCGCTGCTGCGCCGGAGCAGCTTCATGCCGGCGGTGCAGCCGCGCGGGTAATCGGCGGGGAAGGGGGCCGGGGCGCGTCCGGTCTTCTTCCCATCGGCGCATCTTGCCGCTATGGCGCGCGCCATGACTGACTTGCACCTTCATCCTTCGCTGCGCGAACCCGCGCAAACGTCCAAGGCCTGGCCGTTCGAGGAAGCGCGCAAGCTGATCAAACGCTATCCGCAGGGCAAGCCGGGTGGCGATCCCGTGCTGTTCGAGACCGGCTATGGCCCGTCGGGCCTGCCGCATATCGGCACCTTCAACGAAGTGCTGCGCACGACGATGGTCCGCCGCGCCTATGAGACGCTGACGGGCAATGCCCCGACGCGGCTCGTCGCGTTCAGCGACGACATGGACGGCCTGCGCAAGGTTCCCGACAATGTGCCGCAAAAGGAGATGCTCGCCGGGCACCTTGGCAAGCCGCTGACCGATATTCCCGATCCGTTCGGCAAGTATGAAAGTTTCGCGCATCATAACAATGCGATGCTTCGCGAGTTTCTCGACCGCTTCGGTTTCGACTATGAATTCGTCAGCTCGACCGAGCGTTACAAGTCGGGCGCCTTTGACGAGGCGCTGAAGAATGTCCTGCGCCACAATCAGGACATTCTCGACATCATGTTGCCGACGCTGCGCGCCGAGCGCGCCGCGACCTATTCGCCGATCCTGCCGGTCAGCCCCAAATCGGGGATCGTGCTGCAGGTGCCGGTGACGGTGGTCGACGCCGACAAGGGCCTTGTGTCGTTCGAGGACGAAGGCGAGACGATCACGCACAGCATTCTCGGCGGCGGCGCGAAGCTGCAGTGGAAGGTCGACTGGGCGATGCGCTGGGTCGCGCTCGGTGTCGATTACGAAATGTACGGCAAGGACCTGACCGACAGCGGCATCCAGTCGGGCAAGATCGCGCGCGCACTCGGCGGGCAGAAGCCCGAAGGTTTGATCTACGAAATGTTCCTCGACGAAAAGGGCGAGAAGATTTCGAAATCGAAGGGCAATGGCCTGAGCCTCGAGCAATGGCTGAGCTATGGCAGCGAGGAGAGCCTCGCCTTCTTCGCGTATCGTGAGCCCAAGGCTGCGAAGCAGCTGCATATCGGTGTGATCCCGAAGGCGGTCGACGAATATCTGCAGATGCGCGGCAACTACCCGGCGCAGGAGCCCGACAAGAAGCTCGGCAACCCGGTGCACCACGTCCATGTCGCGCGCGGCGAGGATATGCCGGGCGCCGAGCTGCCGGTTACCTTCGGGCTGTTGCTGAACCTCGTCGGCGTGATGGGCGCCGATGCCTCGAAGGACCAGATCTGGCGCTATCTCGGCCAATATGTCGAGGGGGCGAGCGCTGCGACTTACCCGGAGCTCGACCGGCTGATCGACAATGCGATGGCGTACAACCGCGACTATGTCGCGCCGACGCTCAGCCGCCGCAAGCCGCAGGGCGGTGAAGGCGCGGCATTGAAGGAACTTGACGACAAGCTCGCGGCGCTGCCCGCCGATGCCTCGGCCGACGATATCCAGAATATCGTATATGAGATCGGCAAGAACGAGGCCTATGGCTTTGAAAACCTGCGTGATTGGTTCAAGGCGCTGTACGAGACGCTGCTCGGGTCGAGCGCCGGGCCGCGCATGGGCAGCTTCATCGCGCTGTTCGGGATCGACAACACGCGGCGATTGATCGCCGAGGCGCTGGCATAAGGGAGGCGGGCATGGCGGGATATGAACTCGCGCAGATCAACATCGCGCGCTTCCGTCTGCCTGCCGACCATGTCGCGAACCGCGACTTCATGGCGGCGCTCGACGGCGTCAACGCGATCGCCGAGGCGAGCGACGGCTTCATCTGGCGGCTGACCGGTGACGGCAACGATGCGACCGACGTGCCGGTGACCGACGATCCGCTCGTGATTCCGAACATGTCGGTGTGGCGCGATATCGATGCGCTTGCGGCCTTCGTCTATCGCCAGCCCGGTCATCTTTCGATCATGCGGCGGCGCAAGGAGTGGTTCGACCATATCGCCGTCTATCAGGTGCTCTGGTGGGTTCCCGCGGGGCATCGCCCGACGGTTGCCGAAGGGATGGCGCGGCTCGCGATCCTCGAGGCGAGCGGACCGACGGCGGAGGCCTTCACCTTCAAACGGCCCTTCGCCGCGCCCGACGGCACCCCTGCGGCGCCGGTGCAGGACGAATGCGCATGATCGACATCTTCACCACCGGCGGGACGATCGACAAGGTCTATTTCGACGCGCTCTCCGAATATCAGGTGGGGCCGACCGCGCTGCCCGATCTGCTGCGCGAGAATAATGTCCACGTCCCGCACCGCGTGACGCAGCTGATGCGCAAGGACAGCCTCGAGCTCACCGACGCCGACCGCGAGACGATCCGCGCCGCGGTGGCGGGAAGCGATGCGTCGCGCATCCTCGTCACGCACGGGACCGACACGATGCCGGTCACGGGGCGGGTGCTTGCCGGGATCCCGGACAAGACGATCGTGATGACCGGCGCGATGCAGCCCGCGTCGGTGCGCGCGAGCGACGCCGAATTCAATGTCGGCTTCGCGCTCGCCGCTGTGCAGACGCTGCCGCCGGGCGTCTATATCGCGATGAACGGAATGATCTTCGACCCCGCGACGACGGTGAAGGACCGCGCGGGATCGCGTTTCGTCTCGGGCGCCGAATAAAGAAGCGCGCGCTGTAACCTTCGGACCCCGCCTCCGAATATCCTTCCGGGACCGGCATCGTGCCGCTTCGCCCAGTCTTCGGAGGATAATATGACCAGCAACAAGTTCGCCGCCGCCGTCGCCGCTTCGGCCACCGCCCTCGCGCTTGCCGGCGCCGCCATGGCTGCGCCGGCACCCGCCGGCAGCTCGGGCGCCGCGGTCGGCGCGAAGGACACCGTCCATTGCTACGGCGTCAACAGCTGCAAGGGCACGGCCGACTGCAAGACCGCGTCGAACGAGTGCAAGGGCCAGAACGAGTGCAAGGGCCACGGCTTCAAGGCGGTCGCCGCGGCGAAGTGCCTGTCGGACGGCGGCGTCATCGGCGACATCGGCTGATCGTTTCGCTTCCCGGGCCTCGCTTCGTCGCGGTCCGGGAAGAATCCCTTCGCCTGTGATCCAGATCATGCCACAAGACCCGCGGGTCGTGTGACAACAGCACGGGAGCGACGATTCGCTCCACCTTATCTGGACAACCAAGGGAAGGGACGATCACATGAACAGCAACAAACTCGCCGGTCTCATTGCCGCTTCGGCCACCGCGCTTGCGCTTTCGGCGACCGCCGTCGCCGCAGACAAGCCGCTGCCGAAGCAGATCGGCGCCAGCGACACGGTCAAATGCTATGGCGTCAACAGCTGCAAGGGCTCGTCGGATTGCAAGGTCGAAGCGGCCTCGTGCAGCGGCGATTCGGGCTGCAGCACCGCGGGCAACAGCTGCGCGGGCGCGAACAGCTGCAAGGGCAAGGGCTTCAAGAAGCTCGCGGCCGGCAAATGCCTGACCGACGGCGGCAAGATCGGCGTCTGATTGATCTGGCGGGCCCGGCGCTCAGCCGGGCCTTCCATTTCCGGGGCGAACGAACGACATGACCGAGAGCAAGACCGCGCCGTCGCCGGGTTTCGGCCTTGGCCTGCGCCCCGACCATTATCCCGAATTTCTCGCCGGACCGCAGCCGGTCGACTGGCTCGAGATCATTTCCGAAAACTATATGGTGCCCGGCGGCAAGCCGCTTGCGATGCTCGACGCGATCCGCGCCGACTATCCGGTCGTGATGCACGGCGTGTCGTTGTCGATCGGGTCAGACGAGCCGCTCGACATGGACTATCTGGGTCAGCTCAAGACGCTTGAGCAGCGCGTCGGACCCCTGTGGATTTCGGACCATCTCTGCTGGACCGGGATCAACGCACATAACACGCACGACCTGTTGCCGCTGCCCTATGACGCGCCCGCGCTCGATTGCGTCGTCGGCAATATCGGCCGCGTGCAGGACTATCTCGGACGGCGCATCCTGATCGAAAATCCCTCCTCTTATGTGACGTTCCGCTCGTCGGACCGCAGCGAATGGGAGTTTCTCGCCGAAATGGCCGAGCGCGCCGACTGCCTGCTGCTACTCGACGTCAACAATATCTATGTCAGCGCGCGCAACCACGGCTTCGACCCGCTCGATTATCTTGCCGGACTGCCCGCCGATCGCATCCAGCAGATCCACCTCGCGGGGCACAGCGACATGGGCGACTATGTCATCGACACGCATGATGCCGCGGTCTGCGATGCGGTGTGGGAGCTTTATGCCAGGGCGATCGGCATGTTCGGCCCGGTCGCCACGATGATCGAGCGCGACGACGACATTCCGCCCCTCGCCGACGTGATCGCCGAACTCGACCGCGCGCGCGCGCTTGCCGCGAGCGTGCTGGAGCCGGCGCATGCCTGAGACGCTGCGCGAGGTTCAGCAGCGGTTCCTCGCGGGGATCATCGCGGGCGATGCCGGGGCCGAGGCGCTGATCGTCGACGATGTGCGCGTCGGTGCGCGCAAGCGGCTCGACATCTATCGCAATAATTACCGCGCGAGCCTGATCGGCGTGCTGTCGGACCATTTCGAGCGCTTGCATGCCTATCTGGGCGACGAGCAGTTCGACAACATCGCAGGCGCCTATCTGGCGGCGAACCCGTCGACGACGCGGAACCTGCGCTATTATGGCGGCGCTTTTCCCGAATTCCTGGCCCGGCATTTCCCCGATGATGGCGAACTCGCCGAGGTGGCGGTGATCGACTGGGCGCTGCGATCCGCCTTCGACGCGCCCGATACGCCGGTGCTCGATGCGGCGATGGTCGGCGAACTCGGCGATGCATGGATCGGGCGGCCGCTGACGCTTCATCCCGGGGCGGCGCTCCTCGCGCTCCGGTTCAACAGTGCGGCGCTGTGGAGCGCGCTCGACGCGGAAGAAGAGCCGCCCGAACCTGTCGCGTTCGCCGAACCGGTGACCTTGCTCGTCTGGCGCAATCGCCAGCAGACGAGCTTTCGCAGCCTGTCGGCGGGTGAAGCCGATGCGCTGTCGCTATTGGCGGCTGGAGCAAACTTTACGGCGCTCAGCGCGCATGTGATCGAACGGGTCGGCGAAGCGGCGGCGATGGAAGAGCTTGCCGTCTGGCTCGGCCAGTGGCTCGCCGACGGAGTGCTGATCCTCGCGGACTAGCCGCGCGCGGTGACCTGCCGCAACACCGCTGCATAGGTGGGCGCGATCGTCATCTCCCCATGCTTGCCCTGCTGCCCCAACATCGCGTGGACCGCGGGCAGGCGATAGCAGGGGACCCCCATGAACAGATGATGCTCGGCGTGAAAGTTCACCCAATATGGCGCCACCGTGGCGCGCGCGATCCAGCCAGCGTAGGTGGTGCGCGCATGGGTGAAGGGATCGTCGCTGCCCGTCGTCGTGCAGGCATGTTCGGCGATGTTGCGGATCCGCAGGTAGAGCTGGAAGGTCGTTGCGAGCCCTGCGAGCCAGAGCAGATACGGCGTCCAGCCGTAGAGCAAGAGCGACGCTGCGAGCAGCACCGCCTGAACGACCAGAAACCGCCCGACCGCGCGCGCGACCGCCATTGCGCCGGCAACGTCGATCGTCGGTGACGTCATGCCGTCGTCGGACTGCTTGTTGAACGGCGTTCCGGCCTTGGTGCTGGCGCGGCCCTTGTCGACCTGTTCTCCGCGGAGCATCGCCTTGAGCCCTTTGAAGGCGTAGGCGAACTGTGCCATCCGCTGCTTGAAGAAGGTCTGGCCGGTCAGGTCGCGCAGCACCTTGCGTCCGAGGCTGGCGCGCGTCGTCGGAAACGGCTTCGACAGCGACAGGTCGGGATCTTCGGGCTGCTGCGTGAATTTGTGATGCTGCAGATGATAGGTGCGATAGGCGATCAGGTCCGATCCGACAGCGGCGCCGGTCAGCCACTGGCCGAGAAAATTGTTAATCTTTCGATCGGGATGCAGCAACCCGTGCGCGGCCTCATGCATCAGGATGGCAAGGCCGAGCTGACGGCCGCCGACGATCGCCACGGCGAGCAGCCAGGCCGCCGGATTTCCGCTCCACGCGGCCAGCCCGACCGCTGCGATACTGACGATCCATGCGTGCGCGACCAGCCACGGACCACGCCAGCGCGACGCGGTGGTGATCGCGCGCCATGCGTCGCGGTCGAAAAAGCGGTCGGGCGGGAGCAGGCGGACAGCGGACATGGCCCACCCTAACCCGTTGCGAAGCGAAACCCAACCCCTTCCGTTTTGGTACAGAATCGGCGCGGATCGGGGATCCGGGGTAAGGATTTGGAAACGCCTTTGGGACAGAGCCTTGCCCGTCGGACCAGAGCGGCAGGGACGCAATTTTTTGGGTGTGAAGCGGAGCATCGTGCGGCCGGTCGACGGTGAATTGCCCGAGGGCGATTCCCTGTTCGATTCGCCCAAATTCGTGGCGCGGCTGACGCGCGTCGCGCAGCTGTGGCACTATGTGTTCCTCGGCCGCGCGCTCGCGTTCCTCGTCTGCGCTTTCGTGCCCGGCATTCCCGGCTTCCTGCAGCACGCGTCGCAATGGGCGGTGATGGCGGGCGGACTTGCGTGCGATCTGTTGCTGACGGTGATCGGACAGTGGACCCGGGTCAGCCCCAGGCATATCGCGGAGCGGACGCGTCCCTTCGTCATCGCGGGCATGGGTGCGATTGTGATCGGCAGCCTGCTCAACGCGGCCGCGATGTTCCCCGCCGTCGCGGTCAATGACGGCCGCCTGTATTTCGACGCCTTCTCGGCGATCCAGCTCGGCACGATTCTGGTGGCGGCGTCGGCGGTCGCGATCGCGCGGCCCGCTTTCTTTGCCTTCGCGGGCGCGACGGCGCTGGGCGGTGCGATCGGGATCGCATCCTGGCCTTTCGGCGTCGCCGGGCTTGTATTCCTTGGCGTGCTGATCGTGATGATGCGCGAGGACGTTCGCCATCAGCGCCGCGCGACGCGCGCCAGCCGGCTGTCGATCAGCGAGCAGCAGCGCGCACTGGGGCTGATGCGCGATTTCGAGCGTGCCGGGCGCGGCTGGTTCTGGGAAACCGATCGCGGCGGCCAGCTTGTCTATATCTCGCCGACTGTCGCTGCGAAGCTGGGCCTGCCGCTTGCCGACATCCTCGGGCGTCCCTTCACCGACATCATCCGCAAGCGCGTCGGCAACGACGACAGCGAAGAGCGGACGCTTGGCTTCAGCCTCTCGTCGCGCACACCCTTCAACGAACTGACGGTGCAGGCTGCGGTCGACGGCGAAGAGCGGTGGTGGTCGATTTCGGGTCACCCGATCAGCAACGAGCTGGGCAATTTCCAGGGCTTTCGCGGTTCGGGAACCGACCTTACCGAAAAGAAGCGGTCGGAGCGCGAGATCAATCAGCTCGCACGCTACGACACGCTGACCGGGCTCGCGAACCGCCTCCACATCACCGATCTGCTCGAACGCGCGCTCCGCAATCATATGGGGCAGGCGCAGCCCTGTGCGCTGCTGCTGATGGATCTCGACCGCTTCAAGGCGGTCAACGATACGCTCGGTCACCCGGTCGGTGACCAGCTGCTCCAGCAGGTCGCGGGCCGGGTGACGCAGATCGTCGGCGACAAGGGACAGGTCGGGCGGCTTGGCGGCGACGAATTCCAGATCGTCCTGCCGCAGATTATCCAGGCCGAAAAGCTGGCGGGCATCGCGAACGCGATCATTCTGAGCCTCGCCAAGCCGTTCGCGATCGAGGGCGAACAGGTGCGGATCGGTTCTTCGATCGGCATAGCGATATCCGAAGGCGACGGGGTCACCTCGTCCGCGCTTGTCCGCAATTCGGATCTCGCGCTCTATGCGGCGAAGGATGCGGGGCGCGGCGTCTATCGCTTTTACGCCGACGCGATGCACAATCAGGCGAGCGAGCGGAAGGCCATCGAAGACGCGCTGCGCGACGCGCTCGCGAAGGACGAGCTCAAGCTTCTCTATCAGCCGATCGTCGACGTCGGCAGCGAGCATATTTCGGGCTTCGAGGCGCTGATCCGCTGGCAGCGCGACATGGGCGACGTCATCAGCCCGTCGAAGTTCATCCCGATCGCCGAGGAATCGAACCTGATTGTCCCGATCGGCGAATGGATCATCCGCTCGGCGTGCGACGCGATCGCGCGGCTCGGCCCCGACTATCGCGTGGCGGTCAATGTCTCGCCGCGGCAGTTTGCGAACGAGAAATTGCCCGCGACGATCATGAATGCGGTTGCCGCCGCCGGCATCCGTCCCGAACAGCTCGAGCTGGAAATTACCGAGGGCGTGTTCCTCGACGAAAGCCCCGAAAATCTGGAAATGTTCCAGAAGCTGAAACGCACCGGCGTCCGCCTTGCGCTCGACGATTTCGGAACGGGCTATTCGGCGCTCGGCTATCTGAAGAAGGCGCCGTTCGACAAGATCAAGATCGACCAGAGCTTCGTGCTCGGTGCGGCGGACCCCAGCAGCATGAACGCGGCGATCATCTCGTCGATCGTCGGGCTGGCGACCGCGCTCGACATGGAGACGACCGCCGAGGGGGTCGAGACGCACGACGACCTCGCGTTGATCCGCGGCCTCGGCTGCAGCCATGTCCAGGGTTATATCTACGGCAAGCCGATGGACCTTGGCGAGGTGCTGAAACTGCTCGCCGAGGGCGGCGGGCGCGTTGTCGCCCAAGGCTTCAAGAGCGCGCGGGAACCGCGCGTGCGGACCTTCCGGACGATCCAGATCGAAAGCGGCGGTTATCGGTATGAAGCGATCATCCGCAATATCTCGTCGCGCGGCGCGCTGATCGAGGGACTGTGGAACGTCCCCGACGGGACGCGGCTGATGATCGAATTCGGGTCGGACGAGATCGTCGAGGCGTCGGCGCGCTGGTCCGAAGGAAATCGCGTTGGCGTCCAGTTCGCCGAGGCGGTCGATATCGCGGGGTTGATCGGCCCCGCGAGGAAGGCGGCGCGCCCGCGGATCGACCGCGCCGCCTGACGTCCGCTAGTCGGCGATCCGGCCGCGGACCATTACCCAGTCGACCTTCTCCAGCGTCGTCACGTCGCTCAGCGGATCGCCGTTCACCGCAATCATGTCGGCGGACATGCCGGGTGCAATGCGGCCGATCTCGCCTTCCATCGACAGCAGCTTCGCGGCGACCGTCGTTGCGCTGGCCAGCGCCTCGCGCGGGGTGAGGCCATATTTGACGAGGAGCGCGAACTCGCCGGCGTTGCGGCCGTGCTCGAACACCCCTGCATCGGTGCCGAAGGCTATGGGGACGCCCAGCGCCTTCGCACGGCCCACGGCCTTGCCGACGTCGTTCAGCGTCATACGGACCTTGGTCTCGACCGTCGGGGTATAGATGCCTTTGCCGAGCCGTTCGCGGATGCCCTCGAACGCCATCAGCGTCGGGACCATATAGGTGCCCTTCGCCTTCATGACCTTGAGCGCGGCCTCGTCGGCGAAGGTACCGTGCTCGATGCTGTCGATGCCGGCGGCGGCGGCGGATTCGATCCCGCGCGCGCCGTGCGCATGCGCCATGACCTTCAGCCCCAGCGAATGCGCGGTCGTGGCGATGCTTTCGAGTTCGGCGTTCGAGAAATGGCCTTCCAGCCCGCGACCCTGCTGCGACAGGACGCCGCCGGTCGCGGTGATCTTGATGACATCCGCGCCGGCGCGCGAGGCCTTGCGGACCTTTTCGGCGCATTCGACCGCGCCGGTGCAGGTATAGCCCTGATCGAGCACGGCGTGGATATCCTCGCGGAAGCCGGTGACGTCACCATGGCCCCCGATGATCGACAGCGGTGGGCCGGCAGCAATGATGCGCGGCCCCTCGATCAAGCCCTCGGCGGTGCCGCGGCGGAGCGAGAAGGCGGTATATTGTGCCGACCCGGCTTCGCGCACGGTGGTGAAGCCGGCGCGGAGCGTGACTCGGGCGTTTTTCGCGCCGACAACGACGCCCCATTCGTCGGGATCGACCGCCTCGCTGCGATAATCGCCACCGGGATCGCCGGTCAGATGGACGTGGAGGTCGATGAGACCGGGAAGCAGCGTCTTGTCGCCGAGATCGACGACTTCGGCGTCGGCCGGCGCGGCGGCGCGGCCGGGCGTGATCGAGGTAATGCGGTCGTCGGTGACCGTGACGGTCGACGGGCCTTCGGGCGCATTGCCCGCGTCGGTGATGACGCGGCCGGCGTAGATGATGGTGGTTTTGGCGTACGCCGTGCCGCTCAGCAGTGCGGCGGCCGCGGCAGCGACCAGTCCGATTGTGCGCATGGAATCTCCCCTGTGTTGCGGCGGCATCGTGGCGCGCGGGGCCGGGGAGGGCAAGGCGATAAAAAGAGGGGCCGGAAGCGCGGCGATGCTCACAAAAAAGGGGCCGGTCGAGCCGGCCCCCAGTTTGTCATCTGATAACCGAAAGGAATATTACCAGAAGAAATCGTAGATCACGTCGACCACCTGGCCGCTGTAGACGTCGACGAGCAGCGCATCGTCATAATAGCGGACCCAGCGATAGTCGCCGTACGCCGGCGGCAGGCGATAGTACCAGGGATCGTTGATCCAGTAGCGCTGGCTATAGAAGAGCGAGTTCAGCGAGAAACCGATGCTGAAGCGCGTGTAGCCATAGCCGCGGTACGGGTTGTAATAGCGCGGCATCCGGTAGTAGTTCCGGTTGCGGTCGCGATAGCTGTGCCAGTCGTAGCGGCGGTCGCTGCGCCAGTCGCGGTTCCAGTTGTTACCGGGGCGGCCGTCGCGATAGCGCCGGTCGACGGTGCCGTTGCGATTCCGGTCGTAGCGGCGATCGACGCGGTTGTCGTTGTTCCGGTCCCAGCGGCGATCGAGGTCGCCGTTGCGGTTGCGGTCATAGCGGCGGTCGACCTGACCATTACGGTTCTGGTCCCAGCGGCGGTCGACTTGGCCGTCGCGGTTGCGATCCCACTGGCGATCGGTGCGGCCATCGCGGTTGCGATCGTACGTGCCACGCTGGCCGGTCACGCGCTGCTGCTGCACAACGGGGCGCTGCTGCTGGACGACCGGGCGCTGCGTGGTGCCGCGCTGGCCCTGCCACTGGCGGTCGCCGCCGCCCTGCCGCTGGCCGTTCCAGCCATTGCCGCCACGGTTGCCGCGGTCACCGCGATCAGGGCGCGGAGCCTGCTGGACCTGCTGCGTCTGCGGCGCACTCTGCGGACGCTGGCGCTCGACGCGCTGGCCGCCGCCGTTGTTGCCGCCGTTCCAGTTGCCGCCGCGGCGTGCTTCGGGGCCGCGCGGACCGCGCTCGCCGCCGCGATCACCGCGCTGGGCAATCTGGATGCGCTCGCCGTTCGCCTGGGCGGCGGCGGGCGCGATGGGGGTGAGGATCGTCGCTGCGATCAGCAATCCTCCAAGGGTCTTCTTCATCTCGGCATTCTCCAATGTCCCATACGGCACCCGGCCGATCGGGAAGATGAATCGAGTGTTACCGGAGGCAAGATGCATCATGGCTGAACCCGGTTGTTGCCTGCGGTTCAGCTAGATGAACGGATCAGTCGGCCTGGGGTTTCTTCAGCGCCGGAACGGCAAGGGCGGCATCGGCCGGCCGGATGCCGGGCGGGGGTGCCACGGCCAGACGTTCCTCGCCGCGCAGGACGCGCCCGGCGCGGCGGATCGCCGTGCGGATGCGCGGATAGGTGCCGCAGCGGCAGATGTTGGTCATCGCGGCGTCGATCTCCGCGTCGCTCGGATTGCTGTTCTTTCGCAGCAGCGCGGCGGCGGCCATGATCATTCCCGACTGACAGAAGCCGCACTGCGGCACCTGTTCGGCGACCCACGCCTGCTGCACCGGGTGGCTGCGGTCGCGCGACAGCGCCTCGATCGTCGTGACGAAGCGACCTTCGCATTCGGCGATCGTGACCATGCAGCTGCGGATCGCCTCGCCGTCGATATCGACGGTGCACGCGCCGCATTCGCCGGTGCCGCAGCCATATTTGGTGCCCGTCAGGTTCGATGCGTCGCGCAGCGCCCACAGCAGGGGCGTTTCGGGATCCATGCGATATTCGACCGGCCGGTCGTTGACCGAAAATCTCGTCATGCGGCCGGTCTTAGCGGAACCTTCGGATTAGTCACGCCAGCTTGTGTCGATCTTGTCGACCTTGCGCACCATCGCGTCGAACTCGGCCTTGCCCGACTGGCCCGGGATCGCCGCCATATAGAGGTCGCGCTGATGGACCTTGATCACCTCTTCGTCGACGAGGATCGGCTTGCCCATGCTCATCGTCGCGAGCTGGATCTCGCACGCGCGCTGCAGCGCCCAATATTTGATGAAGGCATCGGACAGCGACTTGCCCATCACGACAGGGCCGTGATTGCGCAGCATCAGGATGCGCTTGTTGCCGAGATGCTCGACAAGCCGAGCGCCTTCTTCCTCACGGACGGTCACGCCTTCAAAGTCGTGATAGGCGAGCTGGCCCATGAAGTTGCAGGCATAGAAGTTCGTCGGCTGCAGTCCGCCTTCGAGCCCGCAAACCGCCATCGTTGCCGTCGTGTGCGTGTGGATGATCGCATGCGCGTCGGGCAGGACGCGGTGGAACAGGCTGTGCTGGACAAAGCCCGCCTTGTTGACGTGCCAGGGATTGTCCTCGTCCAGCTTGTTGCCGTCGATGTCGATCTTGATCAGGCTCGACGCCGTGACTTCGCTGAAGTGCATGCCATAGGGGTTGATCAGGAAAGCGCCTTCCTGATCTTCCAGCTTCACCGTGATGTGGTTGAAGATCATCTCGTCCCAGCCCATCATCGCGAAGATGCGGTAGCAGGCGGCCAGTTCCTGCCTCGCCGTCCACTCGGCTTCGCTATATTTGCTGTTGCGCTTGAGCTGGGTCGCCATGGGCAGTCCTCTTCCTCTATCCGTTTCGTCCTGCTACCTATGCCACAGGCAAAGGGCCGGGCACAATCCCCGCGCGCGAGCCTTTCGGGACGCCAATCGGACGCTCCGCCGCGCAGGGGCTTGCATTTTGGCGCGAATCTCTCTAGTTGGCGCTTCATCGGAACGTCGCGTGATCGCGGCGCTCTTTTTATTGCCCGAATATCGGCGATTTACGGCAAACCGGCTTGCCCGGTGGCACAAATCGTTTTGACGAACAGGAGACGACACGGCGTATGCAGATCATCGTTCGCGACAATAATGTCGACCAGGCCCTTCGCGCGCTCAAGAAGAAGCTGCAGCGTGAGGGCGTGTATCGCGAAATGAAGCTGCGCCGTCACTACGAGAAGCCCAGCGAAAAGCGCGCCCGTGAGCGTGCCGCCGCTGTCCGCCGCGCCCGCAAGATGGAGCGCAAGCGGATGGAGCGCGACGGTATCAAGTAAGACCGTCTCCCGTTCGGGATCCTGATTCGAGAAAAGGGCGCTGCGGTAACGCGGCGCCCTTTTTCGTTTTCCCGCTGGACCGCCCCGCGCCGCACCGCCTATAGGCGTGCCCGACATTCAGCCCCGGCCGGAGCTTCCGGGGGGCAGGGGAAGGACAAGAGCATGAGCGTAACGACGGTTCCACTGCGCCCGGTGAGCAAGGGCGGGCTGTGGCTGATGTGGATCGGCCTTATCGCGCTGCTCGTCGCCGGCGTCGCCTTTGCCTTCCAGGGCACTCCGCGCATCGGATTCGAGACCGTCAAGGCGGGCACTGGCGCGAGCCCGACGGCCGCCGACGTCGTTCTGGTGAAATATGAGGGCAAGCTCGACGACGGCACGGTCTTCGACGCCAACGAACAGGCACCGATGCAGGTGTCGCAGGTCGTTCCCGGCTTCTCGCAGGCGCTGACCCGCATGCAGAAGGGCGGCAAATACAAGATCAGCATTCCGCCGTCGCTCGGCTATGGCGATCGCGCGGTCGGACCGATCCCCGCCAACAGCACGCTGCACTTCGATATCGAACTGCTCGACTTCCGCTCGGAAGCCGAAGTTCGCGCGATGCAGCAGATGATGCAGCAGGGCGGCCCCGGCGGCGCACCCGGCGCGCCGGTTCCGGCCCCTGCGCCGCCGCAGTAACGCGGCTCGCCTGGAAGAAACCGAAGCGGCGGCGGGTCAGGTGCCCGCCGCCGCTTTCGTTTTGGCGACGCCCGCGTTGCGTTCGGCCTCGCGCTCCAGCGCGACCTTGATCATGGCGACGATCGGGTCGGCAAGGAACAGCCCCATGATCCCCAGCAAGGCGCCGAACAGGATCTGCGCGCCAAGGACGAGGGCGGGGGCGAGGTCGACCGTCTGCTTCGCGACCATCGGCACGATCAGATAGCCGTCGACCGTCTGGACGGTGAAATAGATTGCGATCGCCCAAAGTCCGGCGTCGGTCCCGGCCGAGAAGCCGACGAGAACGAGGAGCACGCCCGACACGATTGCTCCGATATTGGGAATGAAGGCGAGCAGGCCGGTGAGCAGGCCCATCAGCGCCGCCATCGGAATCCCGACCGCCAGGCAAGCGAGCCAGGTCCCGATGCCCTCGACCACCATGCCGAGCAGGCGCCCTGCCATCAGACGGCGCAGCGTGAAGCCCATGCGCGCGGTGGTGATGTAGAAATTCTCGCGGCTCTTCATCGGCAGCATCCACGCGACGCCGCGCTCATAAAGCCGCGGTTCGATCGCGATGAAGATGCCCAGCACGACGACCATCACGAGGCTGGTGAGCGCGCCGAGCACGGTGCCGACCGCCGCCGTGACGCGTCCGACGGTGCCTGCGATATTGTCGGTGATCGTCTTTGTGTCGAACTGAAGGTCGCCCATTCCATGTTCGCTGGCCCATGCCGCGATGCGTTCGACCTGGCTCATCACGACCGTCTGCAGGGTCGCGGCCTGATCGGCGATCTGCGAGCCCGCGAACATCACCGTCCATGCGAGGAAGGCGACGAGCGACAGGCAAACGATCAGCAGGCGCCAGCCGCGCCCGATCGGCAGGACGCGGCCGAGCAGGCGGGTGCCGCCATCGAGAATCGCCGCGACGACGATGCCGGCAAAGATCAGCAGGATCGGCTGGATCAGGATGATGCAGACGCCGATGAGCAGCGCCAGCCCCAGCCAGACGCCGGCCTTCAGCAATTCGCTGCGGACAAGCTGGCTCCGGATTTCGGTCGGCCCGGGTGCTTCCTTGTGATCGTCCTGAGCGGCGGGCGCGGCCTTGGCGGTGGCTTTGGCGCGTGTCGCAGCCGGTTTTCCTGTCGTCGCCGCCATGCCCTTACTCCCTATTTCGCCTTGGCATCATGTTCGGGACGCAGGTTGGTTCCCGCACGATCCGATCTGAGCGCCTTGAACCAGCTTAGCGGGTTATACCATTCCGCCGTGCCGTCGGTCGAAAAGCTGATGATCTCGGCCCGGCCCGCGATCGCATCGAACGGAACCGGGCCTCCCAGGCCCTTGCGCTCGACGGACACGCGGCTGTCGGCGCTGCCGTCGCGGTTGTCGCCCATCAGGAACAGATGGTCGGCGGGGACTTTGACCGGTCCATAGTCGTCGGTCATGTAACCCGGGCCCATGTCGATCGTATCGAAGGTCGCGCCGCCGGGCAGCGTCTCACGTACGACCGGCAGTTCGAGCACGTCCTTGCCGGCCGCGTCCTTGCCGATGAACCGGCCGAGGCTGCTGTCGGGGCCGGGCATATTGTCGTCGACCGGAACGGCGAGCATCGGCTGCACTTCGCGCCTGATCGGCTTGCCGTTGATGATCAGCGCACCGCCACGCAGCTCGATCGTGTCGCCGGGCAGGCCAATCACGCGCTTGATATAGTCGACGCGCGTCACCGGATGTTCGAGCACGACGATATCGCCGCGTTCGGGCAACTTGCCGAACAGGCGTCCCGCGATCTTCGGCGCGAGGTGAAAGCTCACCGAAGCATAGGACCAGCCATAGGGATATTTGGACACGACCAGCCGGTCGCCGTTCCGCAATATCGGCATCATCGAGTCCGAGGGGATATAGAAGGGCTTGGCGACGCAGCTGTGAATGCCGAGCACAAGTACGACGATCACCACGATGTCGCGGATCAGCTTGCCCCAGCTCGTCTCTTCGTCACTCGCACTTTTCGCCATTCTCAATCCTTGATCGCTTCGATGATGACGAAAGCCTGCGCCCAGGGATGGTCGTCGGTCAGTGTCAGATGGATATGCGCGCTGTGTCCCGCCGGGATCATCTCGGCGAGCCGCGCCGCAGCGCCGCCGGTGAGGGCCAGCGTCGGCGCACCCGAGGGGGCGTTGACGACGCCGATGTCCTTCATGAACACGCCGCGCTTGAAGCCGGTGCCGACCGCTTTCGAAAAGGCTTCCTTCGCCGCAAAGCGCTTGGCGTAGGTGCCGGCGCGGGTGAAGGGGCGCCGCGCCGCCTTGGCGCGCTCGATGTCGGTGAACACACGATTTTCGAAGCGTTCGCCGAAGCGGTCGAGCGAATTCTGGATTCGCTCGATATTGCAGAGGTCGGAGCCGAGGCCGATGATCATGCGCCGGACTCTTCGGTGTCGCGTCGCGTTGCGTAGCGCCAGCCGGCCCAGGTCGCGAGTTGCGCGGCGAGCGTCGCGCCGATTGCGATCAGCAGGATCGGCGGAATTTCCACCTGACGGCCGCTCGCCAGATCCCATCCCGCCTTTGCGAGCAGCAGCAGGATCAGCAGCGCTCCCCCGACTTTCAGAAGGCCGGAAACGAGCAGGAGACTGTGTCCGGGCGCCTTCACCCGCGCGCCTCGTCCATCAGGCCGCGCATGCGCCCGATCGCGTGTTCGAGACCGGTGAAGATCGCCTCGCCGATCAGATAATGGCCGATGTTGAGTTCTGCGAGCTGCGGGATCGCGGCGATCGGCACGACATTGTCATAGGTCAGGCCGTGGCCGGCGTGCGGTTCGATGCCGTTCTTCCAGGCGAGCGCGGCGGCGTCGGCGATGCGGCGCAACTCGGCGGCGCGCTCCTCGCCCTCGACATGCGCGTAGCGGCCGGTGTGGAATTCGACGACAGGCACTTTCAGGCGCATCGCGGCCTCGATCTGACGCGGGTCGGGTTCGATGAACAGGCTGACGCGGATGCCCGCGTCGTTGAGACGCCCGACGATGGGCGCGAGGTGATTATGCTGCCCCGCAGCGTCGAGCCCGCCCTCGGTCGTGCGCTCCTCGCGCTTCTCGGGCACGATGCACGCGGCATGCGGCATATGGCGAAGCGCGATCTCGAGCATCTCGTCGGTCGCCGCCATCTCGAGATTGAGGGGCAGGGTGGTCGCCGCCTGGATGCGCGCGAGATCGTCGTCGCGGATGTGGCGCCGGTCCTCGCGCAAATGCGCGGTGATGCCGTCACCGCCGAACGCCGCGACGATCTCCGCCGCGCGCACGGGATCGGGATGGTCGCCGCCGCGCGCGTTGCGGATCGTTGCGACATGGTCGATGTTGACGCCGAGCCGCAGTCTGGAGGTGAGGGCGCTCAAGCCGCTACGCTCCGGCTCCCGGGCTTGATCGCTTCGCTGCCCGCGAGTTCGGGCGGCAACTCATCGGGTGCATAGGTCGGGAAATTGATTGCAACGAGCGGATAGAAGGGGACGCCAAGGTCGATGTTGCTCCCGGCCGACCGGTCGACCAGCGCGGCCTCGGCTATGACGTCGCCGCCCGCGGCGCGGACCGCGTCCATCGCTTCGCGCGACGAAAGGCCGGTCGTCACGACATCCTCGACCATCAGCACCTTCGCGCCGTCGGGGATGGTGAAACCGCGGCGCAGCTCGAACGTGCCGGTCGGGCGTTCGACGAAGATCGCCGGCTTGCCGAGCGCGCGGCCCATCTCATGGCCGATGATCACGCCGCCCATCGCGGGCGAAACGACGAGGTCGATCGTCTGGCGCAGGTCGCGCGGCAGCTTGGCGGCGAGCGCCGACGCGAGCCGTCCGGCGCGCTCGGTGTCCATCAGCACGCGCGCGCATTGCAGATAATATTCGCTGTGGCGGCCCGAGGAGAGCAGGAAATGTCCCTGCAGCAGGGCGTCGGCGGCGCGGAATTCGGCCAGGATTTCGTCGTCGGTCATGGGAGATATGGTCTTTTGTTCCTGTCGTCGCCCGGATCGGGCGACTGCGTTTCGGCGGTCAAGATTTGCCAGCCGTAAAATAGTGTTAGAGATGCTTGAGGCAAGCGGCAAGCGGGTCTATAGCGCCCGCGAGATTCAGCCTTGGGGACGGCTGCCGTGACGCATGTCCGGCGATCCGGAAAAAGGGTTGGGGCATCAAAAAGAACAACAGGCAACGGGCGGCACTATCCTTATGAAGAGCTTGAAAACCAGCTTGCAAACCATTGCAATCGCAGCGGCTTTGTCGCTCGGCGCAATGGGCGCCGCGCACGCGGCGGCTCCGGCGGCGGCACCTGCCGCGGCCCCGGCAGTCACCACCGCGGCGACTCCGGCACCGGCAACACCCGATGCGGCGGCGACCACGGCCGCTCCGGCGCCGGCCGACGCAGCGAAGGCCGCCGTTCCGGCTGGCGACGCGACCTATGTGCCGATGAAGCCTGCTCCGTGCCCCGAAGGCGCGAAGAACTGCGAAGGGCAGCCGACGCCCGGCGGTTACGATTTCCAGCCGCAGGTGACGCCGCTCGGACAGCAGGCGCTGTGGTTCAACCACATGCTGCTGTTGCCGATCATCACGATCATCTCGCTGTTCGTGCTCGGCCTGATGCTCTGGGCGATCATCCGTTATCGCGCCAAGGCGAACCCGGTCCCGTCGAAGACGACGCACAACACGCTCATCGAGGTGCTGTGGACTGCCATCCCCGTCCTGATCCTCGCCGTGGTCGCAGTCCCGTCGATCAAGCTTCTCGCCGCACAGTACGAGCCGGCGAAGAAGGATGCGCTGACGATCAAGGTCACCGGCTACCAATGGTATTGGGGTTACGCCTATCCCGACCAGGGCATTGCCGAATATGTCTCGAAGATCCTGCCCGAGGACAAGGCGAAGGCCGCCGGCGAACCCTATCACCTTGCGGTCGACAATCGCATGGTCGTTCCGGTGGGCCGTCAGGTGAAGCTGATCGTGACCGGCGCAGACGTGATCCACAGCTTCGCGGTTCCGGCCTTCTGGACCAAGATGGACGCGGTCCCGGGTCGTGCCAATGAAGTCACCTTCACCCCGACCAAGGTCGGCGTCTATTACGGTCAGTGTTCGGAGCTTTGCGGCGTCGATCACGGCTATATGCCGATCGCGGTCGAAGTGCTGCCGGTCGAGAAGTGGGAAGCCTGGGTCCGCTCGAAGGGTGGCAATCCCAAGCCCGCACCCGCGGCTCCGGCCGCTGCAGCGCCGGCGCCCGCCGCCCCGGCTCCCGCCACCACCGCTCCGGCCGCCGATGCACCGGCCGCCGCCACGACCGAAGCAGCGCCGGCTGCGGCTCCCGCCGCTGCTCCGGCTGCCAAGAAATAATCCAAGGGGTCCGACAGATGACCGATATCGCAGCGACTGCACACGCGCACGGCCACGATCATGCCCATGATCATGACCACGACACGCCGGGCTTTTTCGTCCGCTGGTTCATGTCCACGAACCACAAGGACATCGGCACCCTCTATCTGATCTTCGCGATCGTTGCCGGCATCGTCGGCGGCGTGATCTCGGGCATGATGCGTCTCGAGCTCGCCGAGCCCGGCATCCAGTATCTGCCCGGCTGGGCTCACTGGCTGGGTAGCGGCGGTGACGAGGTTGCGGGCAAGCATCTGTGGAACGTGCTCATCACCGCGCACGGCCTGATCATGGTCTTCTTCATGGTCATGCCCGCAATGATCGGCGGCTTCGGCAACTGGTTCGTGCCGCTGATGATCGGCGCGCCCGACATGGCGTTCCCGCGCATGAACAACGTCAGCTTCTGGCTGACCTTCGTTGCGTTCGTCATGCTGGTGGGGTCGAGCTTCGTGCCCGGCGGCAGCGGCCATGGCGCCGGCACCGGCTGGACGGTCTATGCCCCGCTGTCGACCAGCGGCTCGGTCGGGCCGGCGGTCGACATGGCGATCTTCTCGCTCCACCTTGCGGGTGCGGCGTCGATCCTCGGCGCGATCAACTTCATCACCACCATCTTCAACATGCGCGCGCCGGGCATGACCCTGCACAAGATGCCGCTGTTCGTGTGGTCGGTGCTCGTCACCGCCTTCCTGCTGCTGCTCGCACTGCCGGTTCTGGCCGCCGCGATCACCATGCTGCTGACCGACCGCAACTTCGGCACCACCTTCTACGATGCGACCGGGGGCGGCGATCCGATCCTGTACCAGCATCTCTTCTGGTTCTTCGGTCACCCCGAAGTGTACATCATGATCCTGCCGGGCTTCGGCATCGTCAGCCAGATCATCTCGACCTTCAGCCGCAAGCCGGTGTTCGGCTATCTCGGCATGGCCTATGCCATGGTCGCGATCGGCGTCGTCGGCTTCATCGTGTGGGCGCACCACATGTTCACGGTCGGCATGAGCGTGAACCTGAAGATGTACTTCACCGCCGCGACGATGGTCATTGCGGTCCCGACGGGCATCAAGATCTTCAGCTGGATCGCCACCATGTGGGGCGGTTCGATGAGCTTCAAGACCCCGATGGTCTGGGCGCTCGGCTTCATCTTCATGTTCACCGTGGGCGGCGTCACCGGCGTCGTGCTCGCGAACGGCGGCGTCGACCAGAACCTGCACGACACCTATTATGTCGTCGCGCACTTCCACTATGTGCTGTCGCTGGGCGCGGTCTTCTCGCTCTTCGCCGGCTTCTATTACTGGTTCCCGAAGATGTCGGGCCGGATGTACAGCGAGGTCCTGGGCCAGCTGCACTTCTGGATCTTCTTCATCGGCGTGAACGTCATGTTCTTCCCCCAGCACTTCCTGGGCCAGCAGGGCATGCCGCGCCGTTATCCCGACTATGCGGAAGCCTATGCCTATTGGCACCACATCTCGTCGCTGGGCTATGTGATCATGGCCGTCGGTATGCTCTTCTTCTTCGTGAACATCCTCTGGTCGCTGTTCGCGGGCAAGCAGGCCGCCGACAATCCGTGGGGCGAGGGCGCGACGACGCTCGAATGGACGCTGTCGAGCCCGCCGCCGTTCCACCAGTTCAACGAACTGCCGCGTATCGCCTGACCGGTTTCGCCCCCTGCCGAACTTAGGCAGGGGGCTTGACCCTTTCAGGCCGGAGTTAACATGGCGCAGAGCCTGACCCACGGCGAACCGGCGCTTCCGGCCGACTGGCGCGACCTGTTCGCGCTGACCAAGCCGCGCGTGATGTCGCTTGTCGTCTTCACCGCGCTGTGCGGCCTGCTCGCGGCGCCGGGCAGCGTCCATCCGGTGCTCGCCTTCTCTTCGATCCTTGCGATCGCGCTGGGGGCAGGGGCGTCGGGTGCGCTCAACCAATGGTATGAAGCGGGACTCGACGCGAAGATGAAGCGCACCGCCGGGCGGCCGCTTCCGGCGGGCCGGCTCGACCCGCAGACCGCGCTGCAGTTCGGTGTCGGCCTCGCCGCCTTTTCGCTGTTCCTGATGCTCTTCGCGTCGAACTGGCAGGCAACCTTGCTGCTCGCCGGCTCGATCGTATTTTACGTCTTCGTCTATACGATGTGGCTGAAGCCGCGGACGCCGCAGAATATCGTTATCGGCGGTGCGGCGGGCGCCTTTCCGCCGCTGATCGGCTGGGTTGCGGCGACGGGCAGCATCGCGCCGCTGCCGGTGCTGCTCTTCCTCCTGATCTTCCTCTGGACCCCGCCGCATTTCTGGGCGCTCGCGCTGTTCGTGCGGTCGGACTATGCCGCCGCGGGCATCCCGATGATGCCGGTCGTCGCTGGCGAAACCTCGACGCGGCGCCAGATCCTCTTCTACGCGCTGATCATGGCGGTCGGTGCGATCGCGCCATGGCCGCTCGGCTATACCGGTGCGCTCTATGGCTGGACCGCGGTCGTGCTGTCGGCCGTCTTCGTACTCCTGTCGATCCAGGTCGGGATGCGCACGACGGGCGAGGGTGATGCGATGCGCCCCGAAAAACGCCTCTTCGCCTACTCGATCGCCTATCTCTTCATTCTGTTCGGCGCTGTCGTCGCCGACCATTGGTGGCCGCTATGACCGACGAACTCCCCCCCGAACAGCCGCCTTTCGACGAGGCAGAATATCGCCGCCGCCAGCGCAGCCGCGCCAATCTGATGGGCTGGCTGCTTGGCGGGCTCGCCCTGCTCTTCTTCTTCATCACCATCGCGCGACTGGTGGGGCCGAAATGAAGCGGATGTCGGCGAACGCGAAGACCGCTTCGCTCGCCGCGTTGCTCGCGGTGGCGATGGTGGGGCTCGGTTTCGCCGCGGTGCCGCTCTACAATCTCTTCTGCCGCGTGACCGGTTTCGGCGGCACGACGCAGCGCTTCGATCCGGTTGCCGCCGCCGCCGAACCCAAGATTCTCAGCGACACGATCTCGGTGCGTTTCGACGCCAATGTCTCGCCGAAACTCCCCTGGAAATTCTACCCCGAACACCCGACCGATACGGTCAGCATCGGCGCGCGCGACATGGCGATCTTCATCGCCGAGAATAAATCGCCGCACGAGGTCGTCGGCACGGCAAGTTTCAACGTCACGCCGGATGCCGCGGGAAAATATTTCACGAAGATCCAGTGCTTCTGCTTCACCCAGCAGACGCTGAAGCCGGGCGAGCAGATGCGTATGCCGGTGCTGTTCTTCGTCGATCCCAAGATCAAGGACGATCCCGACGCCAGGGACATTGAAGAAATCACCCTCAGCTACACCTTCCACCCTGTAGACGGGGACAAAAACGCGAGCTAAGGCCGCATCCAAAGAGTCCAAACAAGACTGGCGAGCGATGGGGAATCGCGAAGCTGGGGCTGCTAAAAACGGGAACAACGCCATGTCCGGTGCCAAACATCATGACTATCACCTCGTAAATCCCAGCGTCTGGCCGCTTATCGGCTCGTTCGCGGCGCTGGTGATGTTCTTCGGCCTCGTGATGTTCATGCATCAGGACCATTTCGGCGGCGCCGGCAAATGGGTCCTCGGCCTCGGCTTCATGGGCGTGATCGCGACCTTCTTCAGCTGGTGGTCGGACGTCATCAACGAAGCGCATGCCGGCGACCATACCCCTGTCGTCCAGCTGCACCTGCGCTACGGCATGATCCTGTTCATCGCGTCGGAAGTCATGTTCTTCGTCGGCTGGTTCTGGGCGTGGTTCGACTTCTCGCTCTTCCCGGTTCCGGTCGAAATCGTCGACGGCGCCGTGACCTCGCTCTTCGGTCAGGACGGCGCGGCCGCCGCGACCGTGTGGCCGCCGAAGGGCATCCACGTCATCGACGCCTTCTCGCTGCCGTTGCTCAACACGCTGATCCTGCTCTGCTCGGGCACGACGATCACCTGGGCACACCATTCGCTGATCCACGGCGACCGCGAGGGGCTGAAGAAGGGCCTGTGGGCGACGATCCTGCTCGGCATGCTCTTCACCTCGATCCAGGCCTATGAATATGCCGAGGCGCCATTCCACTTCGGCACGATCAACTATACCTCGGCCTTCTTCATGGCGACGGGCTTCCACGGGTTCCACGTCCTGGTCGGCACGATCTTCCTGATCGTCTGCCTCGTCCGCACCTACAAGGGCCACTTCACCCCGACGCAGCACTTCGGCTTCGAAGCCGCTGCCTGGTACTGGCACTTCGTCGACGTGGTGTGGCTGTTCCTCTTCATCATCGTCTATGTCTGGGGCGGCTGGGGCGCGCCGGTCGCCGCGCACTAAGTTGCCGGACGAAAGCCACGAACAAAAAGGGCAGCCGCCGCTCTGGCGCGCTGCCTTTTTTGGTCTCTGCCCCGAATGCGGGGCGACGGGACTGTTCGGCGATCTGGTGGGTTTTCGCGATCGCTGTCCGTCGTGCGGGCTCGATTACGGCCGCTACAATGTCGGCGACGGACCCGCAGCCTTTCTGACTATGATCATCGGCGCGTTGCTGATCGCGCTGGCGCTGGGGGTCGACGCAGCCTTTGCTCCGCCGCTGTGGGTCCATATCATCCTGTGGGTGCCGCTGACCGCGGCGGCGGTCATTTACGGCCTGCGCGTCGCCAAGGCGGCATTGCTCGCGAGCGAGCATCAGCGGCAGGCGGCCGAAGGAAAGTTGCGCGATGACTGACCCTGTTGCTTCGGCGCCCCGCCGCTGGCCGATCATTCCGACGATCGTCGTGCTCTGCGCCGTCGCGACGATGATCGCGCTCGGCGTCTGGCAGCTGCAGCGCAAGGCCGAGAAGGAAGCGCTGATCGCGCTCTATGACCGCAACATGGCGATGTCGTCGCTCGTGACCTATCCCAAGTTGCCGCCGGTTCCCGACACGATGCTGTTCCGCAAGAGCAGCGTGGTCTGCCTTGAGGTCGTCAAATGGGACCCGCGCGGGGGCACCGATCGCAAGGGCAATTCGGGTATCCGCATGATCGCCGACTGCCGTACCGGCGCCGAAGGGCCGGGCGTACTGGTCGATGTCGGGATCGCCGAGGATTTCAAACCGCCGCAGTGGAAGGGCGGCACGGTGCAGGGAACGATCGTTCCGGGCCCCGAGCAACCCTCTGTGATCGCGCGGCTGACGGGCAGGGCGGTTCCCGCGCGCGCGATGCTTGTCGCCGATGCTCCGGTTGCCGGGCTGCGCGCGAGCCAGGTCCCGACGGGCGCCGACGTGCCGAACAACCATCTGGCGTACGCCTTTCAATGGTTCTTCTTCGCGATCGTCGCACTGATTATCTATATCCTCGCGGTCCGCCGCCGCTTGCAGGCGTGACGGCACACCGCTAGGCGCTGTGTCCGTCATGGACTATATCAGCACCCGCGGCTCAGCGCCGACCCTCGACTTCCGCGCCGCCACGCTCGCCGGCCTCGCCGGCGATGGCGGGCTCTATGTCCCGGCAAAATGGCCGCAGATGTCGACGGCGGACATTCGCGCGCTCGCGGGGCTCGATTATGTCGAAACCGCCGTGCGGGTAATGACGCCGTTCGTCGCGAGTATCCTGACCGAAGACGAACTGCGCGAGCTCTGCAAGGCCGCCTATGGGAGGTTCAGCCACGACGCGGTGACGCCGCTGGTCCAGCTCGACCATCGCCACTGGCTGCTCGAACTGTTCCATGGCCCGACGCTGGCGTTCAAGGATGTCGCGCTGCAACTGCTCGGCCAGCTATTCGAAAAGTTTCTCGCGGGCGGCGACACCGACATCACGATCGTCGGCGCGACGTCGGGGGATACCGGCTCGGCGGCGATCGAAGCGGTGGCGGGGCGCGAGCATATCCGCATCTTCATGCTCCACCCCGAAGGCCGCGTCAGCGACGTCCAGCGCCGCCAGATGACGACGGTGCTTGCGCCGAACGTCCATAATATCTCGATCGACGGCAGCTTCGACGACGCGCAGGCGATGGTGAAGCGCCTGTTCGGCGACGAAGAGGCGCGCAGCCAAGTGACGCTGTCGGCGGTGAACAGCATCAACTGGGCGCGGTTGATGGCGCAGGTCGTCTATTATTTCTATGCCGCCGTCCGTCTCGGCGCCCCCGACCGCCCGGTCGCGTTCAGCGTTCCCACCGGCAATTTCGGCGATGTGTTCGCGGGCTATGTCGCATCGCGCATGGGGCTTCCGGTTGCGCGGCTCGTCGTCGCGACCAACGTCAACGACATCCTGCACCGTGCGCTGACCAGCGGCGACTATAGCGCGGGCAGCGTCACCGCGACCGCTACGCCGAGCATGGATATCCAGGTCAGCAGCAACTTCGAACGGTTGCTCTTCGACCTCGCGGGCCGCGACGGTGCGGCGATCACGGGCATGATGAACGAATTCGACGCCAGGCGCGCGATGACGATTCCGGCCGACATGCTCGCGGGCGCGCGCGACCTTTTCTCGAGCGCGCGCGTCGATGCCGACGGCATGACGCTGGCGCTTCGCTGGGCGCAGGAAAAGGGCGGGCAGATCATCGATCCGCACAGTGCCGTCGGCCTCGCCGCGGCGCGCGAGCTCCAGATCGACGCGGACGTGCCTGTCGTCACGCTGGCGACGGCACACCCCGCGAAATTCCGCGACGCGGTCGAACGTGCGACCGGCGTCCGCCCGCCGCTCCCCGCGCGCCTCGGCAATCTGTTCGAGCGCGAGGAGCGCTACGAGAAGCTTCCCGGCGATTACGACGCGGTGAAGGCCTATATCCTCGGCGAGGCAGCGCGTGGCTGAACTGCAGCCGCTCGTCACCCTCGTCGGCGAGGCATGGGACGATTACGGGCTGGTCGACAGCGGAGGCGGGCGCAAGCTCGAGCGCTATGGCCCGTACCGCTTCATCCGTCCCGAACCGCAGGCGATGTGGGCGCCCGCATTGCCGGAAAGCGAATGGGAAAGCGCCGACGGCGAATTCATTCCCGCCTCGGACGATGATGGCGGCGGCCGCTGGTATTACAACAAGCCGGTTCCCGCCGAAGGCTGGCCGCTCGGCTGGCGCGAGACGCGCTTCACCGCGAGTTGCACGCCCTTTCGCCATCTCGGCTTCTTTCCCGACATGGCGCCGGTATGGGACTGGCTGCGTGGCCAGGTCGACGGCAAGCCCGATCCGGCCTTCCTGAACCTCTTCGGCTACACCGGGGTGGGCAGCCAGGCGCTCGCAGCCGCCGGCGCGACGGTGACGCATGTCGATGCCTCGAAAAAATCGGTCGCGCAGGCGCGCGAGAATGCCGCGCTGGCTGGCATGGGCGACAAGCCGATCCGCTGGATCGTCGACGATGCGGGCAAGTTCACCGCGCGCGAGGTCAGGCGCGAGCGGCGCTATGATGCGATCCTGCTTGATCCACCGAAGTTCGGGCGCGGGCCGAACAACGAACGTTGGCAGCTCGAGGAGGGGCTGGCGCCCTTGCTCGCCGATTGTCGGCAATTGCTCGACGCCGACAGCCGCGCGCTGTTTCTGACGGTCTATGCCGTGCGCATGTCGGCGCTTGCGATCGGCGAGCTGCTTGCGCAGCTTTTCGCAGATCTGCCGGGCAAGGTCGAATGCGGCGAACTGGCGGTACGCGAAGAGGCGCGGGGGCTGTTGCTCCCCACCGCCATCTTCGCGCGCTGGAGCCGTTAGAGCTGGGCTAGCTCGATGCGGTTGCGGCCGCTTTCCTTCGCGCGGTAGAGCGCGTCGTCGGCGGCTTTCAGCGCCGCGCGGGCGTCGCCGAAGCCGAAGACGTCGGCAACCCCGCCGGAGAAGGTGATCTGGCCGAAGGGCTGATCGGTCTTGCGGTTGATCAGGCGACGGTTGGCGAGCGACTCGCGCGCCTCGTCGAGTTTCTTCGCGGCTTCGCTCGGCGGGAGACGACGGAACAGCATCACGAACTCCTCGCCGCCGTGGCGTGCGACATGGCAATGATCATTGGAGATATGCGCGAGCGTATCTGCGATCAGTTTGATCACGCGGTCGCCGGCCTCATGGCCGTGGGTGTCGTTGACTTCCTTGAACTTGTCGATGTCGCAGAAGGCGACCGACAGCGGTTCGCAAGCGGCACGCGCCTCTTCATAATGGCGTTCGAGCAGCACTTCGAAGGCGCGGCGGTTCGGAAGGCCGGTCAGATAGTCGATTTCGGCGTCGCGCTTGGCTCGCGCGAGACTGCGGCGGAGCGAGCGGGCTTCGTCCTCGCTCTTGCGCATTTCCTCTTCGGCGTGGCGCGTACGTTCGAGCATGACCTTGGCAATGTCGGCAAGGTGCGAGACGAGTTCGCCGGTCTTCTGCACTTCCTCCAGGTCGCTGACATGCTCTTCGAGCCTGGTGCCGTATTCGCTGGTCGCGCTGCGCGCCGCCTTGGTGTTCGTGTGGAAGGTTTCGAGGTTCGATTCGAGGCGGGCGACCATGCGGTCGAGCTCGGCGCTGTCGGGCTGGATCGGTTCCTGCTGGGCGAGTTCGTCGAGCCACTGTTGCGTGATGCCTTCGCCGGTTGCGGCGCGTGTTGCGATCTGTCGCGCGAGGCGGGGATTGATCCCGGAAAAGGCGCTGTGTGCGATCAGCAGGTTGGTCGCCGTCACGTCCAGATCATGGTCGAGAAGAAAAGTCCCGATTGCACCCACCAGCTGGTGACGCGCTTCGCGGATCAGGTCACGCGTGGCAGGAGACCCCGACGGCCGCTCCTCCTCGCGGGCGCCGCCCTGCGCGCTCCGTAATCCAAGCCAGCCCAGGAGCCGCCCGACCGGCTCGTTCGATGGTGTTGCATGTGTGGTCATGCGCCATTTAACGGGCGTGGGGCGGCCGGATTTAATGGCTAACGGAAATTTATCCGGCCTCTCTCTCGACGATCATCGCGGCGCCGACACCCATCGCGCCGGTGAGCACGACGAGGCCGTATTTCCCGCCGGCGGCGTCGAGCGCATCGAGCAGGCTGGACGTCAGGATTGCACCGCTCGCGCCCATTGGATGCCCCTTCGCCAGATGCCCGCCGCCGACATTCACGCGCGCCGGATCGGGCGCGCGGTCGCGGAGGAATTTGGCGATGGTGACGGCAAAGGCCTCCATGAACTCGATGCGGTCCATCTCGGCGAGTGAGAGTCCCGCGCGGGTAAGCACCTTGTCCATCGCAGCGAAGCCCGCGGTGAGCGACGCGGCGGGGTCGCCGCCGCTTTCGGCGAAGGCAACGACGCGCGCTCGCGGCGCGAGGCCCAATCCTCCGTAGCCGATCAACGCCAGCCCCGCACCGTCGCAGATCGGCGGGGCGTGCGCGACGGCGTGCAAGGGCTCGAAAGTCGCGCCCTCGAGCGCCCCCGCATATTGCGCCTGCAATTCGCCGAAAGCAGCAGGCGCGGCAGCTAGCGATTCCGCACTCGTCTGCGGCCTGATGCATTCCTCGCCGGTCAGCGCGCCGGTCGCGATGCGCGAGGCTTGCAGCGCCGGATCATGCTCTGCCGTGGCGGCCTTCTGCTGTGACGCGAGGGCGACCGCGTCGAGTTCGGCGCGGGTGATGCCCTCGGCGTTCGCCAGCCGGTCGGCGGCGAGGACCGGCGGGACGAAACGCGCGCGGGGCGGCAATTCGTCGTTGGTGTAAAAGCCGGCGCGATCCCCGAGGAAGGGCGCGCTGCTCATCGACTCGACCCCGCCTGCGAGCGCCACGCCAATCTCGCCGCTCGCGACCTTTGCCACCGCCTGACCGATCGCCGACAGGCCCGAGGCGCAATAATTGTTGACGCTGTGCGCGGCGCAGGCGTCGGGCAGCCCTGCGTGCAGCTTCGCCAGCATCGCGATATGCCCGCCCTGCGTACCGCTCTGCGTGACACAACCAAGCAGCAGGGCGTCAGGCGCCGACGCGATATTGCCGCAACGAGCGGCGAGTGCTGCCGCCTGCTGGCGCACCAGTTCCTGCGGACTCAGCGCCGCGAGGCCGCCGTCGGGCCGCGCTTTGCCGCGCGGTGTCCGCACCGCGTCGTAGATATGGACGTCGGCCAAATCAGGTGCCGACGACGAAGCTGACCGCGGTCGTCGCGCTGCCGCCGACGTTGAAGGTGGCGAAATTCTTCGCGCCCTCGACCTGATAGTCGCCCGCATTGCCGGTGACCTGCCTCCAGCTGTCCAGCAGCATCCGCACGCCGGTCGCGCCGACCGGATGGCCGAGGCCGATGAGGCCGCCCGACGGATTGACCGGCAGCTTGCCGCCGAGTGCGATCGTGCCGTCCTCGACCGCGCGCCAGCTTTCGCCGGGTTTGGTAATCCCGAAATGGTCGATCGCCATATATTCGGTGATCGAGAAGCAGTCGTGCACCTCGACCCCGTCGCAGGCATGGATGTCGGGCATCTCGGCGCGGCGCAGCGCGTCCATCATCGCCTTGCGGACGCTGGGGAAGACATAATCGCCGCCGCGGCTGTCCGCGACCTTGGTCGAGTAGAGCAGGGGGGCAGTAGCATGACCCCACCCCTTGATACGCGGGATGCTGTCGATCGGAATCCCGCGCCGCCTCGCATAGGCCTCGGCGACCTCGCGTGAAGCAAGGAAGATCGCGGCGGCGCCGTCGGTGACCTGACCGCAATCGGACTTGCGCAGGCTTCCCTCGATCAGCGGATTGACCTCGTCATTCTCCCCGAGATGATCGTCGGTGACAGCCCAGCCGCGCGTCTGCGAGTTCGGGTTGCGCTTCGCATTGGCGAAATTGTTCGCCGAAATCCCTCGCAGATGCGCGCGGTCGAGCCCGAAGCGCTCCTCATATTCCTCGGCGACGCGCGCGAACATATACGGCCACAGGTAGCGCGCCTCTTGTGCTTCGCGGCCCGCCCATGCGGCAGCGCCGAGATATTCGGCGGCGCGCTGGCCGGGGACGTTGCGCATCAGCTCGATGCCGAGCACAAGCGCAAGGCCGTAGCGTTCGGCCTCGATCTCGGCGGCGGCGGCGAGGATCGCGATGCTGCCCGACGCGCAGGCGGCCTCGTGGCGTGACGCCGGGATGCCCGCGAGATCAGGGTGGACATGGCCGAAGAAGCCGCCGAGCTGGCCTTGCCCCGCGAACAGTTCGCCGACGAAATTGCCGACATGCGCGGTTTCGACCTCTTTCGGCTCGATCCCCGTCGCGACGAACGCGGCTTCGGCGACGTCGCGGAAAAGCTCGAACAGGCCGCCGCCCTCGCGTTCGAGGTTGCGCGCGAAGTCGGTCTGCGCGCCGCCGAGGATGAAGACGTCCTTTGCCATGTCAGGCTTCCTTTTCGAGAGTGGCCAGCGCCATTTCGCGCACTTCGCTTCGCATCACCTTGTTGGTGACGTTGCGTGGCAGGGCGTCGAACCGGAACAGGCGCTCGGGCAGTTTGAACACCGCGAGATCATGCCCGCGCAGATAGTCCGCGACCTCGCCGATGCCGACGTCGTCGGACCCGCGCGGGACGTAGGCGAGGCCGATGCGCTCGCCCATCGTCGGGTCGGGGAGCGAGAAGACGCACGCCTCTGCGAGCAAGGGATGGCCGCCGAGCAGCTGGTCGATCTCCTCGGGCGAGATATTGACCCCGCCGCGGATGATCAGATCCTTGCAGCGTCCGACGAAGCGGTAGAAGTCGCCGCCCTCGGCAATCTCGAACAGGTCGCCGGTGCGGAACCAGCCGTCGTCGGTGAAGGCCTCGGCGGTACGGTCGGGTGCGTTGTGGTAGCCCTCGAACAGCGTCGGCCCGCGGATCTGCAACTCGCCCGACACGCCGTCCTGCTCGACCGGCTCGCCGCCGCCGGGCGGGACGAGCCGGCTTTCGATATTGGGCGCGCGCCCCTCGCCATAAGGGCGCTGATAGGTGCCGCGGCGCGGGAACAGGCTCGCGCGCCTGTCGGGGTCGGGCATGTCGCCTTCGCCGGTGATGAAGCTCATCCCCTCGTTCGACCCGAAGACGTTGACGATTATGATGCCTAGCTTTTCCTGGAAGCCGCGCACCATCGCGGGTGCGAGCGGCGCCGAGCCCGAAGCGATGACGCGCAGGCTCGAGAGGTCGACCGACGCGAGCAAAGCCTCATTCTGCAACAGCATGTTGAGTACCGCAGGCGGCGCGATCGTCAGGCTCGGCCGCTCGGTTGCGATCTGCTTGAGGTACACGCCGGGATCGAAGGGGTGGTGCAGCACCATCGTCCCCGCGCTGGTCAGCCAGCACATCGTGATGCCGCCGATGCTCGCCATGTTGATGAGCGGGAAGGGGTTGAGCAGGACATCGCCGGGTCCGACCTTCATCGCCTCATAGCCTGCGCCCGCGACCGCGATCCAGTGGTTGTGGCTACGCGGCACACCTTTGGGCACACCGGTGGTGCCCGATGTCCAGCAGACGGTGAAGATGTCGTCGGCATCGACCGGGTTTGCGGCGACATGCGCGGTGAGGGCTTGCGCATCTCCCTCCGCGGTCGAGAGATCGAGCGCGTTCGGCGGTGCATCGGGGCCGAAGGTCATCAGGGCAATGTCGCCCAGCAGCGGCTGCGCAACGCCGACATGGTCACAGCCTTTGACCGCCGTTGCGCAGACGAACGCCTTGGGCTCGACGACGCCGATCATCCCTTTCAGCTCATGGCTGCGATATTGCACCGCCGCGGGGCTGACGATCGCGCCGATCTTCGCCGCCGCGAAATAGAGCGCAACGAACTCGCTGATATTCGGAAGCTGGACGAGCAATACATCGTCCTTGCCTATCCTGGCGGTCACGAGCGCCCCGGCGAGTCGGTCAATCTCGGCCGCCAGTTCGGCATAGTTCAGCCGCTGCGGCTCGCCGAAGGTGAAGTCGCCGCGGTTGGGGGCATCGACCAGCGCCAAACGCTCGGGGTGCGCCGCCGCATTGGCTGCGAACAGGTCGGCGAAGGTCTGGTCGCCCCACCAGCCGCTTTCCCGATGTCGCCGCCTTTTGTCCTCTCCCGCGACGATCATTTCAGGCGGCCAGCACGCTGTTCGGGCCCATGCCGATATCGTCGCCGCTCGCCCATACGGTGTGGGTACCCGAGCAGATGCGTTCGGGCAGGATGATCCGGCACACCGGCCCCGCCGCGACATTCTTGGCATCGATCAGCACGCATTCGCTCGTGTCGGTTTCGAGGTCGGCGATGAAGGAGACGAGATAGCCGTCGTCCTCGTCCTTGGCATCGATGCGCGGCGCGAAGGGGGCTTCGCTGCCGAAGCGGCCGGGGCCGAATTCGTAGCTCTCGCTCGTCCGGGCATTGAGGTCGTGCTTCACCAGCCCGCGGAACAGGAACCAGCCGGGCTCGGGGATCGCGCTGTACGCGTAGCGATAGGGCTTGCCGGCATAACGATGGTTGAACATGCCGAATTCGAGATCGCGCTCGTCGAGCCGCTCTTCTTTCGTCTTGCCGGTCTTCAGGTTGAAACGCCAGCGGTGGAGCCGCGGCTTGAGCAGTCCCTGGTCGAGATAGGCCATCATCCGCTCGAGCCCCTCGGGCGCGTTCGGGTAGGACTTCGGCATCGGCTCTTCCTGATAATAGCCGTCGAGGATGATCTCGTCGCCTTCCTCCCATGCATTCAGCCAGTGGAGCGTGTAGGTCGGCTCGGCCTCGAACCAGCGGATATCCTCGGGCTGGCCATGCCGCGGAATGATCGCGAAGCGCGTCTTTTCGTCGGGATGGAACTGAACGACGTGCAGGTTCCGCTCGAGCAGCTCTTTGTTCCAGTAGAGCGGCATGTCGTTGAGGATCGTGTAATTCTTCGTGAACGCCATGTCGTGCGGCAGTCGCGGCCCGGCGAGCGGGACGGGGATGTAGTGCTTCAGCCGGTTGTCCGCGCCGACGACGCCATAATGCATGTAGGGCGCGTGCTTCGAGTAGTTGAAGAACATCAGTTCGCCGGTTGCGAGGTCGACCTTGCAATGCGCCGAAATGCCGTCGAGCGGCACCCAGGCTTCAGTGCCGAACTGTTCGAGCGTGAAGGGGTCGAGCCGGTAGGCTTCGCCGCACTGGTAAAAGGTCGAGATGATCTTGCCCGCATGGATCGCAACGTCGGTCGAGCTTGAATCCTTCAGCCACTCCTGCGCACCCCAACCGTGGCGCGTCGACTTGTGCGGGGGCTCCATCAGCCCCGCCCACAGCGAGCGGCCGGCTTCCTTCTCGGCCTCGAACCCCTTGGTGCGGACGAAGCGGCTGCGATAGCTCGCGCGGCCGTCCTTGAACGAGATCGCGTGGATGAAGCCGTCGCCGTCGAACGGATGATAGCGGCCGATCGGCTCGTGGATCTGGTTCTCGCCGGTGCGCACGTAAACGCCGTCGATGTCGGTCGGGATCGTCCCGATCACCTCGGCATCGCCATTGGCGAAGATCGCGTTCCACTCGTTGTATGTCGGGCGCCACGCGTCCTTCATATAGGGGTGGTCGTTCGGCTGGATCGTGGTGGCAATCGTCTCGACGAGTTCGGCGGTCATGCGATGACTCCTTCGGCTGCTGCAAAGCGCGGCCTTGCGGCGGCGGCATCATATTCGGAAACGAGACGATCGACGATAGCGGCGACGGGTTCGATGCCGCGCACCGCGCCGACGCCCTGGCCGGCGGACCAGACATTCTTCCATGCCTTGGCATCGTCCTGCGCGTCCGAGAAGTTCGGGCGCTTGTCCTCGGGCATGTTCGCGGGGTCGTATCCCGCGGCGATCAGGCTCGATTTCAGCCAGTTGGCGGTCACACCGGTGATGCCTTTGGAAGGCACGATGTCCTCGGCGCCTGCTGCGACGACCATATCCTTATAGGGCTGCACTGCCATGCTTTCGGCGCAGGCGATCAGCGAGGTGCCAAGATAGGCGAAGTCGGCGCCGAGAATTTCGGCTGCGCGGACGGCGTGGCCGGTCGAGATCGCGCCGCCCAGTACGAGCGGCCCGTCCCAGAACTGTCGCACCTCCTCGACAAAGGCGAAGCCGGCGGTTGCGCCGGTATGACCGCCCGCGCCCGCCGCGACGAGAACGAGTCCGTCGACTCCGGCCGCAGCGGCCTTGCGCGCGAAGCCGACCGAGTTGACGTCGGCGAAGACGAGCCCGCCATAGGCGTGGATTTCCTCGACCACCCGCGCCGGACTGCCGAGCGCGGTAATCACCAGCGGCACCTTGTGGCGCACGACGCAGGCGAGGTCTTCGGGCAGGCGGCTGTTCGACGGATGGACGACCAGATTGACCGCCCAGGGCGCTGCTTCGGGATCGTTCGACAGCGCCGAATCGATCCGGCTCACCCAATCCTCGAGATCGGCCGAGGTGCGCGCGTTGGGGGCCGGGAAGCTGCCGATCACGCCCGAGCGCGAGGCTGCGATCACCATCTCGGGGCCCGACACCAGGAACATCGGCGCGGCGATCGCGGGCAGCCGCAAATTGCGCGTAAGCGCTGGTGGAAGGCCGTTTTTCGGCACTATCATGCTCTCCCGAATTATCTGACTTGCATAACGATACTTAAAGAAGATAAGAGTCGCAAGGCCAGAAAAACATCGCGGGGTGCCCCCGACGGTGGTGGGAGGGAGAGACATCATGAAGACGCAATTCGCTGCGCTGCTCGCTGCATCGGCGCTCGCGACCCCCGGGATCGCCTTTGCGCAGGACACTGCGCCAGCGGAAGAGCAGGGCGGGCTCGAAGAAATCATCGTCACCGCGCAGAAGCGCGCCGAAGGCCTGTCCGACGTGCCGATCTCGATCTCGGCGGTCAGTGGCAAGCAGATCGAAAGCTATGGTCAGACCAACCTCGAACAGATTTCGTCGTCGGTCCCGAACCTCAAGATCACCCAGACCGCGATCGCCAACCGCATCGCGATCCGCGGCATCGCCTCGGGCGACAACAAGGGCTTCGAACAGTCGGTCGCTATGTTCGTCGACGGCGTCTATTACGGCCGCGACCAGCTTTCTCGCCTGCCGCTGATCGACATGGAACGCGTCGAGGTGCTGCGCGGACCACAGCCGACGCTGTTCGGCAAGAATGCGATCGCGGGCGCGGTGAACATCACGACGCGCAGCCCGACCGATGAATTCGAGGGCTCGGTCTCGGGCCTCTATGAATTCAACCACAAGGAATTCCAGCTGACCGGCGTCCTGTCGGGGCCGCTCAGCGACGGGGTCGAGGCGCGCGTCGTTGGCTACTACCGGACGATGGACGGTTATTTCTACAACACCAAGCTCGACCGCGACGAGCCGAACGTCGACGAGAAATATTTCCGCGGCAAACTCGAATTCGATCGCGGCGGGCCATTCGCGGCCGAGCTCAAGCTCGAATATGCCGACTTCGAGGCGAAGGGTCAGCCGCGCGACGTGTTCGGCGCGGTCGGCAACTATAACACGGTGTTCCAGGGGCCGTTCTTCGTCGACACGACCCCCGACTATGTCCGCGCCGACAACGGCTATCAGAGCCGCAACAAGGTGTTCGGCGCGACGCTCAACATGGACCTCGAGCTCGGCGACCACACGCTGACCTCGACCTCGTCGCTGCTCGACTACAAGACGCGCGAGATCGTCGACGTCGATTTCTCGGGGATCAGCTTCCTTGACGGCACGAACCTTCGCGAGGACTATCGCCAATATTCGCAGGAACTCCGCCTCGCATCGCCGGGCGGCGAAGCGTTCAACTATATCGCGGGCCTCTATTATCAGAATGCCAAGCTCGATGTGCAGGACTTCACCCTGTTCAACTCGACCTTCCTTGCGCTGGGCCCGCCGTTCAATGCGATCGGCGATACGCGCAACGACCGCGACTACAGCCAGAAATCGGACCTGATCTCGGCCTTCGCGCAGGGCGAGCTGTCGGTCACCGACCAGCTTCGCATTACCGCGGGGGCGCGCTTCAACCATGAGAAGAAGACGGGCAGCCGCAGCCTCGCAATCGTCCAGGGGCCACTCAACACCTTCAACCCGCTCGTGGTCGCAGCGACCTTCCGCGCGCTCAACATCGAGGCGCACAGCATCTCTGGCAAATTGAGCGAAGACAGCTTCAATCCGATGGTCAACGTCCAGTTCGACGCGACCGACGACCTGATGCTCTACGCCTCCTATGCCAAGGGAACGAAGGCCGGCGGGTTCGATATCCGCTCGAACTCGCTGCCGACCTCGACCACCGTCGCCAAGCCCGGCGCCTTCATGTTCGCGGACGAAAGCGCCGACAATTTCGAGGGCGGGCTGAAATACAAGGGACGCAACCTTGCGTTCAACCTGTCGGTCTATCGCACCAAATATCACGATCTTCAGGTCAACATCTTCGACGGCACGCTGAATTTCAACGTCCGCAACGCCGCCGGCGCGAAGACGCAGGGGGTCGAGGCCGACTTCCGCGCGGCACTCGCCGAGGGGCTGACGGTCAGCGGCGCGATCGCCTATCTCGACTTCAAGTTCACCAACTTCACCAACGGCCAGTGCTATTATCTGCAGACGCCGGGGCCGGGCGGTTTCTGCGACTATACGGGCAAGCGCAACGCGCTGTCGCCCAAATGGTCGGGCAACCTCAACCTCGACTATACGACCCCGATCAGCGGCAGCATGAAGATCGCCGCGAACTTCAACGTCGACTTCTCGTCGGCCTATATCGCCTCGGCGAACCTCGACCCGCGCACGCGGCAGGACAGCTATGCCAAGCTTGGCGCGCGCCTTGCGCTCGCCGAGGTCGACAACAAGTGGGAGATCGCGCTGATCGGGCGCAATCTCACCAACCAGCGCATCCTGCAGACCGCCAGCTCGATGCCGCTCGCGACGACGATCACGCGCAACGCCGGCAATGCCTATAACGGCATCGTTGACCGGCCGCGCACGATTGCGGTGCAGCTGACGGGTCGCTTCTGACCGGGTTCTCCCGGTGCGGGGGAGGGGGCCACGGGCACGGCCCCCTCTTCCCATCGCGCGGCGCCCCGGTTAGGGCGAAGCGGAACCGAAGGATGTGTCCCGATTGAAACATGAGCGCACCATCAGGGCCTGCTCGATCTGGCGCGCGCTCGACGTCGTCGGCGACGTACCCGTGTTGCTTATCATGGAACAGGCCTTTCTCGGCACGCACAGCTTCGATGAGTTCGTCGCGCGGACGGGCCTTGCGCGCTCGGTGGTCAACGGCCGCCTCAAGAAGCTGGTCGAGGAGGATTGCTTCGCCAAGAAGCCCAAGCAGGGCGGGCGCGGCTTTCACTATGTGCTGACGCAAAAGGGCCGCGACCAGTTTCCCAACGCGCTGATGATGCTGCGCTGGCAGCACAAATGGGAGGCGGCAAGCCGCGACTTTCAGGTCCGGTTGCACCATGCGACGTGCGGGCACGCGACCGAGCCGGTGCCGTCGTGCGGGCATTGCCACAAGGAAATCGACCCGCGCGAGGTATCGTGGCGCGAAGGACCGGGGCTGGTGCAGGTCACGCCGGCCTATGAGCGCCGACGCTTCTGCGGCGAGGTCGGCGCGCGGCGGCCGGGCGGACGGCCGCTGGTCGATACGATGATCGAGCTGTTTGGCGACCGCTGGGCAACGCTCGTCGTCCGCGCGATGTTCACCCGCATCAACCGCTTCGACGACATCCAGCGCGACACGCTGATGGCGACGAACATCCTGACCGGCCGGCTCGAGCGGCTGGTGCGGCAGGGGATTTTGAAGACCGTGCCCTATTCGACGCATTCGGATCGCGTGGAATACCGGCTGACGGAAAAGGGACGCGATCTCTATCCGGTGCTGCTCGCGCTGCTGCAATGGGGTGACCGCTGGTTCTCCGATGAGCGCGGCCCGCCGGTTCTGCTGACGCATGACCCGTGCGGGCACGACCTCCATATGGTCGTCGCGTGCAGCCATTGCGGCGACGAACTGCAACTTGCGAACAGCGGCTTCACGATCGAGGAGGCCGTGGCCGAAGCCTAGGACATGATGCGTCCTTCGTCGCGCCCCGGCATCGGCGCGAGCATCGGAAGAATCACCGCCGACAGCGTCAGCCACGCTGCAGCCGTCAGGATGGCTGTCGCCAGTGTCCACAGGTCGGCCACCGTGCCGAACAGCCACGCCCCCACCGCCATCGCGCCGAAGGTGACCGCCTGATAGATCGCCATGCAGCGCCCGAGAATCGCCTCCGGCGAGCGCAATTGCATCGCGACGTTGAGCGTCGTCAGCGTCGATACCCAGGCCATGCCGGCCACGAAGGCGGCCGCGAGGATCGCCGGCAAATGCTGGGTGAGGGCAACCGGGAGCATGGCCGCAGCATAGACCAGCGAGGACGCGCTCACGATCCGGTCGCTGCCCCAGCGGCGACGCAGATTGCCGACGAACAGGGCGGCGATGATCGATCCGATGCCGAAGGCGGCGAGGCAGAGGCCATAGATCGTCTCGGTTCCATGCAGCCGGTCGCGCACGAGCGAAGGGAGCAGCGCCTGGAAAGCGATGGCGGGGACGCCGAACACAAAGCCCCGGATCAGGATGCGCCGGACGGGATCGGACTGGTAGCAGAAGCGGATGCCCGTCGCGATCGCCGCGAGCATCGGCGTGCGCTTCGGCGGATCGACCTCGGGATGCCAGCGCAACAGTACCACGATGAGCGCCAGATAGGAGACCGCATTGAGCGCGAAAGCGGGTGCGGGGCCGGTGATCGAGATCAGCAGGCCGCCGAGTGCCGGGCCGGCGCTGCGCGCGAGGTTGAAGGCGATACTGTTGAGCGCGATCGCCTGTGGCAGATCCCTGGGCCCTACCTGCAGTCGCACCGAAGCCTGCCATGCGGGGCCGTTGAGCGCGGTGCCCGCGCCGACCGCCAGCGTGAAGAACAGCAGGAGAAACGGCGTGATCGCACCCGCATAGGTCGTCACGGTAAGAGCCGCCGAGACGAGCAGCATTCCCGTCTGCGCGGCCAGCATCACCCGCCGCCGGTCGTAATTGTCGGCGATCGCGCCCGCGAAGACGCCGAGCAGCAGGATCGGGATCGTCGCGCCCGCCTGCACCAGCGCGATCAGCAAATGCGATTTGGTGAGCTCGGTCATCAGCCACGCCGCGCCGACCGACTGGATCATCGACCCCATGTTCGACGCGAGGTTCGCGATCCAGATCGCCCGGAAGGCAGGATATCGGAAGGGGGCGAGCGCGGAGGGCGGGCAGGGCGTGTCGGGACTCACACCGTCTCGCCTAGACCTGCGCCGCCTCCCCGGCAAGCCGCCCTATTCGGTCAGCTCGAAACCGGCCTCCGACCCTTCGGTCGACGACGGTCCTACCCACAGCGTGAAGGCACCGGGCTCGCTACCCCAGCTCATGTCGGCTCGGGTAAAGGCCAGGTCGGCGTCGCTCAGCGTGAAGCGCACCGTCCTGGTTTCGCCCTTCCTGAGCGCGATCTTCTCGAAGCCTTTCAGCTCCTTGACCGGACGCGTGACCGATCCGGTGATATCGCGAACGTAAAGCTGCACGACCTCCTCGCCGTCGCGGGCGCCGCTGTTCGTTACCGTCACGCTCGCCGTCAGCTTCTCGCCCGGGCGGATCGCCGTCTTGTCGAGGGTCACCGGCGAATAGGTGAAGCTGGTATAG
Source organism: Sphingopyxis sp. BSN-002 (assembly GCF_022024275.1). Lineage (NCBI taxonomy): Bacteria > Pseudomonadati > Pseudomonadota > Alphaproteobacteria > Sphingomonadales > Sphingopyxidaceae > Sphingopyxis > Sphingopyxis sp. BSN-002. Next base: position 3,473,160 of record NZ_CP091804.1, read on the forward strand.
CTGAGGCCATAGCCGAAGGGATAAAGCGGCGTGTTCGGCGTATCGAGATAGCGCGAAACATATTTGGCGTTCGGGTCCTTCGGATTGATCGGCCGCCCGGTGTTCTTCATGTCGTAATAGATCGGCACCTGCCCGACGTTGCGCGGGAAGGTGACGGGCAGCTTCGCCGACGGATTATAATCGCCGTAGAGCACATCGGCGATCGCATGGCCGCCCATCGTGCCCGGATACCAGGCCTCAAGGATCGCATCGACGTTCGCGTCGGCCCAGTCGATGCTGTTCGGACGCCCGCTCATCAGTACGAGGATGACCGGTTTTCCTGTCTTCTTCAGCTCTTCGAGCAGCGCCTGCTGGTTGCCCGGCAGGTCGAGCGAGGTGCGGCTCGCCGCCTCGCCGGTCATGTCCCACTTCTCGCCCATCGCCGCGATGATGACATCCGATTTCTGCGCGAGCGCGAGCGCTTCGGCGAAGCCGTCGCTCTTGCCCGCATCGTCGAAGCCATAGCCGGCGCCGCGTGCATAGGCGACGCTGGTGCCCTTCGGCGCGCGCGCCTGCAGCCCCTCGAGCAACGTCACCGGGCGCGTCTTGCGGTCGCCAGCTGCCGCCCAGCTGCCGATCATGTCCTCCTTGCTGTTGCCGAGAGGGCCGATGACCGCGATCGACTTCGCGGTCGCGGCGAGGGGGAGGGCGTTGTCCTTGTTCTTCAAAAGGACGATCGACTTGCGCGCAACGTCGCGCGCGGCTTCGAGAAATTCGGGCTTGTAGACTGTCGCCTTTTCACGCGCCTCGTCGGAGTAGCGGTACGGGTCCTCGAACAGCCCGCGGCGATACTTCATCTCGAGGATCGATTTCACCGCCTCGTCGACGCGCGCGGCGGAAACCTTGCCCTCAGCGACCGATTTGGCGAGATATTCCATATAGACCGCGCCCTGCAGGTCCATGTCGACCCCGGCGTTGATCGCCTGCTCACCCGCCTGCTTGAGGTCGCGCGAATAACCATGCGGGACCATTTCGTTGATCGACGTGTAATCGGTTACGACGAAGCCCTTGAAGCCCCACTGCTTCCGCAGGATGTCGGTCAGCAGATAATGGCTGCCCGAGGCGGGGATGCCGTCATATTCGTTGAACGACGTCATGAAGGTCGCGGCACCCGCGTCGGCGGCGGCCTTGAACGGCGGCAGGTAGACGTCGCGTAGCGTGCGTTCGGAGATATCGACGGTATGATAGTCCCGCCCGGCCTGCGCGGCGCCATAGGCCGCGAAATGCTTCGCGGTCGCGAGCACGGTGTCGACGCGCTTCAGATCGTCGCCCTGGAAGCCGCGCACGCGCGCCCTGGCGATCTGGCTGCCGAGATAGACGTCTTCGCCTGAACCCTCCGACATGCGCCCCCACCGCGGGTCGCGTGCCACGTCGACCATCGGCGCGAAAGTCCAGTGAATGCCCTCGGCCGCAGCCTCGGTCGCCGAAACTCTTGCCGACTTTTCAATGGCTTTCATATCCCAGCTAGCTGATTCGCCAAGCGAAATGGGAAAGATGGTGCGATGGCCGTGGACGACGTCATAGCCGAAGAGAAGCGGAATCTTGAGCCGGGTTTCCTCGACCGCGAGGCGTTGCAGTTCGCGCGTATATCTGGCGGTAAAGGCGTTGAAGATCGATCCGATGCGCCCCTTGCGGATGTCGTCCTGATAGCCCTTGCGCATCGTCGGACCGGTCGAATCCCAGTCGCTCGTCAGCAGCGACAACTGGCCGATCTTTTCTTCCAGCGTCATCTTCGCCATCAGGTCAGCGATGAACCTTTCCATCACCGGATCGGGTTTCATCCAGCCGGTCGAGTCGACTTCCGGCGCGGGCTGTTCGACACGCGGTGCCGGTTTGGCGTCGAGCGGGGCGGGGGAGAGCTGTCCTGCGACCATCAGCGTAGCAAGCGTCAGACAGGCAAGATTGCGCGATTTCGGCGGCATGATTCGTCCTTCCCCATTGGGTCTCTCTTTGGTTGTGGCGCACGGATTGGCTGAAACAAGCCATTTCCGGCTGGCCCCCGGTTCTGTCCGCCTGTGTCGCTTCCCTCTATACAGCTATCGTGAAACCGGTTACAAATCAAATCAACAAGAACACGGGTTCCCCGCGATTCGGCGCCGTACCGGTAAGAAAACCGGACGAAGTGGCGAAAAATCGGGGGAAATCGGGGCCGTTTACCAGGGAGGATGCCGTGAAGTCACACCGTCAGATTCAATCCAATGCCGCGCGCCGGTCGCATGTCCGGATGCTTGCCGCGGCGCTTGCCTATAGCAGCGCCGGTGCGGCGCTTGCGCTCGGTATGGCGGCACCTGCGCACGCCCAGGTTGCCGGCGCGTCGCTACGCGGCAATGTGAAGGCCGAAGGCGGCGTGTCGCAGGTCACGGCGATCAACACCGAGACCGGCCTGACCCGCAGTGTCACGGTGACGGAGAACGGCAGCTATAATTTCGCGTCGCTGCCGGCCGGCACCTACCGGCTCGAGCTGACGACCCCGAACGGCGTCCGCCGCACCGACAATTTCTCGCTGAACGTCGCGCAGAATGCCGTTCTCGATTTCGATTTCTCGGAGCCCGAGATTGCGACGGGGCAGGGTGACGATGCGATCATCGTCACCGGCAGCCGCATCCGCTCGATGGAAGGCGGCGAGGTCGGCACGAACATCTCGCAGCGCCTGATCGAAGTCTTGCCGCAGAACAACCGCAACTTCCTTGCCTTCGCCGACCTCGCGCCGGGCGTCCAGTTCATCACCAACGGCAGCGACCAGTCGCGCCTGCAGGGCGGCGCGCAGGGCAGCAATGCGGTCAATATCTTCATCGATGGCGTCGGCCAGAAGGACTATGTCCTGAAGAACGGTATCACCGGGCAGGATTCGACGCAGGGCAACCCGTTCCCGCAGCTAGCGATCGGCGAGTATCGCGTCATCAGCTCGAACTATAAGGCCGAATACGACCAGGTCAGCTCGGTCGCGATCACCGCGATCACCAAGTCGGGTACGAACGAATTCCATGGCGAAGGCTTCATCGACTTCACCAACCAGGATCTGCGCGACCGCCGCCCGAGCGAGAATTTCCCGCGCTACATCCCGAAGGTCCGCACCCGCGACATCCAGTTCGGCGGCGCGATCGGCGGCCCGATCATCAAGGACGTGCTGCACTTCTTCGCGACCTATGAAGGCAAGCGCCGCACCAATCCGCGCGACGTGACGCCGGGTCTCGAGCTGCCGGTCAGCTATTTCCCGAGCGAGTATCAGCAATATTTCGGCTCGGCGAGCGAGACGTTCAACGAGAATCTCTATTTCGGGAAGCTCAACTTCACCCCGACCTCGAAGGACCTGTTCGAATTCTCGGTCAAATATCGCGACGAGAGCGGCGAACAGTTCAACAGCGGTATCGCCGCCTATGAGACGCGCACGATCGCAAAGGTCGAGGAATGGCGCGGTCTTGCGCGCTGGGAGCATACCGGCGACACATGGGTCAACGACTTCAAGGTCGCCTATGAGGATGTGACCTGGGGTCCGCGCCCGCTCAACTTCGGCAATGTGTCGATCTTCAACGCCACGGTTCCGAACCCGCCGCCGGCGACGACGAGCCGCCGCGGCGACATCCTGCGCATCGGCGCGGGCAGCAACTTCCAGGACAAGGGCCAGAAGGGCTGGCAGGTCTCCGACGACTTCACCTGGACTGGCATGGAGAACCACACGTTCAAGGTCGGCGTGAAGGCGAAGTGGATCAAGCTGAACACCAACACGCAGAACGGCGTGAACCCGGTCTTCACCTATAACGTCAATTACAACCCCAACGGCGGCACGTTCAACGACGACATCCCATACCGCATGGTGTTCAGCGCGCCCGTCGCGGGCGGCGATCCGAACATCACGTCGAACAACTTCCAGTTCGGTATCTATGCGCAGGACGACTGGGAGGTGAACGACCGCCTGACGCTCAACCTCGGCGTGCGCTGGGATTACGAGCGGACCCCGGCCTTCCTGAACTATGTCCACGACCCGGCGATCGCCGAATTCGTCGCCGGCCGCGCGCCGTACACGGCGCCGAACGGCACCGTGACCCCCGCCTATCAGAACCTCGTCAACGCCGATTACGACATCGACGATTATATCTCGACGGGCAGCGAGCGTAAGGCATTCAAGGGCGCTTGGCAGCCGCGTCTCGGCTTCACCTATGCACTCGATGAAGAGAAGCGCTTCGCGATCTTCGGTGGCTACGGCCGTTCGTACGACCGGACGCAGTTCGACTTCATCCAGCAGGAACTGTCGCAGGGCCTGTTCGCGACGCGGACGTTCAACTTCAACAACCCGGGCGACACGACCAACGTCTGCGCGCCGAGCGCGACCTGTATCGCCTGGGATCCCGCCTATCTGACCCCCGAAGGCCGCGCGGCGCTGATCGCCGGGCTGCCCGTGGGTGCCGGACGCGAGCTGCGCTTCATCAACAACAAGCTGAAGACGCCCTATTCGGACCAGTTCAGCATCGGCGCGCGCGGCCGTTTCGACCTGCTCGATCTGGAAGTCGGCTATAGCTATGTGATCAGCAAGGATGGTTTCGCCTATCTGCTCGGCAACCGTCGGGCGAATGGCACCTTCTTCCCGGCAACTGGCAATCCGGACTCGCCGTTCGGCTTTGCTCCGTCGCCGTTCGGCAGCATCATCATCGGTACCAACGGGATCGAGACGAAGGCGAACACGGCGTATTTCAAGCTGACCAAGCGCTACACCGAATTCTCGCCTTGGAGCCTCGATGCGACCTACACCTTCACCGACGCCAAGGAAAACCGGCAGTTCGGCGAAACCTTCAGCCTCGATTTCCCGAGCATGGACGACTATAACTTCATCACCTCGACGGGCGTGCGCAAGCATCGCTTCGTGATGGCGGGATCGGTCGACATTCCGTACGGAATCACGCTGTCGGGCAAGTTCCAGATGGCCTCGCCGAAATATCTGGCGTCGTTCGTCTTCACGCCGGGCGACCCGCTCAGCCGGGAAGTGATCTCGACGCGGACGAAGGGCAATGGCGACCTCTGGGGCTATCGTCAGATGGATCTGTCGATAACCAAGAATATTCCGCTGAAATTCATCAATGACGACACACGTATCCGTCTGAGGGTTGATATCATCAACCTGTTCAACGACCGCAATTTCAGCGGCTTCAACGCGGTCACCGGGCTTCGTAACCCGAATGACTATGCGATTGATGGTCCGCCGCGGACGATTAAGCTATCGGCCGGTTTCTCTTTCTGACCGGCTGAATAGGACGCCCGGCCACACACCCCTCCCGTTGGCCGGGCGTCTTTCTTTTTGGAGTTTGCAATGTCGTTCCGGATCGGGGCGTTCGCCTTGCCTCTCGTGGCGTTGACCGCCGCCTGCACCGCCAACCCTGCCTCCTCCGCGATGCCGTCGCCCGCTACTGCCGCTCTGGCGCCGATGAGCGAGGCGGCCTTTTCCGAAGAATTGACCGAGCGGACCTTCCGCTATTTCTGGGATACGACCGATACCGAGCGCTGCCTCGCGCCCGACCGCTGGCCGAGCAATCCCTTCTCGTCGATCGCCGCGACGGGTTTCGCACTGACCGCCTATGGCATCGGCGCCGAGCGCGGTTATGTGCCCCGCGCCGAGGCGGCAAACCGCACGCGCGACTGCCTGCGCTTTTACTGGACCGCGCCGCAGGGGCCCGAAGCCGCCGGCAACGCCGGCTACAAGGGCTTCTACTATCACTTCCTGAAGAACGACGACGGCACGCGTTTCCGCAATGTCGAGTTGTCGACCGTCGACACCAGCCTGTTCCTTGGCGGCGTTCTTTTCGCGCAGAGCTATTACGACCGCAACGACCCGGTCGAGGCCGAGATCCGCGACCTCGCCGAGAAAATCTATACGCGCGTCGACTGGCGCTGGGCGCAGCGGAACACCACGGGTACGCAGGCCGATAACCTTCGCAACTCGCATGCCATCACCATGGGCTGGAAGCCCGAGAAGGGGTGGGAGAGCCACGACTGGGTCGGGTATAACGAGGGCATGCTCGTCTATGTGCTCGCGCTCGGTTCGCCGACACACGCCGTCGACAGGGATGCGTGGGACAGGGGCTGGGCGGCCGACCTCGAAAAGGACTGGGGCACGTTCTACGGCCAGCAGCATCTGCAGTTCGAGCCGCTCTTCGGCCACCAGTACAGCCATGTCTGGGTCGATTTCCGGGGAATCCAGGACGCATTCATGCGCGGCAAGGGCATCGACTATTTCGAGAACAGCCGCCGCGCGACGCTCGCGCAGCGCGCCTATGGTGCGGCCAACCCGAACAAATGGGTCGGCTACGGCGCCGACATCTGGGGCTGGACCGCGTCGGACGGACCCGGATATTCCGAGGGCCAGTATCGCGTCAACGGCACGTCGCGAGCCTTCAATGGCTATATGGCGCGCGGGGTCAGCGCGATCCGCGTCGTCGATGACGGCACGGTCGTTCCGACCGCCGCCGGCGGTTCGGTTGCCTTTGCACCCGAGGTGGCGATCCCGGCGTTGATGGCGATGCGTACGCAATATGGCGAACGGCTATACACGCGCTACGGCTTCAAGGACGCCTTCAACCCCAGCTTCACCTTTGCGGGCGCGACGTCAGGGGACGGCACGATCGATCCCGCGCAAGGCTGGATGGCGAACGACTATCTCGGCATCGATCAGGGGCCGATCCTGACGATGATGGAAAACCACCGCAGCGGCTTGGTGTGGAAGGTGATGCGCAAGAATCCGCACATCGTGCGCGGGTTGAAGCGGATCGGTTTCACCGGCGGCTGGCTCGATAAGGCGAAAACCGACTGATCAGCAACCCTTGCCGACGCAAAGGTCGGCGAGCACCGGATAATGGTCCGAGGGCAGCTTGCCGCCCGTCTGCTGCGTCAGCGTCGCGTGGCGCAGCACGGTCACGCCGTCGCTCACGAAGATATGGTCGATCGGGGAAGGCTCGACCTGGTCGACCTTGAACGCCGTGAAGGTGCCGAGCGGGCCGAAATGCGGCGTGCGGGTGATGGTCAGAGTATCGCGCAGTGCATCAGCGCCGGCTTCGGCAATCGCGGCATATGCCGGGCTACCGGTCGGGCTGTTGAAATCGCCCATCAGCACCACCGTGTCGCCCGCCTTGCGATGCCCGGCGATCCAGCTCCGGATCAGCTTGGCACCCTCCAGACGTGCGGTCAGCCCGACATGGTCCATATGCGTGTTGACGACGAGCAGGCTGCGCTTGCCCGCCTTGTCGGTCAGCCGCGCCCAGCTCGCGACGCGCGGATAGGCGGCGTCCCAGCCCTTGCCGGGAACATCGGGGGTGGGGGAGAGCCAGAAGGTGCCGGAGGCGACGAGCGCGAAGCGGTCGCGGCGATAGCCGAGCGGCGAGAATTCGCCCTTGTCCTTGCCGTCGTCGCGCGCGACTCCGACGAAGGAATAACCCGGCAGGTCGGCCTCGATATCGCGCTTCTGACCCAGCAGCACTTCCTGCATCCCGACGAGGTCGGGCGCATAATAGGCGACGAGGCTGGTCAGCGCTGTCCGCCGATGCACCCACGCATCGTCGCCGTCCGATGCGATATCGAGCCGGATATTGTACGTCATCACGCCATATCGGTCGGCACGCGCCTTCGCCGCCACCGGCAACGCAAGCAAAGCGGCAAGCAGCAGCGCCAGCCAGCGCATCAGAGATTCGCGCCGTTCGCCGCGATGATCTCCGAATAGAAGCGCGCGCTCCGCTTCGGCGTCCGAACCTGCGTCTGGTAATCGACATGGACGATCCCGAAGCGCTTCGAATAGCCGAGCGACCATTCGAGATTGTCGAGCAGCGACCACGCCATATAGCCGCGCACATCGACGCCCTTGGCGATCGCATCGCCGATTGCCGCGATATGCGTGCGGAAATAGTCGCAGCGCAGCGGGTCGTCGATCCCGTCGGGACCGGCGGTCGGGGGGTCGTAGAAGGCGGCGCCGTTTTCGGTGATGTAGAGCGGGATGTTGCCATAGGTGTCGCGGAACCAGACGAGCATGTCGGTCATCGCGGGGGGATAGACTTCCCAGTCGGTCGTGGTGTGGGTCGCGATCTGTTTCACCGGCGCGGCCTGCTGTGGCCACTGGTTCGGGTCGTGTTTGACGACGTTGCGCGTATAGTAATTTATGCCAATGAAATCGACCGGTTGGTTGATGTCTTTTAGATCGTCTGCCGACCATTCGGGCCATGCCTCGCCGAAGATTTCCTTCAGCTCTTCGGGATAGGAGCCCTTGAGCGCCGGGTCGAGATACTGGCGGTTCATATAGGCGTGCGCGCGGGCGGTGGCGGCAACATCCTCGGCACTGTCGGTCGCCGGATATTTGGGTTCGATGTTGACGACGAGGCCGATCTCGTGCGCCCCTTCGGCGCGATAGGCCTGCACGGCCTTGCCGTGCGAGCGCATCAGATTGTGCGTCGCGATCGGTGCCTCGAACATGTTGCGGTGCCCCGGCGCGAGCGCGCCGTGGAGATAGCCGCCGTCGGTGATCACCCACGGTTCGTTCAGCGTGACCCATTTGGTCACCAGCCCGTCGAGCGCGCGGTACATGACGCTCGCATAGTCGGCGAACCAGTCGGCACTGTCGCGGTTGAGCCAGCCGCCGCGATCGTCGAGCGCGACGGGCAGGTCCCAATGGTGCAGCGTCAGCAGCGGCTCGATGCCCTGCTTGAGCAGGGTGTCTACGAGGCGCTTGTAGAAATCGAGTCCCTTGTCGTTCACCCGGCCGGTCCCCTCGGGCAGCACGCGGCCCCAGTTGACGCTGAAGCGATACGCCTGCAGCCCGAGTTCGCGCATCAGTGCGACATCGCTTTCCATGCGGTTATAATGGTCGCACGCGACGTCGCCGGTGTCGCCCGGCGCGGCCATCAGCCGCGGGTCGTGTGTAAAGCGCTGCCAGATGCTGGCGCCCGCGCCGTCGGCGAGCGGCGAGCCCTCGATCTGATAGGCGGCGGTCGCGGCGCCCCACAGGAAATTGTCGGGGAAAGGCGTCTTGGTCATTTCTTGTCCTTCGCGGGGAGGCGGTGTTCGAGGAGCCACGCGTAAAGCGCGGGATCGTCATAGGCGGGGTCCCAGGCATTGTGGCCGAGGTCGGGATAGACGGTGAGGCGCGCCTTGCGGCCGCCGCAGGCGCGGATCGCGCGCGCCATGTTGAAGCTGCCCTCGGGCAGCACGACATCGTCGCGGTCGCCGTGGAAGGCCCAGACGGGCAGGTCCATGATCCGGCACGCGCCGCCGGGATCGCCGCGCCCGGCGACCGGCGCGACCGCGGCGAAGCGCGTCGGCTCGGCGACGACCCAGCGCCAGCTCGCGTGACCGCCGCGGCTGAGCCCGGTCAGATAGATGCGCGACGGGTCGATGCGGAACTTCTTGGCCGCATAATCGACCAGCCGGTCGAGCTTTTCGATATCCCAGTCCTGATCGGTCCCGAGCAGCGGCGAGACGAGGACGAAGGGAAAGTCGGGATCGCGATCGGCGATCTTCGGCGGGCCGTGCACCTTGACCTTTGCGACGTCGTCGCCGCGCTCGCCCGATCCGTGAAGGAAGATCAGCAACGGCCACTGCTTCGCCTTGTCGGCCGAATAGCCGCGCGGCAGGAAAAGCTGGTACGGATAATTGCCCGCCTCGATCGCGGGTTGCGGGCTTTGTCCGTCGGTCATCTGCGCCATTGCCGGAGGAGAGAGGGTGAGGGCGAGTGCCGCCAGCGCGGCGATTTTCAGTCGTTTCATGGTCATCCCTTGACGCTCCCGGTCAGGAGGCCGCTCAGATAGAAGCGCTGCAGCGCGAGGAAGAGGATCAGCACCGGCAGGGTGGTGACGACCGCGCCCGCCATCATCAGCTCATTATCCTGCACATGCTCGCGGCTCATCGCGGCGAGCGCGACGGGGAGCGTGTAGAGATTCTGGTCAGCTAGGATGATCAGCGGCCACATGAAGTCGTTCCAGCTCGCAAGGAAGACGAACAGTGCCAGCGTGACGATGATCGGGGTCAGGATCGGCAGCACGACGCGGCGCAATATCTGCCCCTCGCTCGCGCCGTCGATACGCGCCGCCTCAAGCATCTCGTCGGGGATCGACAGGCAATATTGGCGGACGAGGAAGATGCCGAAGATGCCCGCGAGCCACGGTACGAGCGCACCGGCGTAGCTGTTGACGAGCCCCATCGCCTTCAGTTCGAGAAACAGCGGCAGCATCCCGATCTGCCCCGGCACGACGAGCGCCGCGACGAGCATGCGGAAGGTCGCGTCGCGGCCCCTGAAGCGCAGCTTCGCGAAGGCGTATCCGGCGGGTACGGTGAACAGCAGGGCGAGGATCGTCGCGAGCGTCGACACCAGCACGCTGTTCGCAAGGAAGCGCCCGACCCCGAAGGTGCCGAACAGCATCCGGTAATTGTCGAGCGTCGGGCTGTCGGGGAGCAGTGGCGGCGGGAATTGCGACGCCTCCCCGCGCGCCATGAAGCTGACGGACACCATCCACAGCAGCGGCGCGATGGTGAGCAGCGCGACGAATGCGGCGAGCAGGGTGACGGTCCAGCGGCGAAGGCTCATATCGCACCCCCGCGCTTCGCGAGCTTGAGCTGTACGAGCGTCACCGCGAGAATGCAGAGGAAGAGCAGGAAGGCGACCGCCGCGCCCGAGCCGAGGTTCCACCATTTGAACCCCTCCTCGTACATGAAATAGAGGATGGTGACGGTCGACTGGGCGGGGCCGCCCTGCGTCATCACATAGGGTTCGGCGAAGAGCTGGAACATCGCCGCGACGGTCAGCACCGAGACGAGCAACACCGTCGGCGCGATCGCGGGCAGGGTGACGTGGCGGAGGCGCGTCCACCAGCCGGCGCCGTCGATCCGCGCGGCTTCTTCCAACTCGCGCGGCACGGTCTGCAGCGCGGCGAGAAAGATGATCATATTATAGCCGAAGGTCTTCCACCCGACGAAGATCAGGATCGCGGGCAGCGAGGCGTGCGGATCGCCGAGCCAGTCGACCGGCGCGATGCCGAACAGCGAGAGCAGATAATTGACGAGCCCGTAGCGCGTGTGGAGCAGATAGCGCCACACCACCGCGGTTGCGACGAGCGTCGTCACATAGGGCGCGAACAGCGCGACACGCCACACCGGACGCCATTTGAGCCAGCGCGAATTGACGAGCATCGCGGCGAACAGCGACAGGCCGACAACGAAGGGCACGCCGAGGACGACGAACCAGAGCGTGTTGCCCATCGCCTTCCAGAACAGCGGATTTTCAATAAGCCGTTCGTAATTCTGGAAACCCACGAAGCGGAGGTTGCTAAGGTCGGCGAGGGCGTAGATGTCGAAATCGGTGAAGCTCAGTACCAGCGACGCCAGCGCGGGGACCACGAAGAAAATGACGATCGCGGTCAGCGCGGGCGCGCTCATGCCCCAGCCGGCGCGAGCTTCGCTCTGGCGCCCGATCGTGCTCAAAGTGCCTGTCCTTTTTCAAGCATCCAGCGCCGCTTTTCGAGCAGGCGGTCGGCGCGGCGGTCGATCTCTTTCGCCGCGGCATCGACGGCGAATTCGCCGCGCACCATGCGCTCGGCGACGATCTGCATCTCGGTGACGATGCGCTCCCATTCGGGAACCTTGGGCAGCGCGGTCGCGCGGTCGAGCTGCGTCGCAAAGGGCGCGACGATCGGGTCGCTTGCAAGGCCCGCGTCGGCCCATACCGAACGGCGCGCGGGAAGGTCGCCAGTGAGTTTCTGGAAGCTGAGCTGTGCCGACGGCGCGAGCAGCCGCGACACGATGTCCCAAGCCGCGTCGGGCCTTGCGGTCCCGGCAAAGACGACGAGGCTCGATCCGCCCGGCGCGGCCGATCCGATGCCCTGCGGCCCGGGATTGGGCGCGGTGCCCCATTTGTCCTGCATCGCGGGCGTGAGGCGGCTTTTCATGTCGCCAATCGTCCACGGGCCCGAGGTGAAGATGCTGAAGAAGCCCTTCGCGAACTCGTCCCAGATATTCGAGATCTGCGTCGCCGATGCAACCGGTGCGAGCTTCTCGTCGAACAGTGATTTGTAGAAGGCGAGCGCCGCCTTGAACTCGGGATCGGCGAAGGCGCCGCGCGATCCGTTGTCGCGCAGCAATCGCGCGCCGGCCGACAGCGCGATGGTCAGCAATTGCTCGAACTCGTTGACCGGTAGCAGCACGGCATAATTGCCCGGTCCGGCGAGCGCCTTCACCTTGTGCAGCGCCGCCTTCCATTCGCTCCAGATGAGCGGCGGCGCGGCATAGCCCGCGCGCGCGAACAGGTCCTTGCGGTAGAATTGCAGCCGCGTGTCGACATACCAGGGCACGGCCCAGGTCTTGCCCGCGATGCGGTTGGTATCGACGACGGCGGGGAACTGGTCAGTCAGCAGATGCTCGGCCGATGCAGGCACCGGCGCGATCGCGCCGATCGCCGCCATCTCGGCGATCCAGCTGTTACCGACCTGTCCGATCGCCGGGAGCGAGCCGCCCGCGAAGCCGGTGAGCAATTTCTCGTGTGCCGCGGTCCAGGGGAGCGGCTGGACGCTGATCTTGGGCATCGACGCAGGCAGCTTCAGTGTATCGAGCAGCGCGGGCAGATGCGCCGCCTCATTCCCCATCGCCCACACGGTCAGCCCGTCGCCGCCGCGTGCACCGCATCCACCCAGCATGGGGAGCAGGGGCAGCGCAGCGAGCGCGCCTGTCATCTGGCGCCGCGTCAGCTCCACAGGCGGCGCACCTTTGGCATCACTCGGCCTCGCGCTCCGCCGCAACCGCCTTCGCAACCGCAGCCAGCCCCACCGGGCCCGCGGTCGTGCCGCGCGCGATCAGCGTCGGGGTCAGGATGTTCGCGCTTGCCGCGCCAAGCGTCTCGCCGCGCAGCAGGCGAAGCAGCAACATCATCGCGGTCGAGCCGAGCCGGTCGATCTTGACCTGCATCGTCGACAGCGCCGGGGAGACGTGGCGCGCGAGCGGGATGTCGTCGAAACCCGCGACCATGATGTCGCGCGGCACCGAAAGCCCCGCTTCGCCAAGCTGGTGGATGCAGCCGACCGCCATCAGGTCGTTCGACGCGAACACTGCGTCGGCGGGAAGCTGGCCCTGGATCAGCAGGCGCGCCGCCTCGGCGCCCGCTTCTTCGGAAAAGTCGCCGGGCAGGATCACCGGGCTGCGTTCCTTGGCGATCTTCGCCATCGCGTCGACGAAGCCGCGCTGGCGGTCGCGCGCGTCGCGGTTGTGCTTCGGTCCCGCGATATGGACGACCTGCCGCGCGCCGCGGTCGAGCAGCGCCTCGGTCATCGCATAGGCGCCATGATAATTGTCGACGGCAACGAACGGGACGTCGAGTGGACCGGCGTCATAGTTGAGCAGGACCGTCGGCAGTGCGGGGTCGAGGTGGCCTGCGAGCAGCTCGGGCTTCATGTCGGGCGGCATGATCAGCAGCCCGTCGACGCGCCCGCGCATCGAGGCGACTGCGGCGGCGGTTTCGTGCGCGCTGCCGTGCATGTTGCCGAGCAGCAGGTGCATCCCCGATTCATGCGCGACCAGGTCGATGCCGCGAATGATCTCGGAGAAGAACTCGCCGAACAGGTCGGGCAGGATCACGCCGACGGTGTCGGTCTTCTTGCGCGTCAGGCTGCGCGCACCGCTGTGGGGAACAAAATTGAGCTTTTTGACCGCCGCCAGCACCGCATCGCGTGTTGGGCCGGTGACGTTGCCGAGCCCGTTGATCGCGCGCGACGCTGTTGCGACCGATACGCCTGCCTCGCGCGCCACATCCCTCAACGTCGCCATATCCGTCGCCCCTACCGCCTGAAAGCGTGCCGTCGCCGCGGCGCGATACGGTAACCGGTTACAAGATCGCGATGCAAGATCATTCGGCGCCGCCCGTGCGAAGCGCGAGGCCGTCGCCGTCGAAGAGGTGCAGGCGATCAGGCGGAAACAGCGCGGCGACCTGATCGCCCTCGGCGAGTCTGCCGTCGTCGCGGAGCTGGCACGCGACCGGTTCGTCGCCCTCGCGCCCGCCGAGATGCACGGTTGCGAGGCCGCCAAGCCGTTCGATGAAGCGGATCGTGAAGGGCAGTGCGCCGGGCGCGTCGCCGATCGCGATATCCTCGGGCCGGATGCCGATCGAGACCGGCGCATCCTCGGCAAGCGGCGGGATTATGGAGGGCAGGGCGATGCTGCGCCCGTCCGCGAGCGTTGCCCGCCTTCCGCCTGTCACCACGGCAGGCATGATGTTCATGCGCGGCGTTCCGAGGAACTGCGCGACGAAGATGTTCGCCGGACGCTCGTACAGATCGCGCGGGGTGCCGACCTGTTCGATCCGTCCTTCGCGGAGCACGATGATGCGGTCGGCGAGCGTCATCGCCTCGACCTGATCGTGCGTAACATAGAGCGTCGTCGTGCCGAGCTGGCGGTGCAGGCTGGCGAATTCGTAGCGCATGCGCACGCGAAGGTCGGCGTCGAGGTTCGACAGCGGCTCGTCGAACAGGAAGATCTGCGGCTGGCGCACGATCGCGCGGCCGATCGCGACGCGCTGCCGCTGCCCGCCCGAGAGCGCGGCGGGCTTGCGGTCGAGCAAGGCTTCGATGTTCAGGATCGCGGCGGCGCGGCGCACCGCTTCGTCGATCGTGGCCTTGTCGGCCTTCGCGATCTTCAGCCCGAAGGCCATATTCTCGTACACCGTCAGGTGCGGATAGAGCGCGTAGCTCTGGAACACCATCGCAATGCCGCGATCCGACGGGGGCAGGGCGGTCACGTCGCGCTCGCCGATCATGATCGAGCCCGCGGTCAGTTCCTCAAGCCCCGCGACCGAACGCAGCAGGGTCGATTTGCCGCAGCCCGAGGGGCCGACGATCACAGCGAATTCGCCGTCGGCGACGTCGATCGACACGCCCTTCAGCACTTCGGTATCGCCGAAATTCTTCCGTGCATCGCGGATCGTAAGCGCCGCCATCGGTCAGCGCGCCGGGGTCAGCGCGATGGCGAAGCCGCCGCCGGCTTCCATACGGACGGGGAGTTTCGTCGCCGCAGTGACGGTCTTTTCCTCGACAGTCATCGCAAAGCGGTCGCCGCCCACGCCGCCGCCGGGGCCGTCGCGCCAGATTTTCGCGCGATAGCTCTTGCCCTTCGGCAGGAAGGCGAAGTCGATCGTCAGCTCGCGCGCCTGCTCGTCGGTGACGCCGCCGACATACCAGTCCTGTCCGCCGCGCCGCTGCCGCGCGAACACGGCATAGTCGCCGACTGCGCCCGCGAGCACGCGCGTCTGCTCCCAGTCGGCGGGGACGCGCTTGATGAACTCGAACGCGTCGGGGTGCTTTTCGTAATTCTCGGGCAGATCGGCCGCCATCTGCACCGGGCTGTAGATCACCACGAAATTGGCGAGCTGCCGCGCGAGCGTCGACGGGATTTCACGCCCGCCCTTGCCGGTCAGGCTGACGATGCCGGGGGTGAAGTCCATCGGCCCCGACAGCATCCGCGTGAAGGCGAGGTTGGTTTCATGCTCGGGCGGGTTTGGCGGGTCGCCCCACGCCTGATATTCCATGCCGCGCGCGCCTTCGCGACTGACCCAGTTGGGGTAGGTGCGGCGCAGCCCGGTGTCCTTGATCGGCTCGTGCGCGTTGATCGAGATATGGCGCTTGGCGGCCGCGAGCACGACCTCCAGATGGTGCCGCGACTGCCACTGGCCGTCGTGCCAGTCCCAGATTTCGTTGCCGCTCGCATCCTTGTGCAGCACGCCGCCCGCATCGGCGACATAGCCGGTCTTGACCGACGGCACGCCATGCTTCGCATAATAGTCCATCGTCGCGTCGAGCTGCTCGGCATAGAGCCCCGAATTGCCCGCGGTTTCATGGTGCCCCATGATCGCGACGCCCTTCGACTTCGCATAGGCTGCGACCTTGTCCATGTCGAAATCGGGATAGGCCTCGGCGAAGTTGAAATTGCGGCCATGGTCGCCGATCCAGTTGCCGTCCCAGCCCGTGTTCCACCCCTCGATCAGCACCGCGTCGAAACCGTGCTTCGCGGCGAAATCGATGTACTGCTTTGCATGTTCGGTGGTCGCGCCGTGCTTCGGCCCGCTGTTCCAGCTCCACTGGTCGAGGTGCATCGCCCACCAGATGCCGACATATTTGAGCGGCTTGACCCAGCTCACATCGCCCAGCTTGTTCGGCTCGTTAAGGTTCAGGATGATGTCGGCCGAGGCATAGAGGCCGGGGGCGTCGTCGCCGATGATGATCGTCCGCCAAGGCGTTTCGAAAGGTGCGGTACGCTGCACCTTCGACGGTTCGGACGAGTTCGAAAGGCGAGTGCGGAAGCGCTGTCCGTCGATCCGCTGCAGCCAGAAGGCGGCATAGTCGACCAGCGCCGCCTCGTGGATCGCGATATGCAGCCCGTCGTCCTTGCGGCGGAAGGTGATCGGTGTGTGCGCGGTGCCGACCTGGTTCGCGGGGGTGTGATTGTACAGATATTCGTAGCGGTTCCACTCGCCCGCCGTGATCCACCAAGCCTCGGCCTCGCCCGCGATGTTGAACTCGGTCAGCTCTTCGTCGATCCGGACGTCCTTCAGCCGCTCCTGATCGGGGAAGGCGAAGCGGAAGCCGACGCCGCTGTCGAAGACGCGCGCGATCAGGTCGATCCGCCGCTTGCCGCCGATCAGCTCGACGATCGGGACGCGCATCTCGCGGTAATTCTCGCGCGTGACGCGATTTTCGCCCCACGGCTGCTCCCATGTGCGATCGGCTTCGGCATAGGTCGCATCGCCCAGCGCGGTGCTATGCTCGAACTTGCCGTCGCCGCGGAGCATGAAGCCGAGGCGCGAGGGCGCGATCACCGGCTTGCCGTCGCGCGTCACGCTATAGGTCGGAATCTCGTTCTCGGTCGTCAGCGCGAAGCAGATGCGTTCGTTCGGTGAGCAGACCTTGTGCGTCACGTCATCGCGCGCGGCGACGGGATTGGCCGCTGCGGTCGCGAGCGCAGCGAAGGGCAGGCCGCCGGCGCGGGCGATGTCGCGCAGCCGCGGCATCAGTGCACGGTCGCGGCAGCGCTCGCCTGACGTACCGGTGCACGTCCGGCGGCGACAGCGAAGATGCAGAGCGCGACATAGCAGGCGGCAGGCAGGATCAGCGCCGCGCCATAGCCAACGGCATCCGACAGCTGGCCGGTAAGATAAGGGATCGCCGCCCCACCCACGATTGCGGTGCAAAGCAGTCCCGATACAGCTTCCGCGCGGGCGGTGGAGCGTTCGAGGGTGAGCGAGAAGATGACCGGGAACATGATGGAGTTGAAAAGGCCTATCGACAGCGCGACGAAGCCGCCGCTTACCCCGCCGACGAAGACGACATAAAGACAGAGCAATGCAGCCGCAGCGGTGAAAGCGGTGAGCAGCTTCGCCGCGGGCATGCGGGCGAGCAATACCGAACCGATCGCCCGTCCGACCATCGCGCCGCCCCAATAGAAGGCCACGGCCTTGGTCGCTTCCTGCAACGAGACGCCGGAAACACCGTCGCTGCCCATGAACCAGCCGAGCAGGGGGACGCCGAACGCCGCGTCGGACTGCCCCCAGACGCTGTCGCCGTTCAGGAGGAATGCCATATGGGTGCCGATTGCGACCTCGGCCCCGACGTAAAGAAAGATCGCAAGGCCGCCCAGCATGGCCCAGCGCGAGGCGAAGGCTTCGCGGATCAGCTCGCCCATGCCGGCGCGCGTGCCGAGGGGAGCGGGCGGGACGGCTTCATTGACGATCCGGCGGCTGACCCAGAAAAAGATGACCAGCGCGGCGATCAGGCCGCAAATCCAGAAATAGGCGGCGTCGATCCCGGCGAGGGCCTGCGCGCGCACCGCGTCGGTGACGACCGTACCTTCCTTCACCTCGACGCCCTGCAGGAACAGGTGCGCGCCGATCAGCGGGCCGAGGAAGGTGCCGAAGCTGTTGAAGGTCTGGCTGAAGGTCAGGCGGAAATGGCTGCGTTTCGGGTCGCCGAGTGCGGCGGCGAGCGGGTTCGCCGCGACCTGCAGGATCGTGATCCCGCTCGCGAGGACGAACAGCCCGGCGAGCACCAGCGGATAGACCGCGAGGTTCGCCGCGGCGAGCATGACGAGGCAGCCTGCGACCATCGTCGACAGCGCGGTCAGGATCGACGGCACCGAATGGAAACGCGCGATCAGCGCTGCGGCGGGGAAGGACATCAGGCCATAGGCGATGAAGAAGGCCGACGCCGACAATTGCGCCTCGGCATCGCTCAGCGTGAAGATGCCCTTCACGGCGGCAACGAGCGGGTCGATCAGCGAGGTGATGAAGCCCCAGGCGAAAAAGAGCACCGTAACCGCGGCAAAAGCCGCCATTGCGGTCGACTTCGTGCCGGCGCCCGGCGTCTGGCTGGGTGCGTCCATCCTGAATTTTCCTCTTCCGGAAGATTGTCGTTATGGGGAGGGTCTAGTGCGGCGCCCGGATCAATGCAACCGGTTACATGATCCTTGCCCGCCACTGCCCGGGGTGCCGGTTTTCCTTTCGCACCAAGCTGTGGCGAGGAGCGTGCGACGCGGGGCCCGGGATGCCCATGCCGACGCCCCTAGAGGAGGAATTCGCCGGCCAGCGTCGTGACGCAGCGGCCGGTCAGTTCGACGTGCTCGCCGGTCAGCCGGCAGCCGACATAGCCCCCCCGCGCGCTCGCCTGATAGGCGGCGAAATGATCGCGGCCCAGGCGCGTGGTCCAATAGGGTGCCAGGACGGCGTGCGCCGACCCGGTCACCGGGTCCTCGTCGATCCCGCCTCCCGGCACGAAAACGCGGCTTACGACATCGGCGCCCGACGGATCGCCGGCGCCCGGCGCAGTCGCGATGAACATCCGGTCTCCGCCCTTTTTGAGGGCGGCGAAATCGGGCGTCAGTGCGCGCACCTCTTCGGCGCCATGATAGGCGAGGATCGCATAGCCGCCGTCATGCCACAGCGTCTCGACGACCTCGCCGCCGACGGCCTTCACGGCCTCCGGCATCGGTTTCGCTTCGGCGCGGTAGGCGGGGAGCTGGACGTGATATTCATTATCCTCGTCGCCCCGCGTCACCTGCAGTATGCCTGCCCTGCGCGTCCTGAACCGCATCTCGTTTCGCCATTGGGCCGCAGAGAGCAGAACATGCCCGCTCGCCAGCGTGGCGTGGCCGCACAGCGCGACTTCGACCGTGGGCGTGAACCAGCGCAGCTCATAATCGGCCTCGCCGCTCTCGTCGGCGACGAGGAAGGCGGTTTCGGAGAGATTATTCTCCGCCGCGATCGCCTGCAGCATCGCGTCGCTCATCCATTCCTCGAGCGGCATGACCGCGGCGGGATTGCCGGCGAAGGGGCGGTCGGCGAAGGCATCGACGCGCGTGATCGGAAGCGAGCGGAGCGCACTCATGGATAGAGAAGTCCTTTCGTCCAGTTTTCGCCGTCGCGCACATAGAGGTTACGCTCATGCAGGCGATGTTCGCGATCCTGCCAGAACTCGATGCGCTCGGGCGTGACCCGCCAGCCCGACCAGCGCGGCGGACGCGGGACGTCCTGCCCGTCGAAACGCGCCTGCATTTCGGCAAAGCGCGCCTCGAAGGTTTCGCGGCTACCCAGCGGGCGTGACTGGTCGCTTGCCCAGGCACCGAGCTGGCTGTCGCGGCTGCGGGTCGCGAAATAGGCGTCGGCGGTGGCGTCGTCGACCGGCGTCACCGCACCTTCGATGCGAATCTGGCGGCGCAGCGATTTCCAGTGGAAGAGCAGCGCGACGTGCGCGTTCCCGGCCAGCTCGCCTCCCTTGCGGCTGTCGAGATTGGTATAGAAGACGAAGCCGTCGGGCCCATGCCCCTTCAGCAGCACCATCCGCAACGACGGGCGGCCGTCCGGCGTGCTGGTCGCAAGCGCCATCGCATTGGCGTCATTGGGTTCGCTTGTCCGGGCTTCGGCAAACCAGCTATCGAACAGGGCAAAGGGGGCGTCGCTCATCGTTGCGTCATAGTCCGGCAGGCGTTGCTGGTCGAGCGGGGAACTTGACCCCGATGGCGGATGTTCCCACATCGCCAGCCAATCAGGCCTTCACGGGCAGTCACTTATCGGGCTACAGGAGCAGAATGGCCGATCCCTATACCACCCTTGGCGTATCGAAGAGCGCGACCGAGGCGGAAATCAAGTCCGCGTACCGCAAGCTCGCCAAGGAGTTGCATCCCGACAAGAACAAGGACAACCCGAAAGCGTCGGAGAAATTCTCCGACGTGACCAAGGCGTATGACCTGCTGTCCGACAAGACGAAGCGCGGGCAATTCGACCGCGGCGAGATCGACGGCGAGGGCAATCCGGCGATGCCTTTCGGTTATGGCGGCGGCGGTTTCCGCGGTGACCCGCGCGGCGGCCAGCAGGGCGGTTTCGGTGGCTTCGGCACCGACGGCGCCGACTTCGGCGATATTTTCGAAGGGCTGTTCGGCGGACGCGGCGGCGGTGGCGGCGGGCCGTTCGGCGGCTTCGGCGGCCGCAGCGCGCCGCCGGCCAAGGGTGCGAATGTCGCGTATCGCCTGTCGGTATCTTTCGTCGATGCGGCGACGCAGGCGATGCAGCGCATCACGCTCGCCGATGGCAAGACGATCGACCTCAAGCTGCCCGCCGGCGTCGAAACGGGGACGCAGATGCGCCTCGCGGGCAAGGGGCAGGCCGGCCCGGGCGGCAATGGCGACGGCATCGTCACGATCACCGTCAAGGATCATCCCTTTTACGAGCGCGAGGGCGACAATATCCGCCTCGACCTGCCGATCACGCTGAACGAGGCGGTCAAGGGCGCGAAGGTCAAGGTGCCGACGGTCGACGGCCCGGTCATGCTGTCGATTCCCGCCGGCTCGACGTCGGGCAAGGTCATGCGTCTGAAGGGCAAGGGTTTCAGCCAGAAGAGCGGCGGGCGCGGCGACCAGCTCGTCCGGCTGATGATCGACCTGCCTGCCGAAGATGCCGAGCTTGCGAAACTGGTCGAGGCCTGGAGCGATCCCCGCGCGGTGCGGGCGGATCTCGGCGTGTGATGCGTGGCTGAGGGCAAACAGGAAAAGATCGTTGCCGCGCTTGAACGCGAAGTGGCCGCGGAAGTCGGTCAGGAGTTTCTTGCCGAAGGTCATTCGCCGCATTCGCCCGAGGCACGCGCCGAGCGCGCCAAGCGCGTCAAGCTGCGCGCGCGAGCACAGGGTGTCATCGACCGCGGGCGCGAGACACTGGGCCCCGGCACGCGTGCGTTCAGGATCCTGCGCCGCGTCGTGGTCGGTACCTATACCGACGGCTTCATCCACGCCGGCAACCTGGCCTATCTGGCGCTGATCGCGCTTTTCCCCTTCTTCATCCTCGTCGCCGCGGCGCTCAGCCTGCTTGGCGGCAGCCAGGGCGGGGAAACGGCGATCGAAGCCGTTTTCTCGCTGATGCCGCCGACCGTCGCCAAGGCGCTGGCGGGGCCGATCCGCGAAGTGATGGGCGCGCGCACCGGTATCTTCCTGTGGATCGGCGCGCTCGTTGCGCTGTGGACCGTCGGCAGCTTCATCGAGACGATGCGCGACATCCTGCGCCGTGCCTATGGCACGCATTTCAGCCGCGGGTTTTTCCATTACCGCCTGCTGTCGATCGGGATCATCACCGGGGCGGTCGTGCTGATGATCCTGTCGTTCAGCATGCAGGTGCTGATCGTCGGGATCGAGCAGTTCATCACCCGCGTGCTTCCCGCGGCCTATCAATCGGCGGGCACGGTGGCGATTTCGCGCGGCGTGTCGGGTCTGGGGCTGTTCCTTGCGATCTATCTGCTCTTCTATTCGCTGACCCCTTCGAAATACCGGCGCCTCAAAAATTGCCCGAAATGGCCCGGCGCATTGTTCACGACGCTCTGGTGGATCGGCGTCACGCTGGCGCTGCCGCCGCTCCTCGCCAGCCTGTTCAGCTATGACGTGACCTATGGCAGCCTTGCGGGCGTGATGGTCGCGCTCTTCTTTTTCTACCTCGTCGGATTGGGTATGGTGGTCGGCGCCGAACTCAATGCAGCCTTGGTGGAGGTTGAGGATTTGGGCCATGACGCTATTGGGCGCATCGACGACGTAATTATCGAAGACAAAAAGGCCGGAGAAAAACAATGACGGGTCTGATGAAGGGCAAGCGCGGGCTGATCATGGGCCTCGCGAACGACAAGTCGCTCGCCTGGGGTATCGCAAAGGCGCTGAATGCGCACGGCGCCGAGCTGGCGATCTCGTATCAGGGCGACGTAATGCTGAAGCGGGTAAAGCCGCTTGCCGATGAACTGGGCTGCGACTTCCTGATCGACTGCGACGTCGCCGACATGGATAATCTGGACGCCGCCTTTGCCACGCTGTCCGCGCGCTGGCCGACGATCGACTTCGTGGTTCACGCGATCGGGTACACCAACAAGGAAGCGCTGCGCGGCCATTATGCCGACGTGGGACTCGAAGATTTCCTGATGACGATGAACATCAGCGTCTACAGCTTCACCGCGGTCGCGAAGCGCGCCGCGGCGATGATGACGCCCTTCGATCCCGAGACGGGCACCGGCGGCGGTTCGCTGCTGACCCTCAGCTATTATGGCGCCGAGAAGGTGATCCCGCATTATAACGTCATGGGCGTCGCCAAATCGGCGCTCGAGACGAGCGTCAAATATCTTGCGAACGACTACGGTCCGCAGGGTGTGCGGGTGAACGCGATCTCGGCCGGCCCGATCAAGACGCTGGCGGCGAGCGGCATCGGCGACTTCCGTCTGATCCTGAAGTGGAACGAATATAACGCACCGCTGCGCCGCAACGTCACGATCGACGACGTCGGCGGCTCGGCGCTCTATCTGCTGAGCGATCTCGCATCGGGTGTTACCGGCGAAACGCACCATGTCGATGCAGGATACCACACGATCGGCATGAAGCAGGAAGACGCGCCGGACATCGCGCTTGCCTGACGAAATCGTCATCCGCGCCGCGACGGCGGCGGATGGCGATGCGATCGACAGCCTGATCCGGTCCGCCTTCTGCGCGACCGAATTCGGTCATCAGGGCGAGGCCGAACTCGTTCGCATGATCGGGGACGACGGAGATGTCATGACTTCTCTCGTCGCTGATCGCGAGGGCGAAATTGTCGGACATGTCCTCTTCAGCCGGATGGACGTAGAGGCGGAGGGCGCGCCGCTGCGGGCTGCGGGTCTTGCGCCTGTATCGGTGTCCCCGGCCTTGCAGGGGCAGGGGATCGGTGCAGCGCTGATACGGGCCGGCCTTGACGGGCTGCGCGGGCAAGGCGTCCGGATGAGCTTCGTCCTCGGTCACGAAGCCTATTACCCGCGATTCGGCTATTCGCCCGAGCTCGCGGCCCGCTTCGCCTCACCCTTTGCCGGGCCGCATTTCATGGCGATGATGCTGGACAGCGGCGCTGAATGGCCGCAAGGCGGCCGCGCGGACTATGCACCCGCCTTCGGCCGCTTGGGGTAGGCACATGAGTTTCAACAGCTTCGGACGTGTTCTTCGCTTCACCACCTGGGGGGAGAGCCACGGGCCCGCACTTGGTGCGGTGGTCGACGGCTGCCCGCCGCGGCTGTCGCTGTCCGAGGGTGACATCCAGCCTTTCCTCGACAAGCGCCGCCCCGGCCAGTCGCGCCACACGACGCAGCGGCAGGAGCCCGATCAGGTGCGCATCCTGTCCGGCATTTTCGAGGGCAAGACGACGGGCACGCCGATCAGCCTGATGATCGAGAATGTCGACCAGCGCTCGAAGGATTATGGCGAGATCGCGCAGGCCTATCGCCCCGGCCACGCCGATTATGCCTATGACGCCAAATATGGCATCCGCGACTATCGCGGCGGCGGCCGGTCGAGCGCGCGCGAGACCGCGGCGCGCGTCGCCGCGGGCGGGGTCGCGCGGCTGATCATTCCCGAGGTCCAGATCCACGCGTGGGTCGCCGAGATTGGCGGCGACGCGATCGATCCCGCGAACTTCGACCTCGAAGAAATTGATCGCAATCCCTTTTTCTGCCCGGATCCGGCCGCCGCGCAGCGCTGGGAAGGGCTGATGGACGCGGCACGCAAATCGGGCTCCTCGCTCGGCGCGGTGATCGAATGCGCCGCGAGCGGCGTTCCTGCCGGCTGGGGCGCGCCCATCTATGCCAAGCTCGACAGCGACCTCGCCGCGGCGATGATGGGGATCAATGCGGTGAAGGGCGTCGAGATCGGCGCGGGCTTTCAGGCGGCGCGGCTGCGCGGCGAGGAAAATGCCGACCCGATGCGCCCTGCGACCGACGGTAGCAACCGGCCCGATTTCCTGTCGAACAACGCCGGCGGTATCGCGGGCGGCATCTCGACCGGCCAGCCGGTGGTCGTCCGCGTCGCATTCAAGCCGACCAGTTCGATCCTGACGCCTGTCCCGACGATCAACAAGGCGGGCGAGGCGACCGATATCGTCACCAAGGGTCGCCACGATCCGTGCGTCGGCATCCGCGGCGCCCCGGTGGTCGAGGCGATGATGGCGCTGGTTCTGGCCGATCACAAGCTGTTGCACCGGGCGCAAAACGGCTGATCCAGGTCGCGGCGCGTCCCGGCCGGAAGGGGATGCCCACGCAATAATCGTGCGAGCCGATTGCGAGCGGCGCGCCACCCTGTTACCCCCGCTTCATAAGGACCCGCCGCTGCGGGACAGGGGAGCATGAAGATGGGCCGTCGCCTCACACTCTATATTCTGATCGGCATGATCCTAGGGGTCATCGTTGGTTATGCCGTCCGGGTCACCGTGCCCGCCGACAGCGAGGCATTCACCTACTGGCTTCGCAGCTTCACGCTGCTCTCGACCATTTTTCTCAACCTGATCAAGCTGATCGTCGCGCCGCTGATTCTGGGCACACTGGTCGCGGGAATCGCGCATATGGGCGACAGCTCGGCGCTCGGGCGTATCGGCAGCCGCGCGATTGCGTGGTTCATTCTCGCCAGCCTCATCTCGATCAGCCTCGGCCTGATCATGGTCAATTTCTTCGAGCCGGGGGCCGGCCTCAACCTGACCGTCGGCGCGCATTCGCTGGCCGAGGTCGGCGAGGTCAAGAAGCTCGACCTGTTCGAATTCATCGAACATGTGTTCCCGAAGAACATCTTCCAGGCGATGGCGGAGAACAACGTCCTCCAGATCCTCGTCTTCGCGCTCTTCGCCGGGGTCGGCCTCACCGCGATCGGCGAAAAGGGCAAGCCGCTGGTACGCGGGGCCGAGGCGCTCGCCGAGCTGATGCTCCAGATCACTGGCTATGTGATGCGTTTGGCGCCAATCGCGGTGTTCGGCGCGCTCGCCGGCGTCGTTGCCAAATATGGCCTCGGCATCCTCGGTACCTACGCCGAGCTGGTCACCGAATTCTATATGTCGCTCGTCCTGCTGTGGGTGCTGCTGCTCGGCATCGGTGCGATCTTCCTCGGCAAACGCATCGTCCAGCTGATCCGCTATGTCCGCGAACCGTTGCTGATCGCCTTCTCGACCGCGTCATCGGAAGCGGCGATGCCGAAACTGTTCGAGCAGCTCGACCGTTTTGGCGTGCCGCGCCGCATCTCGGGCTTCGTGCTGCCGCTGGGCTATAGCTTCAACCTCGACGGATCGATGATGTACGCCAGCTTCGCGACGATCTTCATCGCGCAGGCCTATAATATCGAGCTGTCGATGACGCAGCAGATTCTGATCCTGCTGACGCTGATGGTGTCGTCAAAGGGGATCGCCGCGGTGCCGCGCGCCAGCCTGGTCGTCATCACCGCGACGCTGGCGATGTTCGACCTGCCCGTCGAGGGCGTGGCGCTGATCTTCGCGATCGACCAGTTCCTCGACATGGGCCGCACTGCAACCAATGTCGTCGGCAATGCCGTCGCGACATCGGTCATCACCAAATGGGAAGGCATGCTCGAAGAACCCGACGCGGCCTTCGCCGATCGACCGCACGCGCCCGCGCACACGTCGCATCACGGCGCGCGCGGGCTCGACCTTCAGGAAGATATGGTCAGCGATAAGCGGACACCGCCCGCCGAGAGCTGATCGCGCCGGTCAGTCCTCGCGGGTGTGGTTCGGCCGATCGACGCGCGGGGCGCGGCCCTGCGGGGCCGGTCGCGTCTCGTTGCGGACGGCAGGCGGCGCGCTGCGCACCGGCGCGGGCGCGGTCGCCTGCGGTGTCGGGGCAGGGCGATAGCCGCCCGGCTGTCCCATCGGGGCCTGCCGCGGCGGACGTCCGGCCGCGCCGGGGTTGCGCGGCGTCCAGTTCCGCGGCGGCGTTGCCGCGCTGCCATCGGGCGAACCGACAGGGGCGTCGGCACGCGGCGGGCGCGGGCGAACCGAGTTGCCATCGCCCCGCGGCGGGCGCCCGACCCACGGGCGATCGGGCCGTCCCGGGTTGGTCGTCGTCGGCGGGGTGCCGTTGTTGCCGTTGCCGGCGCCAGGACCAGGCTGTCCGTTTCCTTGACCGTCGCCGCGGCCGGGGTGTCCGTTCCACCCGCCGGGCCGTCCGGGTCGGCCGTCGCCATGGCCGTCACCGCGGCCCGGATGATTCCATTTTCCGTCGCCGCCATGATGCTTCCACCACGCGCGGCGCCCGCCCCAATAGTTCAGATACTGGCCGCGCAGCGGGTAGCGGTTGTTATAGCTGTCGAAGAGCCACAGGCCGTAGCCGGGGTAATAATAGTTGTCGTACCAGCCGCCACCGAAACCGATCTGCGCGAAGCCGCCGCCGTAGTCCGACCCGTCGTAGCAGTCGTAACCATAGCCGTCGTCATAGGCGTAGCCGTCATAATCATAATAATCCGCGCCATAGCGTGTCGCACAGTCGCCGCCGGCATAGCTGGAGCCGTAAACGTCGCCGTAATAGCAGCCGCCAAGCGTCGTCGTCGCGAGCGCCGCGAGCGCGATGGAGAGGGGGCGCCGAAAACTCTTGGCCATGGCATTGTCCTTTAGGGTCCAAACGGATGCGACCCGTTATCTTGCCATGAGAATGCATGAGTCGAGTTGAATTTGCGGTGAATGGAGTCCGATGCCGGGACAGGCGTTACTTGCATTGATGTCAGTAGTTCGATAGCCATGGCATTATCGCAACGAAGATGAGGCCTCCCCGATGAACGCGCCTGCGAAACTCGAATGGTCGGAAGGCCGTTTCGGCCCCGACACCGCGCACTGGCTGCCGCGCAATCCCGATGCAGCGCTCGACCATATTCCCGGTGAGGACGGCATGCCGATCATCGGAAACACGCTCGAACAGCTGCGCGACTATCCTTCGTTCACGCAGCGGATGGTGGGCAAATACGGCCGTGTCTATCGCAACAACAGCTTTGGCGGACGCAGCGTCGCGCTGCACGGGCCCGAGGCGAACGAACTCGTAATGTTCGACCGCGAGAAGATATTCTCGTCCGAACAGGGCTGGGGTCCGGTGCTCAACCTGCTTTTCCCGCGCGGGCTGATGCTGATGGACTTCGAAAAGCATCGCGCCGACCGCAAGGTTCTGTCGGTCGCGTTCAAGCCCGAACCGATGCGCCATTATGCCGACTCGCTGAACGAGGGCATCCGCGACCGGATTGGCGCGTGGAGTGGCAAGACCTTCAAATTCTATCCGGCGATCAAGGAATTGACGCTCGACCTTGCCGCGACCAGCTTCCTCGGCATTCCGTGGGGACCCGAGGCCGACAAGGTCAACAAGGCCTTCGTCGACATGGTACAGGCCTCGATCGGCGTCGTGCGCCGTCCGCTGCCCTTCACCGCGATGGGCCGCGGCGCGAAGGGGCGCGCGTACCTCGTCGACTATTTCGGCAAGATGGTCCCCGAGCGCCGCGACGGCGCGGGTGAGGATATCTTCAGCCAGATCTGCCGCGCAAAGGACGACGACGGCGAATATCTCAGCATCGGCGCGATCGTCGACCATATGAACTTCCTGATGATGGCGGCGCACGACACGATCACGAGTTCGATCACCACCATGGTGTACCAGCTCGCGAAACATCCCGAGTGGCAGGACCGGCTGCGCGAGGAGATGCTGAGCGTCGCGCCGGCTGGCGAGGGGGTCGGGCACAACGGGCTCGGCGAACTCGAGATGACCGAATGGGCGTTCAAGGAATCGCTCCGTCTCGTGCCTCCGGTGCCGAGCTTCCCGCGCCGTGCGCTCAGGGATTTCGAATTCGGCGGCTATCGCATTCCGGCGGGGACCTCGGTCGGCGTCAGCCCCGCCTTCACGCACATGATGGAGGAGCATTGGCCCGAACCCGAGAGGTTCGACCCGATGCGCTTCGCGCCCGAACCGACCCGCGACCGGCACAAATATGCGTGGGTGCCCTTCGGCGGCGGCGCGCATATGTGCCTGGGACTGCACTTCGCCTACATGCAGGCGAAGATCTTCTTCCACCATGTCGTCACCACGCACCGGATCGTCGTCGCCGAAAGCTATGCGCCCGAATGGCAGATGCTGCCGATCCCGCGGCCGAAGGACGGGCTGTCGGTGAGATTCGAACCGCTCTGAAGCTTGCCCGCTGGCGCCTCGCGCGCCATCTGGGGCGAATGAAAAGCCTGCGCCCCTATCTGATCTGGTTTGCCATCGCCGTCGTGCTGGCGCTCGGGGCGATCCGCTTCATGCAATGGGTGCGCCAGCATCCCGAGCATTTCCCGGGGGCACGCTTCGAACTCGGGCATCCGCAGGGCTGGGCGACGCACCGCAAGTTGATGAATTTCACGGATGATGACGCCGCCTGTTTCGCCGCCTTCGACCGGGCGAAGGCGGGCTATGAGCGGCGGCCGGTCGTGGGGACGGGCCTGTGCCGCGCAAGCCAGCGGATGGTGCTGACCGGCAACGGCTTCGTGCCCACCATGCGTCCGGCCAACGCCGCGCCGGGCTGCGCCGTGACCGCGGCGATGGCGCTCTGGGCCCGCGATGTCGTGCAGCCGGCGGCGCGGAAATATTTCGGACAGAATGTCGTCGAGCTGGAAAATATGGGCAGCTATAATTGCCGCAAGATCGCCGGCCGCGATGCACAGAGCGAGCATTCGACCGCCAATGCGATCGATATTTCGGCTTTCGTTCTGGCCGACGGGACACGCATCACGCTGATCAACGACTGGAAGCCGGGCGACAGGCGTAGCGAGTTTCTGCACGCGGTGCGCGACGGGTCATGCGACCTGTTCTCGACGGTCCTGTCACCCGATCATAACGCCGCGCACGCCAATCATTTCCACCTCGACATGGCGGTGCGGATGGGTGGCTGGTCAGTCTGCCGCTAGGCCGGATTCAGACGGTGAAGCTCTCGCCGCAGCCGCACGCGCCCTTGGCGTTCGGGTTCTCGAAGACGAAGCCCGCGGCGAAATCATCCTCGACCCAGTCCATCGTGCTGCCGATCAGGTAAAGCACCGACGCGCCGTCGATGTAGAAGGTGCCGCCGGGGGTCTCGATCTTCTCGTCGAACTTCTGCTCTTCGGTGACATAGTCGACCGAATAGGCGAGGCCCGAGCAGCCGCGGCGCGGGGTCGACAGGCGGACGCCGATCGCGCCCTCGGGGGCGGCCGCCATCAACTTGGCGATGCGTTCCTCGGCGTTCCCGGTCAGCGCGACGGCGGCGGGACGGGCGCGGGTCTTTGTCTCGGTCATCACAGCATTCCCAGTTCGAGGCGCGCTTCGTCGCTCATATTCTGCGGCGACCACGGCGGATCCCAGACGAGATTGACCTCGGCATCGCCGACCCCGGGAACCGCGCCGACGCGCAACTCGACCTCTGCGGGCATCGATTCGGCGACCGGGCAATGCGGCGTGGTCAGCGTCATCGTGACCATCACATGACCCTCGTCGATCTCGACATTGTAGATGAGCCCGAGGTCGTAGATGTTCACCGGGATTTCGGGGTCATAGATGTCCTTGAGCGCATTGATCACGGCCTCATAGAGGTCGCCGCCGACCGCGCCGGGTTCGACCGCCACGGGTTTGGCCGCGAGGAAGCCCTCCAGATAGTCGCGCTTGCGCTCCAGCTTTTCGGGCGCGGTCTCGACATCCTCGACGCGCGCCTTGGGCGGCGCCTCGACGCTCGTCACTTCTTCCACCTTGATCATGCGATCCTCGCTCATCCGAAAATCCTCTCGACGCGTGACAGGCCCTCGATCAGCGCCGTCACATCGTCCTGATTGCTGTATACGCCAAAGCTCGCGCGCGCGGTCGCGGGGACACCCAGATGCTCCATCAGCGGCTGTGCGCAATGGTGCCCGGCGCGGATCGCGACCCCGCTTTCGTCCAAGATAGTGCCGATGTCGTGCGGATGAACCCCCGCCATCGAAAAGCTCACGATTCCGGCGCTGTTTTCAGGGCCATAGAGCGTGATGCTGTTCTTGCGCGCCAGCGCCTCGCGTAGCTTGCCGACGAGCGCGATCTCGTGCGCGTGGATCGCGTCGATCCCGATCGCCTCGACATAATCGACCGCCGCTGCGAGCCCGATCGCCTCGATAATCGCCGGCGTGCCCGCCTCGAAGCGGGTGGGGGCGGGGGCGTAGGTGGTTTTCGCGAAAGTTACGCGGTCGATCATCGATCCACCCCCCTGCCACGGCGGCAAGGTGTCGAGCTTGTCGCTCCACAACACACCGATGCCGGTGGGGCCGTAGAGCTTGTGGCCCGAGAAGGCGTAATAGTCGCAGCCCAATGCCGCGACGTCGACGGGCAGGCGCGGGACCGCCTGACAGCCGTCGATCAGCAGTTCGGCGCCGACGCGGTGTGCGAGTTCGGCGGCGCGCGCGACGTCGAGCGGGCTGCCGAGCACGTTCGAGACATGCGCGAAGGCGACCATCGTGTGCTCGGGGGTCAGCAGCTTTTCGGCGGCGTCGAGGTCGATGCGGCCGTCGGCGGTCAGCGGGCACACATCGACCTGCCAGCCCGCGAGCTGCCAGGGCACGATATTGCTGTGATGCTCGAGCACCGACAGCAGCACGCGGCCCTTGCGCGGGTGCGAATAGGCGACGAGGTTGATCGCCTCGGTCGCGCCGCGCACGAAAGCTACGTCATTCTCGCGCGCGCCGATAAACGCCGCGATCCGCCGCCGTGCCGCCTCATAGGCCAGCGTCATGTCGGCCGAACGCGCATAGACGCCGCGGTGCACGGTCGCATAGTCTCGGCCCATCGCGTTCACCGTCGCGTCGATCACCGCCTGCGGCTTTTGCGCGGTCGCGGCGGTGTCGAGATAGTGCCAGCCGGGGTTGAGGCCGGGGAACTGGTCTCTAATCCCGTTCGTGTCGAGCGAAGTCGAGACACCCCGAAGGCGTGCGTTACCGATGGGCATCTCGACTTCGCTCGATGCGAACGGGGAAGGGAGGTTGGTCACACCAATTCCCCCAATTTCGCGAGCGCGAGCGCCTGCAGCCTTTCCTCATCCTCGGCGCCGTCGAAGGCGCCCGCGACGAAGGCCTGCAGCAGCAGCTTCTTCGCCTCGGCGGGCGGCAGCCCGCGCGACTGGAGATAATAGAGGCTCATCGCGTCGAGTTCGCCGATCGCGCAGCCGTGCGCGCATTTGACGTCGTCGGCGAAGATTTCGAGCTCGGGCTTGGCGTTGGCGGTCGCGCTGCGGTCGAGCAGCATCGCCTTCACATCCTGCTCGCTGTCGGTCTGCTGCGCATCGCGCGCGACGGCGACCTTGCCGAGATAGGTGCCGGTCGCGGTGCCGCCGAGGACCGAGCGAACCATCTGCCGCGACGTCGCGCCGGGTTCGGCGTGGGTGACGGTGGTGACGATCTCGAGATTTTGTTCGCCGCCGCCGATCTGCGCCGCGCCGAGATGGAAGTCGGCACCTTCGTGGAGCGTCACGGCGAGCTCGATGCGGCCATAGGCACCGCCGATGTTGAGCACGTGCAGCGATGCGGTTGCGCCCTTGCCGAGCACGAGTTCGATCTGGCGGATATCGCCTGCGTCCTGCACGATCGCGCGGCGGAAGTCGCCGCCTGCGGGCACGACGATGCTCTCGGGCGCGGGCAGCGGCCACGCCGCGGCCACCGCGCCCAAATCGCTATAGCGCCACGCTTCGTCGCGCCGGTTGGGGAGGGCGGTCATGGCCGGCGCTCCGCCCATTCGCGGCGGAAGTCCGCGAGCAAAGTCGATTTGCGCTTGTCGATGCAGGCCTTCACTTCGGTCTGGTTCGATGCGCCCTTCTTGACGCAGGTCGCACTCGTCTTGCAAAGCTGCGCATCGAGACGCGCGTTGCCGCTGCTTTCGCTGAGGTCGCAATGATAGCGACCCTTGGCGTCGCGGCCGACCATCACAGCAAGGCTGCCCAGCTTCTGTGCGATCACGACGATTTCCTCGTCGGTCGGTACCGGCTCGGGCGCCTGCGCAATTGTCAGAAGGGCGAAGGCGAGGATCACGCCGCGATCTCCGCATAGCCTTCGCGTTCAAGCTCAAGCGCGAGTTCGGGGCCGCCCGACTTGACGATGCGGCCGGCGGCGAGGACGTGGACGAAATCGGGCTGCACATAGTCGAGCAGGCGCTGATAATGGGTGATCAGCAGCACCGCCTTGTCGGGGCGACGCATGATCGCGTTGATCCCGTCGCCGACGACGCGCAGCGCGTCGATGTCGAGGCCTGAGTCCGTCTCGTCGAGGATCGCGAGCTTGGGGTCGAGGATGCCCATCTGCACCATCTCGTTGCGCTTCTTCTCGCCGCCCGAAAAGCCGACGTTCACCGGGCGCTTGAGCATGTCCATGTCGAGCTTGAGCAGCCCCGCCTTCTCGCGCGCGAGCTTCAGGAAGTCGCCACCAGACAATGGCTCTTCGCCGCGCGCCTTTCGCTGGGCGTTGAGGCTCTCGCGCAGGAACTGGACGTTCGACACGCCGGGGATTTCGACCGGATACTGGAAACCGAGGAAGAGGCCGGCGGCGGCGCGTTCGTGCGGGTCCATTTCGAGCAGGTCCTGCCCGTCGAAGGTCGCCGAGCCCTCGGTGACCTCATAACCTAGGCGTCCGCCGAGGACATAGGAGAGCGTCGACTTGCCCGCGCCGTTGGGACCCATGATTGCATGGATCTCGCCCGCATTGATGCTGAGCGACAGGCCCTTCAGGATCGGCTTGTCGGCGACGGTGGCGTGGAGGTTATCGATTTTGAGCATTATAAATCCGCAATAATTCAGGGTTTTGTTTCAGGTGACGTGCGAGCCGCACGTCGCGAAGGCGTGTCACCAGTCGGTGAATATAAAAGAAGGCGAGCAATGCGCCGACCGAGGCTGCGGTCGGATTATCCCGCGTGAAGCCGAGATAGCTTCCCGCGCAGCAGAGCAGGAGCATGAATAATGCAAACCAGAACTCGCTTCCGAGATTTTCGGGCAAATCGTTGCTCACCCAACTGACCCCTCAAGGCTGATCCCCAGCAACTTCTGCGCCTCGACCGCAAACTCCATCGGCAGTTGCTGCAGGACTTCCTTGGCAAAGCCGTTGACGATCAATGCCACCGCTTCTTCCTGCCCCAGTCCGCGCTGCATCGCGTAGAAGAGCTGGTCGTCGCTGATCTTGCTTGTCGTCGCTTCATGTTCGACGGTCGCGCTCGGGTTGCGGACTTCGATGTACGGCACGGTGTGTGCGCCGCAGGTGCTGCCCAAAAGCAGGCTGTCGCACTGGGTGAAGTTGCGGACGCCCTCGGCATTGGGCGCGACGCGAACGATGCCGCGATAGGTGTTGTTCGACTTGCCCGCGCTGATCCCCTTCGAAACGATGGTCGAGCGCGTGCGCTTGCCATTGTGGATCATCTTGGTGCCGGTGTCGGCCTGCTGGTAATTGTTGGTGACCGCGACCGAATAGAATTCGCCGACGCTGTCGTCGCCGTTCAGCACGCAGCTCGGATATTTCCACGTGATCGCGCTGCCGGTTTCGACCTGCGTCCACGACACCTTGCTGCGCTTGCCTTGGCACAGCGCGCGCTTGGTCACGAAATTATAGATGCCGCCAAGCCCCTCGGCATTGCCGGGGTACCAGTTCTGGACGGTCGAATATTTGATCTCGGCATCGTCGAGCGCGACCAGT
This sequence comes from Sphingopyxis sp. BSN-002, assembly GCF_022024275.1. NCBI lineage: Bacteria > Pseudomonadati > Pseudomonadota > Alphaproteobacteria > Sphingomonadales > Sphingopyxidaceae > Sphingopyxis > Sphingopyxis sp. BSN-002. Next base: position 3,507,175 of record NZ_CP091804.1, read on the forward strand.
TCGACCACCGCGGCGTGAAGCTGGTTCTCGTCGCGCATCGGCGCGGTGCAGCCTTCGAGATAGCTGACGTACGCGCCCTTGTCGGCGATGATCAGCGTCCGCTCGAACTGTCCCGTATTCTCGGCATTGATGCGGAAATAGGTGCTGAGCTCCATCGGACAGCGGACACCTTCGGGCACGTAAACGAAGGTGCCGTCGGAGAAGACCGCGCAGTTCAAGGTCGCGAAATAATTGTCGTGCATCGGCACGACCTTGCCGAGCCATTTCTTCACCAGCTCGGGATATTCGCGGATCGCCTCGCTGATCGACAGGAAGATCACCCCCGCGCGCTTCAGTTCCTCGCGGAAGGTCGTCGCGACGCTGACGCTGTCGAACACAGCGTCGACCGCGACCTTGCGCGCGCCCTCGACGCCGGCGAGGACCTTCTGCTCCTCGATCGGAATGCCGAGCTTCTTGTAGACCTCAAGGATCTCGGGATCGACCTCGTCGAGGCTGGAGAGCTTCGGCTTCGGCTTGGGCGCCGCGTAATAATAGGCGTCCTGATAGTCGATCGGCGGGACGTTGAGCTTCGCCCAGTCGGGCGTCTCCATCGTCTGCCAATGGCGGAACGCCTTCAGCCGCCAGTCGAGCATCCATTCGGGCTCGTTCTTCTTCGCGCTGATGAAGCGGACCGTATCCTCGGTCAGCCCCTTGGGCGCGAAGTCGGTCTCGATGGCCGAGGACCAGCCATGCTCATAATCGGCGACCTTCGCCGCGGCGTCGTGCGCGGCCTGATCCTTGACGGGGGTTTCGGTGTTGTCGGTCATAATCTGATCTCGTCGCCGGCCATCGCGGGGGTCGGCCGGGTGAATGTCGGTTTCGGCGCAGTCGAAAGGCTGGCGAGGCTGATGTCCGCCAGTGCGCCCCGCACCGCGCCGTTCACAACGCCCCAGTGCGGTTGCACCTTGCAGCTCCCTTCGAGCGAGCAGTCATGGCGCCCTTCGGCGACGCAGGCGGTGAGGGCGATCGGCCCTTCGACCGCTTCGATGATGTCGGCGACGTTGATCGCCGCCGCGGGCCGCGCGAGGCGGATGCCGCCGCCGCTGCCGCGCGAGGCAACCAGCAGGCCTGCGCGCGCGAGGCTGCTCACCAGCTTTTGCGCGGTCGGCCCCGGAATGCCCGTTTGCTCGGCAAGCACGCCCGCGCTGAGTGCCACCGACCCGCATTGACGGGCGGCGGCACTCATCAGCACCACGGCATAATCGGCAAGGTTCGACAGGCGCATGTTCTTTTCCGTCGCAATTGCGAACGATTCTTAACTGGAGTAAATTACTCCACTTATATAGGCGAGGGGTTCGCAGTGCGCAAGCAAGGCGGGGTTTCGGGCGCGCAAGAAAATCATGGCCCAAAAAAAGCACCCGCCCGGCGGATGCCAAACGGGTGCCAAGATGAAGGTCTCTGTCCTCGTCAGAGGAAGAGCTCTTCTGGGTCGCAAGGGTGGATTATGCCTGCGGGGCGATTCGCGATTGTACGGAAACGCCAAATCGTAATCCGGCGCTATTTTATTTCGCTTCGTCGCCCGCGGGCGATGCCGTCAGGTATCGGAGACGAGCGGGCTGACCTTGCCCGTAAGCTGTTTGCGGCCCTTGGTCGTCGCTTCGGTATAGAGCGTCGGGCGCGACAGCTGTCCGGGTGTCGCGCCGGTGAAGCGCTTGATCTCCCGGATAAGGTGCGACTGGTCGTAGAAGGCATCGCCGAGATCGGCATCGTCGAGGGTCTGGCCGCGCGCGATCGCCGAGGCCGCGCGCACCGCACGATATTTGCGCGCCAGCATGCGCGGCGACAGACCGTAATAATGTTTCGTCATTCGCTCGACCGAGCGGATCGACATGCCTGTCGCCTCGACCAGATCGGGCACCTGCGGGCTGACCGCCTCGGTCAGCCACCGGTCGACGGTCCGCGTGAACCACATCGGCGCGGGCTCGTTTTTCTTCAGGATCTCGCGGACGAAATTATTGCCGATGACCAGCCGCTCTTCGGTATTTTCCGCGGCGATCAGTGCTTCAACCACATCGTCGATCCAGTCGCCGAACAGGTCGGCGGCATCCATCGCGCGGTCGGTCAGCTTGTCGGCATGGTCGCCCATCAGCGTTGCCCATCCGGCCGGCATCATCCCGAAGCCATAGATGCGCAGCGGCCCGCGACCGGTCGCGCGCACGCTGCCGCTGGTCGGGCCGATGATCGTGGCGCGTCTCGCCGGAAAGCGGTGGCCGTCGGGAAAGATATATTCGCCCTCGGCGTGGCTCATGATGCGGAACTGCGGACGGTCGGCCCGCTCGCTCTCGTCGAACAGCGGCATGTCGAGCCGGACGAAATAGAAGCTCGAGACCATCTCCGCCAGATCGGGATCGGGCGGGAAATATTGCAGCTCGAACGGCGTATCGCCGTCCACGCCCGATGGCGAAGAGGAAACTTCCGACATGACGAGACCGACCCCGGGCAGCTTTGTTGCCGCCTTTTTCTGTCTCCTATAATTTTCCATTTGTCGCGGGGCGTCAACCCGCAATTCCCTGTCAGCTTTGCTTGGCCTTCGCGATCCAGGCGTCGACGCGGCGTTCGAGGATGTCGAGCGGCACCGGCCCTGATTCGAGCACGACGTCATGAAAGGTCTTGTAGTCGAAGCGCGAACCGAGCTGCGTTTGCGCGCGCTCGCGCAGTTCCATGATCTTGAGCTTGCCGATCATGTACGCCGTCGCCTGTCCCGGATAGACGATATAGCGCTCGATCGCCTTCTCGATGTCGCCTTGCGGGTTCGGGGTGTTGTCCTTCAGATATTTGATCGCCTGTTCGCGCGTCCAGCGCTTGTCGTGGATGCCGGTGTCGACGACGAGCCGGCACGCGCGCCACAGCTCCATGCCGAGACGGCCGAAATCGCTGTAGGGATCGGCGTAGAAGCCCATGTCCTTGGCCAGTTCCTCCGAATAGAGGCCCCAGCCTTCGGTATAGGCGGTGAAACCGCCGAAGCGGCGGAACGGCGGCAGCCCTGTGAGTTCGGTCTGGACCGCGCGCTGCAGATGGTGGCCCGGAACGCCCTCGTGATAGGCGAGCGCCTCGAGTTCGGTCTTCGACATATCCTTGAGGTCGTAGAGGTTCACATAATAGGTGCCGGGCCGCGATCCGTCGGGCGAGGGCGACTGATAGAAGGCCTTGCCTGCCGATTTCTCGCGAAAGGCCTCGACTGCCTTTACCTGCAGCGGCGCCTTGGGCAGCGTGTTGAAGAAGGCGGGGAGGCGCGCCTCCATCGCCTTTACCTTCGCCGCGACGTCGGCGAGATATTCCTCGCGGGTCGTATAATAATATTGCGGGCTCGTCCGCAGATGCTCGAAGAATTGCGGCAGCGTGCCCTTGAAGCCCACCTTCGTCTTGATCGCTTCCATCTCGCCGTGGATGCGCGCGACTTCGGCAAGGCCGAGGTCGTGGATCTGCGCCGCGGTCATGTCGGTGGTCGTGTAGTTGGCGAGCAGCGCCTCATAATAGGCCTTGCCCTCGGGCATGCGCCATACCCCGTCCTGTGTAGGCGCGATTGCCTGCTGGCGCTTCATCTCGGTGAGCAGGCGGGAATAGGCAGGGCTCGCGATATTGTGCCACTCCACGATGGCTGAAGCGATCAATGCGGCCTTTTGGGTCGCGTCGATGTCGAGCTTGCCCACCTTTGCCTTGAAATCCTCGATTACCGCATTGTCGGGCATCACCAGATTGCCGATGTCCGAAATGACATAGGCATAGACCCATTTCGGCGGTGCATAACCCTTGGCCGCGCGCTCGGCCGATTGTGCCGACAGCGCGTCGAGGAGCGAGCCGAGCCCGCGGATGCGCTCGATATAGGCTTCGGCTTCGGCGACATTGGCAACGCGGTGGATGTTGATCAGGAAGGCGGGGAGCTGGCTCTGCGCGCCATTCATCTGGTCGAAGATATATTCATGATCGCGGAAGGCGAAGAGGCGGTCGGCGCGCGCCGCCTGCGCGTTGAACAACTCGAACGACAGCGCTTCGTCTTCGGACAGCGTCTTGGGGTCGAAGCTGCCGCGCATCGCCTCGGCGCTGACCTGCTGCAGCTTGTGGCTCGCGACCTCGGCTTCGTCGCTGACGTCGTTCCACTTGCCATAGTCGGCGTCGCGGATACCCCGATAGGCTTTGCCCTGCGGGCTCAGCGACAATTGCGCCGCGTCGTAATTGTCGAAGAATTGCGCGAGCGACGCGCCCGCAGGTGCCGGGGGAGGGGCTTCGGTCGATGCCGTTACGGGGGCTTCGCTGACGACGGCGGGGGTGCAGGCGGCAGTTGAAGCCAACAGCAGCGCGGTGGACAGGCGGGCGGCAAGGCGAAGCTGCGACACTTTTATCTCCCTGTTTTCGGATGAGGGCGGGCTTGCCATAGCGCCCCGGCGCGCGCAATGGCGGGCCATGCCGCTCTTCGCCTCCGTCGCCGATGCCGCCTATGCGCTCGTTCGTCCGCTCGTTCATGCGACCGATGGCGAAGCAGCGCACAATCTGACCCTGAATGCGCTCCAGCCGTTGCCGCGCGCGCGTCATGCGCTGACCAGCCCGGTGCTGGCGACCGAACTGGCGGGGCTGCATTTCCCAAATCCCGTCGGCCTCGCGCCGGGTTTCGACAAGGATGCGCGCGTGGCACATGCGATGCCGCATTTCGGCTTCGGTTTCGTCGAGGTCGGCACGCTCACCCCGCTGCCGCAGGAAGGCAATCCGCGCCCGCGCCTGTTCCGGCTGGTCGAGGATCGTGCGGTGATCAACCGCATGGGCTTCAACAATGGCGGGCAGGCGAAGGCGGCCGAACGCATCGCGTGCCTGCGTCGTTACGGACTGCCGGTGCCGCTTGGCATCAATATCGGCGCGAACAAGGACAGCGCCGACCGCATCGCCGATTATGCGAAGGGCACGGCAGCGATGGCGCCGCTCGCCGACTATCTGACGGTGAATATCAGCTCGCCCAACACGCCGGGTCTTCGCGCCCTGCAGGACAGGGCTTCGCTCGAGGCGCTGCTCGACGGTGTTGCCGCCGCGCAGCCCGCAGACGCGCCCAAGCCTGTATTCCTGAAGGTCGCCCCCGACCTCGAGCCGGCCGACATCGACGACATCGTTGCGGTTGCTTTCGACAAGGGGCTCGCGGCGGTGATCGTCTCGAACACCACCATTCTTCGTCCGGCGCTGGCGTCGCGTCATGCCGAAGAGGCGGGAGGGCTCTCGGGGGCGCCGCTTGCCGATCTTGCGCTCCGCCGCGTCAAGGATTTCCGCGCTGCCAGCGGCGGCAAGCTGCCGCTGGTTGCTGCCGGCGGCATCGCATCGCCCGAACAGGCATGGGCACGCATCCGCGCCGGCGCCAGCCTGGTCCAGATCTATTCGGCGATGGTCTATGAAGGACCCGGCCTCGCTGCGCGCATTGCGCATGGCCTTGAAAAGCTAGCGGGGCGCGACGGCTTCTCGCGCGTTGCCGATGCGGTCGGCGCGGATGACTAACCCGCGCGGGGTTGCGCTGAATTGAGCCCCGCGCCAATGTCGCGCGCATGATCAAACGACTCTTTGCTACCGTCAGCCTTTTCGTCCTTGCCATTCCGTCGCTCGCCTCGGCGCAGGGCGTGACCTCGTCCGCCGATCCGCGCGCGACCGAGGCCGGGCGGGAGATATTGCACGAAGGCGGAACCGCCGCTGACGCAGCGATCGCGATGGTTGCGGTCCTGACCCTCGTCGAGCCGCAGTCGAGCGGCATCGGCGGCGGCGGCTTCATGGTCTATCACGACGCGAAGGACGGCAGCATCGCGACGATCGACGGCCGCGAAACCGCGCCTGCCGCGGCGAAACCCGAACGGTTCCTCGGCGCCGACGGCAAGCCGCGCGGTTATATGGACGTCATCCCCGGCGGCCTTTCGGTCGGCGTTCCAGGCAACGTCCGCCTGATGGAAATGGCGCACAAGAAATGGGGCAAGCTGGAGTGGAAGGCGCTGTTCCAGCCCGCGATCAAGCTTGCGGAGGACGGCTATCAGGTGACGCCTGCGCTCAACACATGGCTCGTCCAGTTCGAACCGCTGTGGAAGGAGTTTCCCGCGGCGCGCGCCATTTATTATGTCGGCGGCAAGCCTGCACCGGTCGGCACGACGATCAAGAATCCCGCCTATGCCGCGATCCTGCGCCAGATCGCCGAACGCGGCCCCGAGGCTTTCTATTCGGGCGCCAATGCGAAGGCGATCAGCGACGCGGTCGCAAAGGCGCCGCGCAACGCGACGCAGCTGACGCTCAAGGATCTCGCCGCCTACAAGGCGAAGGAACGCCCCGCGGTCTGCACGACCTACCGCATCTACAAGGTCTGCGGCATGGGTCCGCCCTCGTCGGGCGCGACCACCGTCTTCGGCATCCTCGGCATGCTCGAGGGCTGGGACATGAAGGCGATGGGCAAGGACAATCCCATGAGCTGGCATCTGATGGCAGAGGCGATGCAGCTCGCCTATGCCGACCGCTCGGCCTATCTCGGCGACGCCGATTTCGTCGATGTTCCGGTGCAGGGGCTGCTCGACAAGAAGTATCTCGCCGAACGCCGCGAACTCATTTCGCCCTTCGGCGCCGCTGGCCACTATGAGCCGGGCACGCCCCCGGGCGCGAAGCCGCGCGCTGAGGCTCCGCCGGTCAAGGAGCAGGGGACGACGCACTTCGTCGTCGTCGACAAGGACGGTGATGTCATGTCGATGACCTCGACCGTCGAGAGCATTTTCGGCAGCCAGCTGATGGCGAACGGCTATTTCCTCAACAACGAACTCACCGACTTCGACCTCTCGCCGACGAAAGACGGGCGGCCGACGCAGAACCGTGTGCAGGCGGGCAAGCGGCCGCTGTCGTCGATGTCGCCGACGATCGTCTATGGCCCCGACGGCAAGGTCGTGCTCGCGGTCGGCTCTGCGGGCGGCAAGCGCATCATCATGCATGTGACCAAGACGCTGATCGGGGTGCTCGACTGGGATCTCGACGCCAAATCGGCGATGGAGCTGCCCAACCTCTTCTTCGGCCAGCAGGGCGTGCTGATCGAGAATAATGCGGCGGGTCAGGCGATTGCCGCGAAGATGAAACCCTTCGGCTACAGCTTCACCGCGACCGATCTCGGTTCGAAGCTCAACGCCGTCCAGCGCGTCGGCGACGGTTGGCAGGGCGCCGCCGATCCGCGCGGCCCCGGCACCTCGTCGGTGGATGGCGCGCCGGCGCAAAACTGATCCAACGATAAAGACAAGATAATCAAGACACTCCCTGGAGAGAGGCATGAAGCTCGAAAATCCCCATCTCGACCATTTTCCGAGTCTGGTCGCGATGTTCTTCGACCGCGCGGCGCGCGGCGGCGAAGACCCGTTCCTGTGGCGCAAGGCCGACCGCGCCTGGCAGCCGCTGAGCTGGCGGCAGGTCGCCAATCAGGTCGCGGCGCTGGCGCACAGCCTGCGTGAGCTTGGCCTCAAGCAAGGTGACCGTGTCGTTCTGGTCAGCGAGAACCGGCCCGAATTCTGCATCGCCGATCTCGCGATCATGGCCGCCGGCTGCATAACCGTGCCGACCTACACGACCAACACCGAGCGCGATCACCAGCATATCCTCGACAACAGCGGCGCGAGTGCGGTGATCGTCTCGACCGCGAAGCTTGCGCGCGTGCTCATGCCCGCAGTGATGCGGTCGAACGCAAAGCTGGTCATCAGCATGGAATCGATGCGCATCGGCCAGCAGGGCGATGTCCAGGTCGTCGACTGGGATCCGCTCGTCACCGGCGGTGAGGCGCATCTGGAGGAAACGAAGGCCCGCGGTCTCGCGATGACGCGCGACGACACCGCCTGCCTGATCTACACCAGCGGCACCGGTGGGGCGCCGCGCGGGGTGATGCAGCATCATGGTGCGATCCTGCACAATATCGCGGGTGCGGCCGAAGTGCTCGTCAACGATTTCGGGATCGGCGACGAGGAGGTGTTCCTCTCTTTCCTGCCATTGAGCCACGCCTATGAGCATTCGGGCGGGCAGTTCCTGCCGATCATGGTCGGCGCGCAAATCTATTACAGCGAGGGGCTGGAAAAGCTCGTCTCCAACATCGAGGAGACCAAGCCGACGATCATGGTCGTCGTGCCGCGCCTGTTCGAGGTGATCCGCGCGCGGATGATCAAGTCGGTCGAGAAGCAGGGCAAGCTTGCAAACTGGATGCTGAACCAGGCGCTGCGCGTGGGCGAGAAGGATTACGAGCGCCGGATGGGCGTATTCGACCGCCCGGTCGACGTCCTTCTGAACAAGCTGTTCCGTCCGAAGATCCAGCAGCGTTTCGGCGGCCGTATGAAGGCGCTGGTATCGGGCGGTGCGCCGCTCAATCCCGAGATCGGGGTATTCTTCCACTCGATCGGGCTGACCCTGCTTCAGGGCTATGGGCAGACCGAGGCGGGGCCGGTGATCAGCTGCAACCGCCCCTCGGTGGGCCTCAAGATGGATACCGTCGGCCCGCCGCTGATGAACACCGAGGTGAAGATCGCCGACGACGGCGAAATCCTTGTGCGCGGCGAACTCGTCATGAAGGGCTATTGGCGCAACAAGCCCGAGACGGAGCGTGTTCTGGTCGTCGATCCCGCCGAACCTGACAAGGGTCCGTGGCTACACACCGGCGACATCGGCCATATCGACGACAAGGGCCGCATCGTCATCACCGACCGCAAGAAGGACCTGATCGTCAACGACAAGGGCGACAATGTCTCGCCTCAACGCGTCGAGGGGATGCTGACGCTCCAGCCTGAAATCCTGCAGGCGATGGTCTATGGCGACAAGCGTCCGCACCTCGTCGGCATTATCGTCCCCGATCCCGAATGGGTCGCCGAGTGGGCCGAAGCGCAAGGGCTGCCCAAGGATCTCAAACTGCTGCGTGAACATGAAAAGTTCCGCGCCGCCGTCCGTGCCGCCGTCGACCGCGTCAACGAGCAGTTGTCGGTGATCGAGAAGGTCCGCAAGTTCGACTTTGCCGACGAAGCCTTCACGATCGAAAACGAGCAGATGACGCCGTCGATGAAGATCCGGCGCCATATCCTGAAGCAGGTCTACGAGGACAGGATCGCCGCGCTCTACAAGGCCTGATCGGCGAACCGCGGACCTTTCTGCATCGGGTGAAGCCGAGACGGCCGCCGAGAAGACGGTTTACAAGCCGCCATCTCGGCTTCATCCGTTGCAGAGGGAACCATCGGCAATTGCAGGCGGGGATGCGACCCGAAGAGCTCGGCGCAAACCGGGCCCCGCCTGCGACCGAGCGTAGCTCAGCCAGCGTCCCCCGCCGGTTTGCGATAGGGGACGAATTCGCCAAAGACGCAGGTCGGACCGCGGATGCCGCTGGTACGGTCGACCAGATGGAAGAAGTCGCCTTCACAGGTCGATGAACCGAATTGCCGGATGACCATGATGTCGCTGTCGCGTGCGAGGCCGGGGCAGCTGCCCTTCAGATTGTTGCGGTAAACGAGATTGCCGCCCGAACGATAGAGCAGGATGTCGTCGGAGATACGGATCGTGTCGTTCGACCGGTAATTGGGCAGGCAGCGGACCGGCTCACCCGGAACCTTGCCGGCAAGCTGCTTGTCCAGCCGTTCCATCTGCTTCGGCGTCAACGCCGCGGCGCCGGCTTCGGCTGCCCCCGAGGGCGCACAGCTGGCGATCAGCGGGCCGGCGAGCATCGCCAGTGCTGCGGCGTATATCGTCTTGGACATGGTCACACTCCTTGCAGCATCGGGGATGCTGGCATTTGCTAAATGAACGGGCGCTGAAGTCGTCACGCCGCGTCCTTGAGCGCGCGTATGCGCCCGAGTTCGGCCGCGGTCGGCGCGCGCAGGAAGGGGTTGGTCGCGCGTTCAGCGCCGATGTTCGTGGGTACCGTCGCTTCGCCCGCCGCGCGGGCGGACTCGACCGCCGCCAGCCGCTCGGCGAGCGCGGCATTGTCGGGATCCACCGTCACCGCGAAACGCGCGTTCGACAGCGTATATTCGTGTGCGCAATAGACGCGGGTCGCATCGTCGAGCGTGGCAAGGCGCTGCATGTTGGCGAACATCTGTTCGGCGGTGCCTTCGAACAGGCGGCCGCAGCCCATCGCGAACATCGTGTCGCCGACGAAAATCGCCGCATCGTCCGCGAAATGATAGGCGATGTGGCCTGCCGTGTGCGCAGGGACATCCCACACTTCTGCGACATGCGCGCCGAGTTTCACCCGGTCGCCGCCCCTGACCTGTACGTCGAGGGTCGGAATACGCCCGAACTCGGCCGCGGGACCGGTGATCGTGCAGCCCGTCGCCTCCCGGATGGCGGCATTGCCGCCGGTGTGATCGGGATGCCAGTGGGTGTTCCAGATGTCGGTGATCGCCCAGCCGCGCACGCTTGCGGCTTCGAGTACCGGCTCGGCGACCGCCGGGTCGACGACCATCGTCGCCTTGCTGTCGGGATCGTGGACCAGCCAGACATAATTGTCGCTGAGGACGGGGATACGGACGATGTCGAGCATGCTTACGATGATCTCCTTTCTCTCCGGCCTCTCATGCCCACCAGACGGAGCGGCGGACCGCCAGCCTTGGGCTGTCAGGTCGCGATCGCGTCATATCCTTTCGCGTTGAACGCGATCAGGCAGAAACCGTTGCCGAACGGGTCGGCGAACATCGCCTGTCTGCCATAGGGCAGGTCCAATGTCTCACCCTCCTGTATCGCCCCGGCGCGAATTGCTTTCAGCGCGGCCGCGTCGAGATCGTCGACGGTAAAATCGGGATGCACCGGGGTCCAGTGCCGCGCGTAGCGGCGGATGTCCCCGCCGGCCGGAGCGATCGCCGATCCTTCGGGTTTCCGGATGAGGTAAACGGGCGCCTCACAGCCCAGCAGCTCGACGATATCATCATCGAACCGGCGCCCGACAGTCAGGCCAAGGGCTTCGGTATAAAAGCGCTCGCCGGCAACGAGGTCGGGGACGTCGATATTGATCAACAGCCCCGGCATATCGTCTTACCAGACGCCGGTGTTCGGCATCGAGGCCCAAGGCTCCTGCGGCGGCAGATGCCCATCCTGCAGCAGTTCGACCGAAATCCCGTCGGGCGAACGCACGAACGCCATATGCCCGTCGCGGGGCGGCCGGTTGATCGTCACGCCCGCGTCCATCAGCCGCTGGCAGGTGTCGTAGATATCATCGACGCGATAGGCGAGGTGCCCGAAGTTGCGCCCGCCGCTATAGTCCTCGGGCGCGCTGCCGTCGGCCGGCGGCCAATTATAGGTCAGCTCGACCTCGGCGACCCCGGCCTGTCCGGGGGGCGCGAGGAAGATCAGCGTGAAGCGGCCCTGCTCGCTATCGAAGCGGCGCACTTCCTCCAGCCCGATCAGCTTGAAGAAGTCGATGGTGGCTTGCGCGTCCGACACGCGGATCATCGTGTGGAGATATTTTGTCATGGTCCCTATCTAGGCGCGAAGGGCGCGGCCTTCAAACGCTTCGAACAAAGATACGAATTCATCGGGGACGGGGGCGGTCGCACCTTGCGCTTCCTCGACATGGACGTTGATGATCGTGCCCGCCGCGCGCAGATCGTCCTTGTCGGCGCCGTGGATTTCGAAAAGAAACGTCATCGAGCTTTTGCCGACCCGCGAGGCGCGGACGCAAATGTCGATCTCCTCGTCGAGCAGGATCGGCGCCCTATAGTCGACCTCGGCGCGCGCGACGTGGAATTCGGGGCTGTCGCGCAGCGGCCAGCGTTCGTACACGCCCGCCGCCCGCCAATATTCGGTGATGCCAAGGTCGAAATATTCGAGATAGCGGCTGTTGAAAACGACCGCCTGCGCGTCGATTTCGGCATAGCGGACACGCTTTTTGACGCTGAATTTGAAATCGCTGCGGGCCATGATGATCCTCTAGTTGGTTGCGAGCCGTGCGACCGTGTCGATCAGCAAGGCAATGTCGGTGTCGCGCGACAGCCGGTGGTCGCCGCCCTTGACCAGTGTCACCTGCACATCATCGCTCGCGAGCGCGGCCGACAGGCGCAGGCTGATGTCGGGGGGCACGTCGCTGTCTTCCTGTCCGTGCAGCAGCCTGACCGGGCAGGCGAGGGGGATATCCGCGTCCAGCAGCCGGTTCGCCTCGCCCGACTGCCAGAAGCCGCGCGTCGTCATATAGGGCTGGTCGCTATACGGCGTCTCTTCGAGAAGTGCGCCCTCGGCAAGGATGATCGCCTTCTCGGCGTCGCTGAAGCCCCAATCGGTGAAATCGGGCGCCGCCGCGATCCCGACGAGCCCCGCAACGCGCGCGGCGCCGTCGCGCTTTGTGAGTGCGAGGGCCATAAGCAACATCAGCCAGCCGCCCATCGACGACCCGACGATCAGGATCGGTCCTTCCGCCTTCGCGTCGATCAGGTCGAGCACGTCGCCGCGCCAGTCGAGCAGCGTCTGTTCGGCGAACAGGCCGTCGGACAGTCCGCATCCCGCATAGTCGAGCAGCAGGCAGGCATGCCCTTCGGCGGCGGCCCAGTCGAACAATGCGGTCGCCTTGCCGCCCGCCATGTCGGACATATAGCCCGGCAGAAAGACGATCGTCGGCCCGGTCCCGGGCGTATGGCGAAAGGCGAGCCGCGGGCGACCCGGACGATCGAGGAAATCGGGAGCGGCGGAATCGCTCACGCCGGTCAGATGACCCAGTCGATGGTGCTCATCTGCATCACGGCCTGCCCCTTGGCGCGGCGCTGTTCGACCATGATCTTGTTGAGTCGCTGGATCGTGTCGCTGCCGGTTGTGATGCACCAGCCGGGCACGACCGCATGGACGAGCGCGCAAAGCCCGCCATAGATCATCGTTACACCGAATTTCGACGCGACCCCGAAATGCTCGAGATAATTCTCGTCAACGCTCTTCGGATGATCGACGAACAGGCGCTTGAACATGGGAGGCGGTTCCTTTCCGGCTGCGGCTCCCCTAGCGGGTGATACTATCTCCGGCAAGGGCGGCAGCGCGCTCAAACTGACCCGCTCGGCCAGCCGATGCGGACCAGGGTTTCGTCGGGATCGGACAGCGCGAACTCGTACATTCCCCATGGTTTGTGCGTCGGCGCCTTTTCGGGGCCGAGGATCCGGTCGCGTACCCGTTCGGCGACCGCGTCGACCTGCGCCGTGTAGAGATAGAGGCCGAACGGATTCTGGTCGCGCTCGGGCCAGGTAGGCCCGGATTCATTGGTAAGATGCAATTGCCAGCCCTTGCCGTCCGCAAGCAGGCGGTAACTGCCGTAATCGCTCACCACCTCGAGGCCGAGCAATGCATAGAACGCCGTACTGGCGTCGAGATCGCTGCACGGCAGGATCGCGGCGATGTGGTGGGCGGGATCGGTCATGCTGGCAACTCCATCTGGGGGTGCCTATCTATGCCCTGCGACGCCCCTCGACACAAATCCTGCGCCCCTTGCGGCGGCGCGGTATGGCTGGCAAAGGGGCGCGGCAATTTTATGCAAGAAAGGCCGATTTTTCGATGTCCCAGATGATCCGCGTCACCCTTCCCGATGGCTCTGCCCGAGAAGTCGCGCGCGGGACTACTCCGGCGCAGATTGCGGCGGACATCGGTCCGGGCCTTGCGAAGGCCGCGCTCGCCGCGAAGATCGACGGCGAACTGCGCGACATCATGCGCCCGCTGGAGGAAGATACGAACCTTGCGCTGGTGACGAGCCGTGACGAGGCCGATGCGCTCGAACTCGTGCGCCACGACTTCGCGCATGTGCTGGCCGAAGCGGTGCAGAACCTGTTTCCGGGCACGCAGATCACCTTCGGCCCGTCGACGAATGACGGCTTTTATTACGACTTCGCGCCCACCGCCGAGCATGGCCCGTTCCGCGACGAGGAACTGCCGCTGATCGAGGAGGAGATGCGCAAGATCATCGCCGCCGATCTCCCCCTCACGCGCGAGGTCTGGGAACGCGACAGGCTGATCGCCAAATGGCAGGCCGAGGGCGAGACCTTCAAGGCCGAATGGGCGCACGAACTGCCGCAGGGCGAAGAACTGACGGTGTACCGCTCGGGCGACGGCTGGATGGACATGTGCCGCGGGCCGCACTTGGCGTCGACGGGCAAGCTCGACCCCGCCGCGTTCAAGCTGACGCGCGTCTCGGGCGCCTATTGGCGCGGCGATCAGAAGAATGCACAGCTGTCGCGCATCTATGGCACCGGCTGGCTCAACAAGAAGCAGCTCGCCGAGCATCTGGTGCGGCTGGAGGAAGCCGCTAAGCGCGATCATCGCAAGATCGGGCGGGAGATGGACCTGTTCCACCTGCAGGAAGAGGCACACGGCAGCGTCTTCTGGCACCCCAAGGGCTATCGCATCTATCGCGAGCTCGAGGCCTATATGCGCCGCGCGATCGACGGCGCCGGCTATCAGGAGGTCAAGACCCCGCAGGTGATGGACGCCAAACAGTGGGAACAGTCGGGCCACTGGGGCAAATATCGCGAGAATATGTTCGTCATCCCCGACGAGGTCCCGAACATCGAGGACGAGGGCCCGCTGGTCTCGGACGACGCCGAGTGGATGGCGCTGAAGCCGATGAACTGCCCCGCGCATGTCCTGATCTTCCGTCAGGGCATGAAGTCCTATCGCGACCTGCCGCTGCGCATGGCCGAAATGGGCTGCTGCCACCGCAACGAGCCGCACGGCGCGCTGCACGGCATCATGCGCGTGCGCCAGTTTACGCAGGACGACGGCCATATCTTCTGCCGCGAGGACCAGATCGTCGAGGAGGTGCGTGCTTTCTGCGAGCTGCTCGACCGCGTGTATAAACAGCTCGGCTTCGAGAAATATGCGGTCAAGCTCGCGCTGCGCCCGGACATGCGCTTCGGCACCGAAGAGATGTGGGACAAGGCCGAGGCCGAACTGCGCGAAGCGGTCGAACGCGCCGGGATGGCGAACGACGACTATGGCTGGGAAGAGCTGCCGGGCGAGGGGGCTTTCTATGCGCCCAAGCTCGAATTCCATCTGACCGACGCTATCGGGCGGACGTGGCAGTGCGGGACGATCCAGTCCGACCGCGTGATGCCCGAACGCCTCGACGCGAGCTATATCGGCGAGGATGGTGAGCGCCATCGCCCGGTGATGCTCCACCGCGCGATCCTCGGCACCTATGAGCGCTTCATCGGTATCCTGATCGAGCATTTCGCCGGTCGCTTCCCGACCTGGCTCGCGCCGGTGCAGGCGGTGGTCGCGACGATCGTCAGCGATGCGGACGACTATGCGAAGGATGCGGTGGCCCAGCTTGTCGCCGCGGGCATCCGCGCCGAAAGCGACGTTCGCAACGAAAAGATCAACTACAAGGTCCGCGAACATAGCCTCGCCAAGGTTCCGTATCTGCTCGTGGTCGGTAACCGCGAAGCCGAGGAAGGCACCGTCGCGATCCGCACGCTCGGTCAGGACGGCCAGCGTATCATGCCGCTCGCCGAAGCGATCGCGATGCTGAAGGGCGAAGCGACCCCGCCGGATCTGCGCGATTGAGCGACAAGCTGCGGCGAAAGTGGCGGCGCTGGATAGCGCTGCTGATACTGCTCGGCCTGGCGTTTATCGGCCGGGGATTCTGGAACGCAACCCGTGATCCGATCGTGCGAACCGCGTCGGTCGCGGTTGCCGATTGGCCGACGGGGCAGGCGCCGATAAAGGTCCTGCTGATTTCGGACGTGCATGTCTCGACCCCGGATATGAGCCCGGCGCGGCTGACCCGGCTGGTCGGACAGCTCAACGAATTGAAACCCGATCTCGTGGTCATCGCCGGCGACCTGATCAGCGGCAAGCGTTTCGCGACGCGCCATCACACCCCGGACGAGATCGCGGCGCCGCTGGCCGGCTTTCATGCGCGGTTCGGAACCGTCGCGGTACTCGGCAACCATGATTTCTGGCACGATGCTCCGGCGCAGGCTGCTGCGCTGCAAAACCGCGGGATCGTTGTGCTCGCGAACAACGCGATCCGGCGCGGGCCGCTGATCGTCGGGGGCGTCGCCGACGAGGTGACGCGGCACGATGACATACCCGGCACTTATGCGGCGATGGATGCGCTCGGCGCCGGACCGCGCGTTTTGTTGACGCACAGCCCCGATGTCGTCCCGAAGCTTCCGGCACCGGTCGCAGCAGTCCTGACAGGGCACACGCACTGCGGCCAGCTCGTCTTCCCGCTCATCGGGGCGCTGACCTATGCATCCAGATATCACGACCGCTTCGCATGCGGCGACATTCGCGACGGCAAGCAGCGCGTGTTCGTCGGGGCGGGTCTGGGCACCAGCATATTGCCGCTGCGCTATGGCGCGCCGCCGGACGTGTGGCTGGTGACGCTGGGGCCGGGCAAGTGAGCCATCAATCCCACGGCGCCGGGATCAGCACGCATGCCGCCGGGGAGGGCCTGCCGCGCCATCGCCATGCCCGCGGCTATATCGCGCTCGTGATCGATGGCGGCTATGAGGAGGCCGGCGATCAGGGCCGCCTCGTCGCGTCAGCCGGAACGGTCGTCGTGCATGGCGACTGGACGGCGCATCGCGACCGCTTCGGCGTGCGGGGCGCCAGGGTGATCAATCTGCCCGCCGTTGCCGGTCTGGCCGCGGGAGCGGGGCGGATCGACGATCCCGATGTCGCCGCGCGTCTGGCGGAGCAAGATCCCGCCGCGGCGGCGATCCATGTGCGGGATCATATTCGCCCCGAATATGCGCAGCGCGACGACTGGCCCGATCTTCTTGCCCATGCCCTCGCGAACGATCCCGATATCGCGCTGACCCACTGGGCCGATACCATGGGCCTCGACCCTGCCTCGGTCAGCCGCGGTTTCGCGCGCGCCTATGGCGTCTCGCCCAAGCGCTTCCGGCTGGAAGTCCGGACGCGTCGCGCTTTGGCGGCGTTGCCGTCGTGGCGTGGGAATCTCGCCGGTCTCGCCGCCGATCAGGGCTTCGCCGATCAGGCGCATCTGGCGCGCTCGGTTGCTGCGATGACCGGATTGTCGCCAATCCGCTTCCGGGCAAAGTCCGTTCAAGCCGCACCGTTGCCGAACGACTAAAGACGGCGGCATGGAACGCCGCTTCTTTCTCGCTACCGCACTCGCCGGCCTCGCCGCTCCCGTCCTTGCCAAGGCTCAGGCCCGGAAACCCTCGCGCACCCGGTGGACGGTCCGTGCCTCGGAAGGCCTCGACGCGCTCGCCTTTCTCGGTCCGCTCGCCAGGCGCGAGCTGTATCTGACCTATTATCAGGCCGATGTGGACGTGTTCGCGCCACGCTTGCCCGACGCGATCCGCGCCGATGTCGCCGCGCTGTGGCAAGAGGCCGAGAAGGCCGGGTTCGGCCTGCTCGGACCGTCGCTCTCGGTGATCTTCTCGGGAAATGACCACGATAGCCTCGCGGCGATTGTCGCTGCGGTCTCCGATCCCGGGACCGCATTGCTGCCCGCCTATCGCGCGAGTCCCTATTGGAGCGAGAGCGACTGGGCGTGGTTCCTCGCGGCCGCGCCGCGGCTGAAGGCGGTGTTCGGGGCGATGCAGGTCGCGGGCTTCGCGGCCTTCCGCGCCGAACGCGCCGCAGGCCTCGACGCGCGGATTGCCGAACTGACGCGCGACCTTGCCGTCTATGACGTGATCAGCCTGCAGGAAAAGCTGACCGGCCGGGCCTTCGACCCGCAGATCGAGGTCGTGTTGCTGCAATTCTGCAAGCCGCACGGGATCAAGGTACAGGGCCAGACCTTCCTGCAGGCGGCCGACTGGAACACCGCGATCACGGTGCGCAACGCCGCGCACGAGATGCTGCACCCACCGGTGCCGATGGACGGCGCCGCGGCGAAGGCGGCGCTGGCGGTGCTTGAAAAGGACGAACTCTTCACCCGCATCGTGCGCGAGCATGATCCGCAATGGGGCTATACGACGCTCGACGGTCTCTTCAACGAGGACCTGACCCAAGCGCTCGACCAGCTGATCGCCGAAGCCCTGGGAGTGGCGCGCAATCCGGCCGACCGCTGGCGCCAGTCGGACGACGGTATTCATGTTCTCGCTGGCGCCTTCTACGGGATGCTGCGCGACGACAAGTGGATCGAAACCGGCGGCTCCATCGAGGCATGGCTGGCGAAGTCGGTCGAAACCGGACGCTTTGCGCCCGCGCGGCTGCACGCCGTCGCGGCGCGGGTGCTAGAGCGGCCGGTAAACGCTCTCTGGCCGCTGATCAAAGCCTAGCGGCTGTCGATCGCCACCATCTCGCGGCATCGTCGATACTCCGCTTCGTGCCCCCAGTCGGCGCCGACATCGCCCTTCATCATCCCGAAAAATTCGGCCGCGGCGGGCGTGTCGCTGAACTTGCATGCAAAGCGGGCAAAATTTCCGGCATTCCAGTCATTGGGATAGGCCTTCATGACATCGTGCATCGCCCGCTTCATATACGGCCAGTCGACCTGGCTGAGATCCATGCATCTGCAGTCCTCGAGTGACCAGAAGACACGGACATAGCCGCCCGCACCGTCATCGCCCGATGCATGATCGGCGGCGAAGCGCGCGATACGGTCGAGATCGCCGGGCACGCCATGCCATTGGGGGCGGTAATATTGCGCGGCGGTGAAATAGATGTCGTGATAATAGGGCTCGCGTGACACGGCTTCGTCCAGCAGGTCGCGGACGGTGGCTTCGTCCGTTCCGTCAACCTGATAGATTCGCATCATCTCGGCATAGAATTGCGGGTCAGTCGACGCGATCTCCCGATGATCTTCCAGGATAGCACGCGCCTTTCCGACTTCGCGCATCATGGCCTCCAGATATTCGGGTGGCGTTTCGCTGCCGCTCGCGCCGCCGCGCAAGCATCGGCCGAGGCTCGTCGCGACCCAGGCCTGGACGATGTAGGGCGTTGGCGATTCCGGATCGGCCCGGACCCAATCGTCGAACAGGCCGTCGGCGGTGCGCGCGCATTTTGCGCCCGGACTCGCGACGGACAAATGGCCGGTCACGCCATAATAGAAATAGGATAGTTTCCACGTCCCGCTGGGTGTTCTTGCCCGCCGGCTGCGATACCCTTCGGCTATCGCGTTCAGCCCCTTATAGTCTCTGGCATCGAGAGCCGTTTTGACCTCGTCGAAAATCGCTATGCGTTCGGCCAGTTCATCGGTTGTCCGGGCCTCGACTTCGCCGCGCGCCGCACAGGCGGCTCCGAACGTCAGCAAAAGACCCGCGATCCAAATCCGCCAGTGCATGCGTGCTCCCCGATCAAGCCCTGCAATTTCCTAGGCATCGCCCGGTTAGGAAAGTCTTGCGGTTATCGATCTTTGCGCCCATCGGCAGCCCTTCCGTATCCGAAGTGGAGGAAAAAGGGGTAGCGATGGGGGCATTGATCCAGCTTGTGGACATGACTCCGCTCGCCTTCGCCGCCGCCGCGGCGATGACCTTCGGTGCCGCATTTGTGCGCGGGCTTACCGGCTTCGGGATGGCAATCATTCTCGTGCCTCTGCTCGGTATGCTCATGCCGCCGGGCGAGGCCGTGGTACTCGGGATCATCCTGCAACTGCTGATCGGGCCGGTCGGTTTCCGCCGGATCGCGAACGACGCAGACCGCCGCACCGCGGTGCCGATCGCGCTGCTCGCCATGCTCGCGACGCCGCTCGGCATGATGGCGTTGAAAGCCGTGACGCCCGACGTCGCCCGGTTGCTGATCGCGGTTATCGCGATCGGTGCGTTCCTGCTGATCCTGATGCCGCAGCATCCCGACGGCCATCGACCGAGCCGAACCGCGATTGGCGCCACCGGCATCGCGTCGGGCATTCTGACTGGCTTCGCCGCGATGCCGGGGCCGCCGGTCGTGCCCTTCTATCTTCGCCAGCGGATCGAGCCTGCGACCGCGCGCGCGTCGATGATGCTCGTCTTCTTCGCGACCGCAATCGCGGGGACGCTCGCATCGCTGTGGCTCGGCCTCGCGACGATGAAGCTCTTCATCCTGTCGCTGGCGCTCTTTGTGCCGATGGTTCTAGGCGATTATGTGGGCACGCGGCTTTTCGGCCGTGTTCCGGTTCCGGTGTGGCGGACGATCGTTGCGGTCGTCCTTGGCGCGGCTGGAATCTCGGCGCTTGTCCGGTTGCTGAACTAGAGGCTGCGCAGCGCCTGCGCCGGCTTGGCCGACAGCAAGGGCCAGCTTCCTGCAATCCCGATCAGGAACGACAGGCCCGCACCGCCAATCAACGTCAACCCGACGACGACGGGATCAGGCGCGAAGCGGAAGTCGAAGAGCTGCGTTACGACATACCAAGCGCCCGCCAGTCCGAGCGCGAGCGCCAGCACGCCAAGGATCGCCGCGAGCACCGCATATTCCATCGCCTGCGCGCCCAATATCTGGCCGCGCGTCGCACCGAGCAGCTTCAGGATCACGCTGTCGTACACGCGCCGCTCGCGGCTCGCCGCGATCGCGCCGATCAGCACCGCGATGCCGGCGAGGATCGCGATGCTCGCAGCGGCGGCAATCGCCTGGCTCATCTGGGTGAGCAGAGTCGTCACCTGCGACACCACGTCGCGGACTTGGATCAGCGAGGCCGACGGAAAGGCGCGCGGAATGCTGCGCGCGAGCTCTACCTCGGCCTTGGGCGACACCGCGACCGTCGCGACCATATTGTGCGGAGCGGCATCGAACGTACCCGGCGAGAAGACGAGCACATAGTTGAGACCGAAATTGTCCCACTCGACGGTGCGGAAGGACGCCACTTTGGCTTGCACCTCGACCCCCAGCACATTGACCGACAGCGTGTCGCCAAGCTTGAGGCCGAGCGATGCGGCGACCTCCTGCTCGACGCTCACCAGCGGCGGACCCTTGTAGTCGGCCGTCCACCATTTTCCGCCAACGAGCTCGCTGCCGTTCGGCAGGGTCGGGCTATAGGTCAGACCGCGATCGCCGCGCAGCACCCACGCGCCCTCCGGCAGTTCGGCGAGTTCATCGACGCGCTGGCCCTTGAATTCCGTCACGCTGCCGCGCAGCGCCGGGATCATGTTGACCTGTGCGTCGGGCGCGGCGTCCACCACCATCGACCGGAATTTGGCTGCGTCGCCGCGCGGAATGTCGAGCACGAAGAAGCTTGGCGCGCGCTGCGGCACGGTGCGTGCGATTTCGGCGGTGATGCTCGTCTGGATCGCTGCGAGCGTCACGAAGAGCGTTAGCCCTAGCCCCAAGGCAACGACGAGCGCCCCCGTCGCGGCACCCGGCCGGTGCAGGTTCGCGACAGCTAGCCGCAAGAGCGGGCGTTTCGGACGCGGCACGCGGCTTGCCGTGCGCCGTACCAGCCATCCAAGGGCGACGAGGATCAGCAGCAGGCCAATTGCGGCCCCGATGAACGACAGCGCGAATAGCGGCTCGCGCGCGGTGCCGACCGCCAGTGCGATGATCGCCGCCAGCGCCGCGCCGACCGAAATCACCGTTCGCCGGTCGATCCTCGCCGCGCCGTCGACCGTCGCGCGATACAAGCCCGCGGCGGGAACGTGCCGCGTCGCGGCGAGCGGGGGCAGGGCGAAGGCAATCGCAATCAGCAAGCCATAGGCCGCGCTGACGATCAGCGGCAGCGGATAGAGGGCGAAGCCGGGCCGTACCGGCAGCACATCGCCCGCGACCGCGCCGATGATCGTCGGCATCAGCGCGCCGACGACCAGTCCGGCGCCGATCGACGCCGCGGCGACGGCAAGGATCTGCAGGCCATAGATGCGAAGCACCGCCGCACTGTCGGCACCCAGAACCTTGAGTGTCGCGAGCCCCGGCCGCTTGCCTGCAAGATAGCTCGCAACACCATTGCCGACGCCGATCCCCGCGATCACCAGCGCGGCAAGACCGACGAGCGACAGGAACTGCCCCATCCGCTCGATGAAGCGCCGCGTGCCAGGGGCGCCGTTGCTGCTGTCGGTGATGTCCCAGCCGGCGTCGGGGAATTTGGCCGTCAGTTGCTTGCCGACCGCTTCGGGGTTGGCATCGGCGGGCAGGCGGACGCGATATTTGCTTTCGTAGAGGCTGCCCGGCTGGATGAGCTGCGTACCGGCAAGATCGTCGAGGCCGATGATCGCGACGGGGCCGAGCGTGAAGCCTTCGCCCAGCCGGTCTGGCTCTTCGGCGATGATGCCGTCGATCCTGAAAATCTTTTCGCCAAACTTGACGGTGCCGCCGACGTTGAGCTGAAGCCGTGACGCCAGATCCTTGCCGATCCAGATCGATCCTGCGGGAGGCGGACCCTTGCGGACGCCTGTCTCCAACCGCATCGTTCCGTAGAGCGGATAGGCGCCATCGACCGCCTTCAGCTCGGACAGCAACGCTTCGCCGTCGGGGTCGTTTGCCATCGCGCGCAATCGCACCGTCGATGATGGCGCGCCGATACTGCGGAAGCCGGCCATTTCTTCGGCGCTGGCCTGCCGCTGGGGCAGACTGAACTCGATATCGCCGCCGAGGATCGTCTGGCCGCGCCGTTCGAGTTCGGAGGTGATCCCGCTCGTCAGGCTGCCGATTGCCGCCAGTGTCGCGACGCCAAGGAACAGGCACACCGCGAGCAGGCGAAGCCCACGGATTCGCGTTGCGAGATCGCGACGCGCGATCCGCCAGAGGGTCGCGAATGGCAGCACGCTCAGGCGGTCCGCTCTTCGATGCGGCCGTCGTGCATCACGACGACGCGGTCGCAATGTTCGGCCAGATCGGGGTCGTGCGTGATGATCAGCAGCGTGGCGCCGAGCGCCGCGCGGCGCGCGAAGATCAGCTCGATGATCGACTGCCCCGTCGCGGTGTCGAGATTGCCCGTCGGTTCGTCGGCGAAGATGATCGCCGGGCTGCTCGCCATCGCGCGCGCAATCGCGACACGCTGCTGCTCGCCGCCCGAAAGCTGCGCGGGATAGTGCGTCAGCCGATGCCCAAGGCCGACGGCTTCGAGCTCGGCTTGCGCCTTGCCGAACGGATCGTCGATCCCCGCGAGCTCGAGCGGCACCGCAACATTTTCGAGCGCCGTCATCGTAGGGAGCAGGTGAAAGGCCTGCAGCACGATGCCGATGCGCCCGCGCCGCGCCCGCGCGAGGTCATCTTCGTCCATCGCTCCGAAATCGAGCCCCGCGACCTTGATCGTGCCGCCGCCCGCGCGCTCAAGCCCCGCGAGCACCGCCATCAGCGAGCTTTTGCCCGATCCCGACGGTCCGAGCAGCGCCACCGAGCTCCCGGCATCGACCTCCAGATCGACTCCGCGCAAAATTTCGACGGGGGCCTTGTCGCTCCCCAAAGTGAGCGTCACATTATGGGCGGCGATCGCCAGATCGGGCGCCCCTGTTTCTTGGGGGCGATGCGCGTCGGTCAAGAAGGGACCCTTTGGAATGAAAACGGCCGGATGGCGTTCTGCCCTGATATATGGTTGCGTAATCGCGCTTTGCCAACCGCTTGCCGCGTGCGGCTCGGCGGAGGCGCCGGCGGCATCGACGAACGGCAAGGCCGAAACGAAGGCGGCCGCTGCGATCCCGGCGAATGCGCCGCTTGTCATTGCATTCGGTGACAGTCTCTACGCCGGCTACCAGCTCGGCCCGAAGGAAGGGCTGGCGCCGCAGTTGCAGGCCGCACTTGCGGACGATGGCGTCGTCGCGCGGGTCCAGAATGCCGGCGTCTCGGGCGACACGACCGCGGCGGGGCGCCAGCGGCTCACCTATGTGCTCGACAATGCGAAGGCGAAGCCTGCGCTCGTCGTGCTGGGGCTCGGCGGCAACGACATGCTGCGCGGGATCGATGCTGCGCAGACGCGCGCCAACCTCGACGCGATGTTGGCCGAACTGAAGAAGCGAAATATCCCCGTGGTGCTGACCGGCATGGTCGCGGCGCCCAATCTCGGCCCCGATTATGCAAAGGCTTTCAACGCGATCTATCCCGAGCTTGCCGCGAAATATGACGCAAGCCTCTACCCGTTCATTCTCGACAATGTCGTCGGCAAGCCCGATCTGATGCTCGGTGACCATATCCACCCCAATGCGAAGGGTGTGAAGATCGTGGTCGAAGGCCTTGCGCCGCTGGTCGAGGATGCGCTGCCCGACGCGAAGTAAGCGTCAGCCCAGCAACTTCTCTGCCCGCGCACGCCACGTCGTAGCCAACGCGTCCATCGCAGCGAGCGCTCGCAGCGCCTCCGGCTCGCGCTTGCCGGCGCCGCCGATGAGCAGGTGAAAGGTCCGTTCGACGCTCCACTCGGGCAGCGGCCGTTCGACCAGTTCCAGCGTATCGCCCCCGGCGACCGCGCCTTCCTCTATCACCCGATAATACCAGCCGCTCCGCCGCGTCGTGACGACCGTCGCCGGCACCGTTGCGACACCGAAGCGGTGCCCCAGCTTCCAGCACGGCTGCCGCCCCTGACTGATCTCGACAAGCGCGCTGCCGAGGCGATAGCGGTCGCCGACGCACGCCTCGCTCTCGACCAGCCCCTCGGTCGAGATATTCTCGCCGAATGCGCCGGGCGCATCGAGCAGGGCGTGACTACCAAGTTCGTCGGCCCACCAGTCGTAATGATCGCGGGGATAATGGTGGATCGCCTTGTCGACGCCGCCGTGCACCGTCAGGTCGGCCTGCTCGTCGCCGTCGATACCGAGAAGGCCGACGTGAAGCGCGCCCGCGACCGGCGCCTTCGCGATCGCGCTCGCCTCGTCGCCGCGAAAGGCCCGCGCCTTGCCGGTCAGCACCGCGTCGATCACATAGCTCATGCCGTCGCTCCCCGCGGCCCGAACAGGATGATGGCCGCACCTCCGAGGCAGATGATTGCCCCGATCACGTCCCAGCGGTCCGGTCTTGCGCCTTCGACCGCCCACAGCCACAACAGCGCCGCGACGATATAGATGCCGCCATAGGCCGCGTAGGTCCGCCCGGCGTGATCGGCGTCGACAAGCGTCAGGAGCCAGGCAAAGAGCGCCAGCGAGAGCATCCCCGGCGCGATCCACCAGACGGATTTGTCCAGCCGCAGCCACGCCCAGAAGGCGAAGCATCCGGCGATCTCGGCCAGCGCGGCAGCGATATAGGCAAAAGCGGTCATGGCTTCACCGTGGCCGGATCGCGCCCAAAAGAAAAGGGGCGACCCGCAGGCCGCCCCTCTCTTGCTTTCGCGGGTTCCGACAGATCAGAACGCGAGGCCGAGGCCTACTGCGAAGGTGTCGAAGTCGCTGAAGTTGCCGATGAACTGGTGGCGATATTCGGCCTTGGCGTACAGGTTCTGGCCCAGCTTGTGCTGGTAGCCGGCACCGATGTACGGATCGTCGATGTCGCTGAAGGTGTAACCGCCGGTGGCATAGAGCTTGCCCGCGGTGCCGACCTTGGCGCCGATACGGCCGCCAGCCGAGAACTGAACGTCGAAGCCGTCCTTCAGAACCTTGTCGCCAGCGACTTCGGCACCGGCGAACGCCTTGCTGCCGAGGTCGAAATCATAGCCGGCGGCCGCACCGATGGTGGCGTCGTCAAGGCCGCTGCCGGTCACATAGCCGCCGCGCACTTCGACGCGGGCTTCGCCGCCTTCGGCAGCCATGGCGGGGGTTGCAACGATGGCCGTCAGGAGAGCGGCTGCAACTGCGAACTTCTTCATATTCTTTTCCTTTACTCAGTTTTTTGAACCGCGCCCTTTGGGTCGCGATCCGGCCCCTAAATGGGGTTGCGACCTGTCGCCGCAATGAACGCATCGTTCAGAATATGACAATTTTATTACCTGTGCTATTTATGCAACACAGTTCCGGGCGAGGCGAGCGTCTTGGCAATGGATGTGAAATGCCAGTTAACTGCGCTTCTGGCCAAGGCGCGGTTGCGCACGCGATCTTACGGTGCGATCGCCCGTCGCCGCACCCGGACGAAACCCGATCGGGCGTGGCGGGGCGCGGCCGGAACGAGGCTCCGCGGGACGTGAGGTCGGAAGATTTGCAACGGGCGTGACGACGCCCCGACACTCAGCCGAGCGCGGCCTGCTTCTCTTCGGCGATGCGGTCGAGTTCGGCGCGCGTCGGCTTGGTCGCCGCGCTCTTGAGCTGTCCGCACGCCGCCATGATGTCGCGGCCGCGCGGCGTACGGATCGGCGCCGAAATGCCCGCTTCGAAAATAAGGTTGCTGAACTTGCGCACGCGCTCGGGCGTCGAACATTCATAGGGTGCGCCGGGCCAGGGATTGAACGGGATCAGGTTGACCTTCGCGGGCAGCTTGTACTGCTTGATCAGCCGGACGAGTTCGCGCGCGTCCTCGTCGCTGTCGTTCTTGTCCTTCAGCATCACATATTCGAAGGTGATGCGCCGCGCATTGTTCGCGCCCGGATAGTCGGCGCACGCCTGCAGCAGTTCCTCGATGCCGTATTTGCGGTTGAGCGGGACGATCTCGTCGCGGATTTCCTTGTTCACCGCGTGCAGCGAAACCGCAAGGTTCACGCCGATCTCGTCGCCCGCGCGCGCCATCATCGGCACCACGCCGCTCGTCGACAGGGTGATGCGGCGCTTCGACAGCGCCAGCCCGTCGCCATCCATGACGATCTTGAGCGCGCCCTTGACCTCGTCGAAATTATAGAGCGGCTCGCCCATGCCCATCATCACGATGTTCGTAAGCATGCGGCCGTCGGACGTGTAGTGACCGGCATCGTCATCCTCGTCGTCGATGTCGGCGGTCGAGGCCATCGTGCCTTTAGGCCATTCTCCGAGCGCGTCGCGCGCCAGCAGAACCTGCCCGACGATCTCGCCGGCGGCTAGGTTGCGCACCAGGCGCATCGTACCCGTGTGGCAGAAACGGCAATTGAGCGTGCAGCCGACCTGGCTCGACACGCACAGCGTTCCCCGGTCGGCGTCGGGGATGAACACCATCTCATATTCCTGCCCGTCGGCGGCGGCGAGCAGCCATTTGCGGGTGCCGTCGTTGGACACCTGCGCCTGCCGCACGGTCGGGCGGCCGATGATGTAGCGGTCGGTCAGCCATGGGCGCATCGATTTCGCGATGTCGGTCATCGCCTCGAAATCGGTGACGCCGCGATGATAGATCCAGTGCCAGATCTGCTTGGCGCGCAGTTTCGCGCCCTTGGCGTCGAGGCCCGCCTCGACCAGCTCGGCCCGGATTGCGTCGCGGGTCAGCCCGACAAGGTCGATGCGGTTGCCGCCGCGCAAGGGAACGGTGCCCGTGGTGACGGGATCGATATGGCCGGGAATCTGCATGATGCGCGGCCATATAGTGGCAAAGCCCGGTTTACGCCAGTCCCGGCGGGAAGCGCCGGGGAAAGGCGTATTCTAGCCGCCGAGTTTGGCAAACTCGGCATTGGCCGACGCAACGGGATCGGCGACGACGGGGCCGGCATAGGCTTCGTCGCCGCACACCATGCTCATCGCGCCGTGCATCATCGAGCCTTCGCTGTGCGTCCGCACTTCGCCGGGATCGGTGTTATGCTCGAGCAATTTGCCGTGGTTATAATAGTCGTTCGTCAGGATCGCTGATGCTTTGGCGGCGCAGCTGCCCTCGCGCGTCGTGATCGACCGGTCCCAGTCGCGGTCCGCGGTCGTCCTGTTGAAGATCGTCGTCGTGCGAAAGCGCACCGTGTCGCCATTTCGGACAACCGAATAGGAATCGACATAATAGGCGCTGACGATTCCGTCATTGCTCGATCCGGTATCGACGAAGCGCCAGCCTTCCGATGCGGTGCCTGCCGCCGCAAGAAGGATCGACGCGCTCAAAGCTCCAATGATATTCATTCCCCGCCTCCATCTGGACCCCGCCATCAGCTAAGCCGAAGGAGGGGGCCGGAGGCAATCGGAAAATGCGATCAGTTCCGGATCGAGCTGATCCGGATCGGCTGTGCGGTCGCGGCATTGGCGACCACGACTTCGGCTTGGGCGGAGGCGAGCGCCAGCGTGTCGCGGCGGCAATTCTGGATGTCGTTCTTGCCTTCGAGGTCGAAGTCCGACGTCGTTCCGCACACGGCAACCACGGCGCGCCAGATCCGGTGCTTCAGCGCCCTGGCGCCCGCGTCGGTACGCAGGTCGAGGTCGCTGTGCTGGACGGTCGCGCTGGGATTTGCCGGTGCCGACCGGGCGAGAGCCGGCTGGCCGAACGATGCGGCGGTCAGGGCGGCGAGGATCAGAAGCTTTTTCATCTTGTGTCTCCATCGGCCGGCTTTTGAGGAGGGGAGGAAGCCGGTGGAGAAGCAGATAATCCATCGCCGCGGCTGAAAGGAGCAACGATGTTGCGCGAGTATTCTGCAAAATTGCAGAATGAGGGCCGGGCGATTATGACGCACAAGACGTCATGTACGATTGGAACGACCTCAAGGCCTTTCTGGCGGTTGCGGAGACGGGCAGCACCTTGTCCGCCGCGCAGGCGCTGCGCGTCAGCCAGACGACCGTCGCGCGGCGGATCGCGGCGTTGGAGGAGGCAACCGGCCTCAACCTCTTCGAGCGGCGGCAGGCGGGTTACGCGTTGACCCCCGTGGGCGAGGCGATGGTCGCGAGCGCGGTTGCGGTCCGTGACGCGGCCGAGCGCTTCGGCGAAGCCGCGGGCGCGCGGTCGCGCGATGCGGGCGGAACGGTCAGCCTGACGACGATGGAAATCTTTGCGGTGACCGTCCTGCCGCCGATCCTCCGCGACCTGCGCGCCGCGCATCCCGGGATTCATATCCATCTCGATACGTCCGACGAAACGCGTGACCTGGGCGCGGGCGCGGCGGATATCGCGATACGCAGCAGCAAGCAGCCGACCGGCGGAGGTCTTGTCGGGCGACGCATCGCCGACAATCCCTGGACGGTCTATTGCAGCCGCGATTACGCCGACCGCCACGGCATTCCGCACACGCGCGAAGAACTCGCGACCCATCCCTTCATCGGCGGTGGGGGCTATGTCTGGGAGCCGTATCAGGCGTGGCTGCGGCAATATGGGCTCGAGGAGTCGGTGGTCATGAAATATGACACCGGCACGGGCCTGCTCGCCGGCGTGCGCGCCGGAATGGGGCTCACCATCCTGCCGGCTTTCCTCGCCGACCGCGAATCGGACCTGATCCGTTGCATCCCGCCAAAGCGGGAGGATACGACGGGGCTGTGGCTGCTGACCCACGAACGGCTGCGGCATGTGCCGCGCGTACGGCTGGTCCTCGATTTCCTCGCGAGCGAACTGACGAAGCTGGGGCGCGGCTAGAACGCGGCTTCGACCGCCGCATCGACATGCAGCGCCAGCGTGTCGAACAGCGGCACCGCGCTATCCTGCTCGCCGATCAGGAGCATGATCTCGGTGCAGCCGAGAACAATGGCTTCCGCGCCGCGCGCGACAAGCGCCCCGATAACCTGTCTGTAGATGGCGCGCGACTCCTCGCGAATGATGCCCCGAACCAGCTCGTCATAAATGATCCCGTGCACCGCCGCGCGCCCGGCGTCGTCGGGAATGATCACCTCGAGGCCCGCTTCGGCCATCCGTCCGCGATAGAAATCCTGCTCCATCGTGAAGGCCGTGCCGAGCAGACCGACCCGCCGTAGCGCCGACCCCTTGACCGCTGCCGTCACCGGGTCCGCTATGTGGATCAGGGGCAGGGTGGAAGCGGCTTCGATCGCCCCGGCGCAGCGATGCATCGTGTTCGAACAGATCAGCAGCATGTCGGCTCCGGCGCGTTCGAGCGCGCCGGCCGCCTCGACCATCGCGCGATCGAGCGCCGGCCAGTCGCCCGCCGCCTGCAGCGCCGCGACCGGAGCGAAGTCTAGCGAGTGCATCACGATATTCGCGGCGTGCAGTCCGCCCAGCCGATCGCGCACGGCCCGGTTGAGCAGGCGATAATATTCGGCCGAGCTTTCCCAGCTCAAACCGCCGATCAGGCCGATTGTCTTCATAAGTGTCTGCCGTCCTGCATCTTCGGAAAAGCTCGTCAGCGGATGCTTGCGCATCCCAGCGCAGCGGCATCGATCGCTGTCGCCGCGCCGCGCAGGCGATAGGTGTCGGCGATGGCGCGTCCCGTATCACTGCTGCTCTCGACGCTCATGCTCGGTGCCGATCGCATCGCGGCGATGATCGCGGCGTCCATCCGGGCATCGCTCGCCCAGCCGTGGACGCCGTTGCCGGTCAGGATGAAGCGGCGGCTGCCGACGGTCAGGCGCAGTTCGCGCCCCGGCGCGCGCGTCTTTGACAGGCGGACGTAAAATTGTCCGCGGATGCGCGATTTCGGCCAATAGCCGACGCTGGCATAGGCCTTGACCTGCGGCGTCCCGATCGTCGCCGAGGGCGCGGCGATGGCATAACAGCGCGGGGTGGCGGGCTCGCGGAACGCCCCCCAGCCATCGAAAATGCCGAGCGCGGTCCGCGGCGCGGCAAGCGCCGTCGCGGGTACCGCCGCTGCGATCAGGAAAAGGAAGGCCTTGCGCCGCATTCCTCCCGTTTGCGCGATTGGGGATGCTTTGCAAGCATGGCTTGCACGGCGCGTGGCGCACGTTAAGGAAGGTGGACATTTTCGGGGGACGGGATTCGGGGCGAAATGCCCGCCCCGCCGGACTCTCAGGGACTTTTCCCGCACTACAGGGATGATGTGACAATATGAAAGCGACGATCGAACGTGCGGTGCTGCTCAAGAGCCTCGGCCACGTCCAGTCCGTGGTCGAGCGGCGCAACACCATTCCCATCCTGTCGAACGTCCTGATCGAAGCCGACAGCAGCGGTCAGCTGAAGCTGATGGCGACCGATCTTGACCTGCAGGTCGTCGAAACGATCGCCGCCAAGGTCGAAACGCCCGGCACCACCACGGTTTCGGCACACACGCTGTTCGAAATCGCGCGCAAGCTGCCCGAAGGGTCCGAGGTCAGCCTTGCGGCCGCCGAAGGCAAGATGCAGGTCAAGGCCGGCCGTTCGAACTTCAATCTGCCGACGCTGCCGCGCGACGATTTCCCGGTGATCGCCGAGGGCGACCTGCCGACCAGCTTCGAGCTCCCCGTCGCCGAACTCGTCCAGATCATCGACAAGACGCGCTTCGCGATCTCGACCGAGGAAACGCGCTATTATCTGAACGGCATCTTCTTCCACGTCGCCGAGGATGCGACGGGGCCGGTGCTCAAGGCTGCGGCAACCGACGGCCACCGTCTCGCGCGCTACACGGTGACGCGTCCCGACGGCGCCTCGACGATGCCCGACGTCATCGTCCCGCGCAAATGCGTGGGCGAGATCCGCAAGCTACTCGACGAAGCCGAAGGCAATGTCGAGATCAGCCTGTCGGCCTCGAAAATCCGCTTCCAGCTCGGCAATGCGGTGCTCACCTCGAAACTGATCGACGGGACCTTCCCCGACTACAGTCGCGTCATTCCGACTGCGAACGACAAGCTGCTCAAGGTCGATCCGAAGAGCCTGTACCAGGGCGTCGACCGCGTTTCGACGATCGCGAGCGAGAAGACCCGCGCAGTCAAGGTCGGCATCGACAAGGATCGCATTACGTTGTCGGTGACCAGCCCCGAGAATGGCACCGCCGCCGAAGAGGTCGCGGCAGCCTATGACAGCGATTCGATCGAGATCGGTTTCAACGCGCGCTATCTCAGCGATATTCTGGGCCAGGTCGATGGCGACACCGTCGAGCTTCACCTTGCCGACGCCAACGCACCGACGCTGATCCGCGAGAGCGAAAAAAGCCCCGCGCTTTACGTTCTCATGCCGATGCGCGTCTGACGATGCGTATCGTGCGTCCGCTGTTCGTTGCAGCCTTGGCCTTCGGCCTCGCAGCACCGGCAATGGCCCAGTCGGCGCAGGATGTGGCCGATGCGCGCTGCATTCTGGCGTTCAACATGTTCCAGACCCGGGTCGGCGACAAGCTGACCGAGTCCGACAAGGCGATCTTCGACAGCTTTGCCACCTATTTCGTCGGCAAGATCCGCGCGCGGTCGCCTGCGGTCGACATCTCGGCGCTGATCCCGCCGCCGGTCGTCCGCCAGGTCCAGAATGATCTCAAGACAGAGGTCACGCGGTGCAATGCCGAGACCGCAATCATCTCGACCAGCCTCGAACAGGTTTCGAAGGCTCTCACCGCGACGATCGAAGCGAACAAGAACGGCGGCTGAGGCCGCGCGGGCCGGGGCTTACCCGGCCTTTGCCACCCGCCAGATCGTGTTGCCCGTGTCGTCGGCGACCAGCGCGCTGCCGTCCT
The DNA here is from genome assembly GCF_022024275.1 of Sphingopyxis sp. BSN-002. Lineage (NCBI taxonomy): Bacteria > Pseudomonadati > Pseudomonadota > Alphaproteobacteria > Sphingomonadales > Sphingopyxidaceae > Sphingopyxis > Sphingopyxis sp. BSN-002. Next base: position 3,539,273 of record NZ_CP091804.1, read on the forward strand.
TCGCTACCTTGACGTCGGCCGGGCGGCCGCGGGTCGTCTTGCCGTCCTTGGCAAGGAACTGGTCGAGAAAGGTGACGGGCAGGGCATCGACCGGCTTGCCGTTCGCGCCGAACTTGACGAACACGACATCATAGCCTGCGACGGGTTCGCGGTTCCACGAACCATGCAGGGCGATCAGCGCGCCGTTCGCCCAGCGCTCGCCGAGATTCAGTTTGTCGGTGAAGGTAAAGCCCAGCGGCGCGACATGGGCGCCGAGGCCATAGTCGGGGCGCTTCACATATTGCCGGCGATCCTCGGCCTCGGGTTCGACCCGCGGGTCGATGAACCCGCCCCAATAATACCAGGGCCAGCCATAGAAATCGCCCTCGTCGACGTCGGTCAGATAGTCGGGGACCAGATCGCTGCCGAGCATGTCGCGCTCGTTGACGACGGTCCACAGCTGGTTGCTGCCGGGATAGAAGCTGAGGCCGACGGGATTGCGGATGCCCGCAGCGAAGGTACGGACATATTTGTTTTCGGGCCGGACTTCGAGCACGCTGGCGCGGCGGGTTTCGTTGCCCATGCCCTTTTCGCCGATATTCGAATCGGCGCCGACGCCGACATACAGCCACCCGTTCGGCGCCGCCGCGAGGCTTTTCGTCCAGTGGCGGTTGGTGCCGCTGGCAGGCAGGTCGACAATCTTCGTGCCCTTGCCGCTCATCTTCGTCTCCCCCTCGACATAGGGGAACGACAGGATGGCATCGGTGTTCGCGACGTAAAGCGTCTTGCCGACCAGTGCCATGCCATAGGGTGAGTTGAGGCCGGTGATGTAAGCCGCCTTGACCTCGGCCTTGCCGTCGCCGTCGGCATCGCGGAGCAGGGTGATGCGGTTCGCCGACTTGCCGCCGGCGCCGGCCTTGCTCATCAGGCTGCCCATGACCTTGCCCTCGATGCCCGAGCTGTCGCGCGGCGGGCTCTGGGCTTCGGCAACGAGGACGTCGCCGTTCGGCAGCACCAGCATCGAGCGCGGATGGTCAAGCCCCTCGGCGAAGCGACCGACGGTCAACCCCTGTGCGGCGCGCGGCGCCTGTCCGGCGGGCCAGCTCGTCGCCTCTGGGACGTTCATAGTCGGCAGCACTTCCGACTTCTGCGACGCCATCACCGGCACGCGGCCGCTGAGTTCGGCGGTCGAGAAGCGCGCCACGTCGGGCCGCGAAAGGACATAGAATGTGACGCCGCCCGCGACGATCAGGACGACGAGGGCGATGCCGGCATATTTCAGGATTTTGCGCATGGGCGACAGTCTTACACAGGCTTGCAGCGGCTGCAAATGGGCGATTGCGGGCGCCTGATGGTTAATCGGGTGGCGCCGTCGATTAACCTTACCGGCGCGTTCATTACGCTCGGGAACGCGGCGGTGAGGGGGGGCTGTCTAGAAGAGTTGCAATGCAACGGGCCGGGGACACCATGCAACTGCCAGCACCTTATCTTGCCGATCGCGGTGCGGTCGACGATGCGCATGCGATGATCCGCGAGCATGGCGAGGAAGCCGGCTTCGCTGCTGCCGCGCGTGCAGAGCAGTATCGCGTGCTCGGCAATCACATCCATTTCGCGCGCTGGCGCCAGATCGAGCGGCTGATCACCTATCTGTCGATCGACGTGGCGCTCGACACCGTCCACTGACGATCAGAGCCGCAGGCCCGCGGTTTCGGGCAATCCCGCCATGATGTTGAGATTCTGGACGCACGCGCCGCTTGCGCCCTTGCCCAGATTGTCGAGCCGCGCGACGAGCCGCAATTGCGTGCTGTCGGGGCTGGCGTAGAGCATGAGCTCCATCCGGTCGGTCGCAGCGTCGCTCTTGCGCAGCAGCAATTCGCTCTCGTCGCCGGCACGGCGGACGCTGACGAGCGGCGACCCCTCGAAATGCGCCGCGAGTGCATCGAAGGCCGCGTCGGCCATCGGCGTATCGAAACCCAGCGGAACCTCGACGAGCATGCCCCGATAGACGGGGACCACTGCCGGAGCGAAGATCGGAGCGTGCGTCAGGCTCGCCCCCTTCGTCATTTCGGGCACATGCTTGTGCGCGAGGTTCAGTCCGTAGCTGCGGAAGCCGATGTCACCGTCGGCCTCGAAGCGCGCGATCAGTTCCTTGCCGCCGCCCGAATAGCCCGACACCGCATTGATGCTGAGCCGCGCGTCGCGCGCGACGATGCCGGCGGCGACCAGCGGCGCGACGAGCGCGAGGAAGCCGGTCGGATAGCAACCGGGGTTGCTGACGCGCTTCGAAGTTGCAATCTCATCACGCTGCACCGCGCTCAACTCGGGAAAGCCGTATGCCCAGTCGGGCGCGACGCGGTGCGCGGTCGAAGCGTCGATGATCCGCACATCGGGGTTGGTCACCATAGCGACCGCCTCGATCGCGGCGGCGTCGGGCAGGCAGAGGATGACGAAATCGGCACCGTTCAACGCCTCGGCGCGGCGCGCGGCGTCCTTGCGCTCGGCGCCGGGCAGGGCGATCAGCGAAAATTCGCTCCGCCCGGCAAGCCGCTCGGCGATTTCCAGGCCCGTCGTTCCCGCCGCGCCGTCGATGAAGACCGTCTGTGTCATTGGCTTATCGCAGTCGCTTATAGCCGCTGACCGGGACCTCATTGCCCTTGGCGGCCGAACGCTTCGCGACTTCGGCGAGCGGTTCGACGCGCACTTCCATCCACTGGCGGCTCGCGTGGATGATATTGTCGTTGTCGGCCATGATGCCGACATGGCCGGGGAAGAAGACCAGATCGCCGCGTGCCAGATCGGCGCGCGCGATATCCTTGTCGGCGCCGAGCGAAGCAAGCTGCAGATCACTGTCGCGCGGCAGCTGGATGTCCGCCGACGCCCAGGCGAGCTGGACGAGCCCCGAACAGTCGATGCCCTTCGCGGTACGGCCACCCCAAAGATAGGGCGTGCCGACCATCGCCTCGGCGACAGCGGCGGGATCATCATGTTCGGCGCCGACCTCGACGAGCGCGGCGAGCGGCAGATAGCCGTGCGCGGTCTTCAGCCATTCGCCTTCGGCTTCGCCCATCACCAGCGCGCCGCGCGGCAGGACAGCCGGGCCGCCGCTGGCGGCGTCGGGGTCCGAGTGCAGCATCGCCTCGATCATGTCGACGCGGTGGGTCGGCGCGATCGGCGTGCCGAGCGCTTCGGCGGCGAGATAGCCGACATAATGATCGGCGAGGCAATATCCCCACGCCCAGCCGCCGGTGAGGTCGAGGAGCGCGAAGCCCTCGCCGAACAGTAGTTCACTCGTCTGCTCGGCGTCGAGCGACGGAGCGCTGCGCATGACGGCCGCCGGCAGAACGCCGCTCATCATCATCGGCGCGGCATAATGCGGCGCAAAGTGGGTACCGGCGACCGCGATATCGGCCAGGTCGGGACGGATCGCAACGATGCGCGGATCGAACGCCTGCGACGTACCGCTCAGCCCGAAGCGGTCGCGGCCCTGCCCGGCGACGCCGGGGCGTCCCATCCGCACGCGGTTTGCCGCTGAATTCTCGCCACTGTTCGCTGTCACTTGTCGTCCTGTAAGAAACCGTTTTCCGCGCCGGGCGGACAATCGCGGCGCATTAGACCAGCGGACCCCGCTTTATCAAGTTTTGTTCAATTTTTCCCGCGCCGGTCGTAACGCGCCTGCAGCATCGCCCAAGCGGCGCGGAGGCCGAGCGCGGCACCGCCCTTCGGTCGGCCATGCTTCGCCGAAGGTCTCCATGCGAAGGTGTCGAAATGCGCCCAGGGCGTGCCTTCCGGGACGAAGCGTTTCAGGAACAGCGCCGCAGTGATCGATCCGGCAAAGGGCGAGCTTCCGGCATTGCCGAGATCGGCGATGTCGGTTTCTAGCAGATCCGCATAGCCGTCCCACAGCGGCATCCGCCACAACGGGTCGTCGCGTTCGGTGCCACCCTTCAGCAGATCGTCGGCCAGCGCATCGTCGTTGGCATAGAGGGCAGGGAGGTCGGGACCGAGCGCCACGCGCGCAGCGCCGGTGAGCGTGGCGAAATCGACGATCAGTTCGGGCTTCTCTTCGCTCGCTTTCGCCAGCGCATCGCCGAGCACCAGACGGCCTTCGGCATCGGTGTTGCCGATCTCGACCGTCAGCCCCTTGCGGCTTTTCAGCACATCCCCCGGCCGGAAGGCGTCCGCCGAGATTGCATTCTCCGCGGCCGCCACGAGGCAGTGCAGCCGCACCGGCAGCCCGCTCGCCATCACCAGTTCGGCGAGCGCGAGCACATGCGCCGCGCCGCCCATATCCTTCTTCATCAGCCGCATGCCCGACGCCGGCTTGATGTCGAGCCCGCCGCTGTCGAAGCTGATCCCCTTGCCGACAAGCGCGACGCGCGGATGACTGTCCTTGCCCCATTCGATCTCGATCAGCCGCGGCGCATGATGCTTCGCCGCGGCGCGCCCGACCGCATGGATCATCGGATAGCCCTGCTCGAGCGCTTCGCCCTTGGTGACGGTGACCTTGGCGCCATGCGCCTTGGCGATCTTTTCCGCCGCCTTTTCGATGGCCGCTGGCCCCATGTCGGCGGCCGGCGTGTTGACGAGGTCGCGGACCAATTCGGTCGCGCGCATCTCGGCGACCACCGGCGCGATCGCGCCGACATCGGTCGTAAGCAGGACCCGCGGGCCCTTCGTCGGCGGGTTCGACTTATAGGCGTCGAAACGATATTGCGCGCTCAGCCAACCGAACAGCGCCTTGCCCGGTTGATGTCCTTCGACGCGATAACGGCCCTCGGGCAAAATCTGCGCGAGCTTGGCGAGGCACCAGGCCGTCAGGCTGCCGATATCGGCGACCGTCGTAACGACCGCCCACCGCTCGGGATCGTCGCCGGGCAGGATCGCATGGACGAACGCATCGGGCCGGAATCCGACCGCAGCGAGGTGCGCGCGTTCGCGCGCGCTGCGCGTTTTGAGCCACGCGTCATAGCCCTTCTTGTCGACGAGATGGATCGTGCGCGCATCCTGTCCCTTGTCGGGCTGGATCAGGTCGGAATAGTCGGTCATGCCGGGGTGCTAGGCCTCCGGGGATATTTTGTCGATTCCCCGCGTTATTGGGTCATGACGTATCGAACTGTCGCCGTGATCTTTCCCGTGCTGGTCCTCATGACGGGTTGCTCCGACAAGGCCCCTGCCGAGGCCGACAAGGCCGAAAGAGTAGCTGCTGCTGCCGTCCCGGGCGCCCCGCCGGATGGTGCTGCGGACGAGCGGGCGAAGAACGCGCCTGCCTCGAACGTCAGGGAAACCGGCGACCTGATCGATTTCGCATACGCCTATCCGCGTGAGGCCGCGCAGATACCCGAACTCTCCAAACTTCTCGATGCGGACCGCGAAGCCAAGCGCTCGGCACTCGTCGGGGCGGCTGAACGCGACAAGGCAGCCTCGGCGAAGGGAGACTTTCCCTATCACGCGCACAGCCATCTGCAGAAATGGCTCCGCGTCACGAACACGCCCCGGTTCCTGAGTCTCTCGGCCGAAATCGAGACCTATATGGGCGGCGCGCACGGCATGACGAGCTTCGAGACCTTGCTGTGGGATCGCAACAAGCGGCGAACGCTGAAACCTCTCGACCTGTTCACCAGTCCCGAAGCGTTCGACGCGGCGATCCGGGAGGATTTCTGCGCACGGATCAGGCAGGCGAAGGCTGCGAAAGGTATTCAGACGCCCGACGAACCGGGAAGCCCGTTCAGCACATGCCCACCAGCCTCGGCGCAGACCGTCTGGCTGGGCTCGTCCGACGGCCGCTATCTCGACCGGATGACGATTGCGATCGGTCCTTACGAGATCGGGCCGTTCGCCGAGGGCAGCTACAAGATCAACGTGCCGGTGACCGCGGCGCTGGTTCGCGTCGTAAAGCCCGGGTTCGCGCGCGATTTTCTACCCGTCAACTGAAGGAGACAGGCTATGCCCGCCACATCAAAGGCCCAGCAGAGAGCCGCCGGCGCCGCGCTTGGCGCCAGACGCGGCGATACCCCCAAGTCAAAGCTCAAGGGTGCGTCGAGGCAGATGGCCGACAGCATGACCGAAAAACAGCTTGAGGACTTCGCCAAGGGCTCGATCAAGGGCAAGCCCGGCCACGTCGGCTGACAATTATTCGGCGGCTTCGAGCTCTGCAACAGGTGCCGCCTTCGCCGCGGTACCCGCGTTGGTGAAGGTCAGCACGCCATCGGCGATCGCGCCGGTCTTCATGTCGACGCGGTCCTTCAGATAGTTCTGATTGAGCCGCCATGGCAGCTGGTCGGCATTCTTCGGCATGATGTGCAGCGACCGCTGGATATAGCCTGACGAGAAATCGAAGATATTCTCTTCGGTCAGGCTCGCCGGGTCGGCGAGCGCCGGCGTCGCGATGGTGGTGCCGGTCTGCTGCATATGATTGAGCACACGGCACACATATTCCGCGACGATGTCCGCGCGCAGCGTCCAGCTGGCGTTGAGATATCCGAAAACTGCCGAAAAATTCGGCACGTTCGAGAACATGCACGCCTTGTAATAGAAGTGCTGGCTCCAATCGACGGTTTCGCCATCGACGCGCACCGGAATCTTGCCGGCGACGGCGAGTTTAAGGCCGGTGGCGGTAACGATGATGTCGGCGTCAAGGTGCTTGCCCGACTTGAGCTGGATGCCGGTTGCGTCGAAACGCTCGATATGGTCGGTAACGACGGACGCCTTGTCGGCCTTCATCGCTTCGAAGAAATCGGCGTCCGGTACAAGGCACAGCCGCTGTTCCCACGGATTATAGGGCGGGGTGAAGGACTCGGCGTCGTATCGATCGCCAAGGTTCTTCTTCAGCTGTTTGGTCAGGAAATCGCGGACCTTCTCGGGCTTGTCGCGTGCCTTCTGGAAGACGATGTCCTGCATCTTCACATTCTTGAATCGCGTGATCTTGTAAGCGAGTTCGCTCGGCAGGATCTTGCGCAGGAAGTTCGCGAAGGCATCCTTCGCGGGGCGGATCGCATACCATGTCGGAGTGCGCTGGAGCATCGTGACATGGGCGGCGCCCTTGCCGTCGCCCTTTTCCGTCATCGACGGGACGATCGTCACGGCGGTAGCGCCCGATCCGATCACGACGACCTTCTTGCCAGCATAGTCGAGATCTTTGGGCCAGAATTGCGGATGGATGATCTGGCCCTGGAAGTCCTCGCGACCGGTGAACTGCGCGTCGAAGGGCTCGTCATAGTCGTAATAGCCAGAGCCGAGGTAGAGCCAGCGCGCGGTCGTCGTCGACCTTGTGCCGTTGTCGTCTTCCATCGTCACGGTCCAGCGCGCCGAAGTGCTGTCCCAGTCAGCCCCGACCACCTTGCTGTTGAAACGGATTTTTTCGCGAATCCCGCGTTCGTCGACGATGCGGTTCAGATATTCGAGGATGGCCGGGCCGTCGGCGATCGACTTTTCATGCTTCCAGGGCTCGAACACGAAACCGAGCGTGTGCATGTCGCTGTCGGAACGGATGCCGGGATAGCGGAACAGGTCCCACGTGCCGCCGAGGTCGGAGCGGCGCTCGGCGAGGCCGAAACTGCGGCCCGGCGAATACATCTGCAAATGCACCGCCATGCCGATGCCCGAAATGCCTGCGCCCACGATCAGGACGTCCTGGTCCACCGGGCTCGCCGTGCCTGCCATGATTTCGTCTCCCATCTATCTTTAGGGTGCAGCTTACGCACCACGTTGCATTTTGCAATCGAATTGACGTTTACGGAAAGCGCCGCAGCGGCAGAGCGCCATTGCCGCTGTCACAATATTGTCATAGGGGCATCGGGACTTTGCAATCATCTGTCGCGGGGGGCGCGGCAGGGGGTAATTGAACGGAAATCATGCGGCAGATCGCGGTTCTTCCCTATCGATTCGGCGGTGCGGACAAGGATGGTCCGACCGAAATCCTGCTCGTCACCTCGCGCGGCACCGGCCGCTGGGTGATTCCGAAGGGCAATCCGCTCACCGGCCTCGACAGCCATGCGTCGGCGGCGATCGAGGCGGAGGAGGAGGCCGGGGTGCTCGGCGCCGTATGCCCGACCTCGATCGGCAGCTATCAGTATCGCAAGCGGCGCGCCAATGGTGCCGCGATCATGTACAATGTCGAGGTGTTCCCGCTCGCGGTAACGCGCGAACTCGGCGAATGGAAGGAAATGGACGAGCGCGAGAGGCGCTGGTTCCCGCTCGATCAGGCCGCATCGTCGGTCGACGAGCCCGATCTTCAGATGATGATCCGGTCGTTCGGCGACCGCGGCTTTCGCGCCGCGGCGCGGCGGTCGGGCGTCGTTTTCAATGTTGCGGAAAAGACAGGGGTCAATCGCATGTTTGCCTGGTTCCAGCGCCTGCTTCCCAAGCAGGGCAATTTCTTCGAGCTGTTCGAAGCGCATGCGGCGACGCTTACGGCGGGAGCCGAAGCGTTGGCGCGGATGCTTCAGGGCGGCGAGGGCATGGCCGACCATGTGCAGGAGATCATCGAGCGCGAGCATGACGCCGATGCGATCACGCGCGAGGTGCTGCAGACCGTCCGTCGTACCTTCCTTACCCCGTTCGACCGCAGCGCGATTACCGACCTGATCGCCTCGATGGACGATGCGATCGACGAGATGCAGAAGACGGCGGGCGCGGTCGACCTTTACGACGTCACCGAATTCGAGCCCGAAATGCGCGATATCGCCGGGATCATCGTCGATGCCGCGCGCCTCACGGCCGAGGCTCTGCCGCTGCTGCGCAATATTTCGGCGAACGGAGCACGCCTCCACGAGCTGACCGAGCGGCTCGTCCGGATGGAAGGCCATGCCGACGACATTCACGCCGCGGGGCTCAAGCGCCTGTTCAAGGAGCATGGCGAGGCCAACCCGACGCGCTTCCTGATTGCGCGCGAACTGTTCCGTCACCTCGAACGCGTCACCGACAGCTTCGAGGATGTCGCGAACGAAATCGACGGCCTGGTCATCGACCACGCGTAAGCGGGGGCCTTCCCGATGCACGAACTCGCTTTCCCGCTCCTCGTCGGCCTGATCATCCTCGCACTGGCGTTCGATTTCCTGAACGGCCTGCACGACGCCGCGAACAGCATCGCGACCGTCGTCGCGACGCGGCTGCTGCGCCCGGTGCAGGCGGTGATCTTCGCTGCCTTCTTCAACTTCGCCGCCTACTTCCTGTCGCTCGCCTTTCCCGAGCTGCACAAGGTCGCCGAGACGATCGGGAAGGGGATCATCGACAAGGATCTGGTGACGCCCGCGGTCGTGTTCGGCGCGCTCGTCGGCGCGATGTTCTGGAATGTCGTGACGTGGCTGAAGGGCATCCCTTCGTCGTCGAGCCACGCGCTCGTCGGCGGGATCGTCGGCGCGGGCGTCGCGCATGCGGGGTTCGAGGGGATCGAGTGGACAGGACTCAACAAGACCGTGCTCGCCATCTTCCTGTCGCCGATGCTCGGCATGCTGCTCGCGATGCTGGTGATGCTGATCAGCAGCTGGGCATTGCGCCGGGCCAGCGCGAAATTCGCCGAAAGCACGTTCCGGACGCTGCACCTCTTCTCGTCGGCAGCCTATTCGCTGAGCCACGGGCTCAACGATGCGCAGAAGACGATGGGGATCATCACGGTCCTCCTCTATTCGACGGGCTATCTGACCGGCGAGTTTCACGTTCCGCACTGGGTGGCGATCAGCTGCTATATCGCGATCGGTCTCGGCACGCTGTCGGGCGGCTGGAAGATCATCGAGACGATGGGCGGCCGCATCACCAAATTGTCGCACCATCAGGGCTTCGCCGCGTCGACCGGCGGCTCGATCGTCGTGTTCACTGCAAGCCTGCTCGGTATCCCCGTCTCGACGACACATACGATCACCGGCAGCATCATCGGCGCCGGCGTCGCCCGCCGTGCGAGCGCGGTGCGCTGGGGCGTCGCGAGCAACGTCGTCGCGGCGTGGTTCATCACGATCCCGGCGAGCGCCGTCGTTGCCGCCGCCTTTTACGCTCTGACGCGGCTGTTCTGATCCGGATCAGCCGGTGCAGCGCGCCAGCAGCCCGGCAAGCCGGTCGATATCCGCAGGAGTAGAGCCCATCACCTGTATCGATCCGCCCGTGATCGGTTCGTTGATATTGGGTTCCATGATGATCTCGCCATCGACGCGGACGGCAAGTTGATGCCCTACGTTGGCGGCCGTCAGCGCCGCGAGGTCGGCCGCGGCGGCCTTGCCGAGCGTGATCTGCAGCACCTCTTCGCCGTTATATTCTTCGACCGCCTTGCGCGTTTCGACCGGCCCAGCGCCGCATAGCGGCATCGTCCCGACCCAGGCACCGCTGTTGTACGGCGCCGAATGGGCGGCGAAGGCGCGATCGAGTGTGTCGAGACGCTGCCTTGCCGTTTCCAGCATGATCGCGGAACGGCGGCAGCGAGGACGCGGTCCATATTCGCGTTCGGCCACCGCCTGCCGACCCCAGAGGCCGCCGACCTTTCGCCGCAGTTCGATGAGGCGCTGGTCAAGGACCTCGATCTGCCCGGCCCTCGCTCGGGCAATACAGGCACCGGCATCCTCGACCGCGCTTTGGGCGTCGGCGAACGCACTGGCGATCCCGGCCGGAGCGGGCGTGGTCGCGCTGGCCGTCGTCGGCAAGGCCAGCGATGCGACTATGGCGGTTACCCCGCTCAGCCTGTTCAAATGTCCATTCCTTCCGGTTTCGTCTATCGGCGCGGACGATAGTCCACGCTCGCGCCGCCGGTCAGTCGTACCGGCAGATAGAGTCCGTTGCCATAGGCCCTGATCTCGCCGGTCTCGAAGCCGTCGATATGCGTGCGGATGACAAAAGCACCCTCGCGCCGCTGATCGACCGCCCGCCGGATCTTGCCTTCCAGTTCGGTGAGGTCGCGGGTGAAATTCTGCGTAAGGGCGTCCGCGATCAGTGGTGCGAAGCCTTCGCTGCGGCCCAGCAGGATCAGCAGGTCGCCGCCGACCCCGTCGGTGTCGCCGTTGACCACGATTTGCGTAAAGCGGACGGTCGCCGATCCGGCTTCGTTGACCGGCACTGCGGTCATCCAGATGCGCCCGCGGGTGGGTGCCCCGCTTCGCGCCTCGAGCTTGGCCTCGACGTCGGCGCCGACCGCGATCCGCCCGCCCGGCGCGCCATAGACCGTCGACGGCCCGAATTTGACCATCATCGGTCCCAGCTTCGGCAGCACGAACGGCCGCATCGCGCGCTTTGCCAGCGCGCGGTCGATCACCGGCTGGAGCTGCGCATAGTCGGCGATCACGGGCACGCGGATGTCGAGGTGCGGGCGCGGCGTATCGCGCACCAGCTTCGGTAATGGCGTCGGCTTCGGGTCGTGGGGGCGGTCAGACACGAAGGTCTCGGTCACCCCCTCGATGCCGAGATTCAGATTGATCCGCGTTCCGTCGAGGCGATACCCGCCATAAAGAATGCGCTGCGGCGTCACGCGCATCCATACGGGCGGCTTTTCGCGATTGAGTTCGAGCACGGTAAAGGCCTGCCGCCAGATGTCGGTAGCCTGACCCCGGATATTGATCCTGCCGATCTCGCGGTTCACCTCGCGTTCGACGTCGCGGATCACCGGCGCCAGCTTTCCGTCGGCCTGGTCGGTGAAAGTTATTCGTTTGCCCAGGAAATCGATCCCCGGGGCCTTCGTCCAGCCATAGCCGATCCGTGCCTTGCCCTGCATCCGCCAGTCGGATGTCAGGTCGATACGGATGCGTGCGTGGACGAGGGCCGATCCGGTTGCGGTCTCGCCCTTGAAAACCCCGCCGACATCGCGCGCAGCGACCGTTGCGTGGATCGGCATGTCGATGACGATCTCGTTGCCTTCGCCCCGAAAGCGCAGGGCGCCGCGGGTAACCTGGCCGACGATCGTGCAGGGAATGGCGGGTGTGACCTTCACGCGCTTGCCGAAGACCTTGACCCGCTGCGGCGCGACGCATGCTTTCTCGCGCTGGTTTATTGCCCACAGTGTGCGGGGTATCGCCCGTTCGAGTTGCTGCTTCAGCGGCGCGATGTCGGCATTTATGGGCACCGCGATAAGCGAGCGCTGGCTGGGCATCGGTGCGACGTCGTCGGCGCGGGGAGGGGCCTCGGCTCCCCCTTTTGCCGGGTCGCAGGCGGCAAGGGTGATTGCGAAAAGCAGTCCTGCTGTCAGCAACGGGATGATACGCATGCAATGCCCCTGCCGCGGTCCACTGAACATTATAACAGCAATGGCGCGCAAGTCGTTCCTGCCGATGACCGAAATCGCATGGCGCCCCGTGGTCGGGCTGCGGACATTCGCGGGTCAGTCGGCCAAGGCAGAAGTGCGGCTCCGTTTCGGAGGATGAATGCCGGTGCCCCCGACAATGGCGCTTGGCAGCGTGGCGGAGGTCCGGCACATTGGCTTGGTCAGGGGTAGAAGGGGGCGTGTTTTGGGTCGCAGGAACGATGTCTTTCGGCGCGCCGCGTTTTGCGCGGCAGCGGCTGCGCTTTCCGTGTTTCAGGCGCGGGCCGAGCCGGCGCCGAAGATCAATTATACGACGTACAGTGACGAGCAGCTGGCGGTCGAACTGGAAACCGCGCTCAAGTCGGAGTCTCCCGATTGGTGCGGGGTGTTGGAACCGCTGACCCGGCAAATGGAAACGCGTGGCACGTTCGACCGGCGGGTAGGCGTACTCGCGGTCTATTCGGATATGGTTTGCGCCTATGAAGAGGAAAGGTGGGCCGATGCCTATCAGTTGATGGGCGTCGTCGAGCGCCGCATGGGGCGTCCGCTGGATTTTCCGATGTCGATCCTTATCCTCCAAAGGGCCGGCCGCGACGAGGTCGCCAAGGACAGGTTTCTCGCCTTCGTCGATGCCGCCGCCGCGAAGGGCGTGACGCGGGAGCAAAGCCTGTTCGTATGGGATTTCGCTCGCGGCTACGCCAAGGCGAAGCAGCCCGAACGGCGCCTTGCATTCTTCCGGGAACTGCTGAAGCCTGAACGGCGCGAGAAATTCGATATGCTGACGGTCGAAGGGATGGCGTCCGAGCTCTTCAAATGGGAGGTGGAGGCGGGGAATGTCGACGCCGCGCGAGTGCTTTTGCCCGAACTGACTTCACCGATTACCGTTCTTTCGACACTCGGTGATCGCCGTTTTGCGGCGCTGTGGCCCGATATCGAAGCGCGCGCCGGAAAAAATATGGCGACTGTCATCAACGCGCTGGTCGATCGGCGGAAGAACTGGTTCGATGCCGATCGCGAGAATGACGAGGCGCTCAAGGAATTGGCCGAGGCCTATGTTTATGCGGGGCGCTTCGACGATGCGGTCGCGCTCGTTTCATCACGCGAACCCGCCGCGGACGCCTATGGGGCGCTGACCGAGGACATGGCTTGGGCGCTGAGCGCCAAAATACGGGCGCTCGACGCCACCGGCCGGCGCGCCGATGCCGACGCCATCTACGAACGCATGGCGTCGGTCGATCCGGGTGACGGTAAGGGGTGGATCGTCAATTTCGTTATCAATCGCGCTATCCGGCTGGTCGGGATCGGCGAAAACGAGCGCGGCCTGATTGCGACCGATACGGCGGGCAAAATCGCCGAGAATCATGGCAACGACTATGCCCGGGCTCTGGTGCGCAGGACCCGCATCTGTGCGCTCGCCGGACTGGGGCGCAACGACGAAGCAAAGGCGCTGCTTGCCGAGGCAGTCGCGCATAGCGATGATTCGCCGTCATCTGCCGTTCAGGCGATGCTCTGCGTCGGCGCAAATGACGAGGCCGCGAAGGCTGCAAATGCAATGCTCGCCGACCCGGTACAGGCTGGCGAGATGATCGAGGATATGCAGCCGGCTGATTTCTCGCTCTATTCGAACGAGTCCGTTTTGCCCAACGCGGAGACAAGGCTGCGCCGGCGGCCCGATGTCGCGTCGCAGTTCCTGAAAGTTGCGCGTGACATTCCGCGCGACTTCGTCCCGCTTTTCAGCCTTCGCCGGGCCGAGCACCGCGCGGCGACCCCGTAAACCCGGTCAGGCGGTCACGACCCCGAACAGGTCGTGCTCGTCGGCATCCTCGATCTCGACGTCGACGATATCGCCCGCTTTCAGCGTCGCCGCGACGTCACGCAGATAGACATGGCCGTCGATCTCCGGCGCGTCGGCCTGGCTGCGGCCGGTGGCGCCGATGCTGCCGTCGTCGTCGGCTTCGCCAACTTCGTCGATGATCACGGGGAGCGTGCGGCCGATCTTGGCCTCAAGCTTCGCCGCGCTGATCGCGGCGGTTTTGGCCATGATGCGCTGGTAGCGCTCTTCCTTGACCTCTTCGGGCACCGGATTGTCGAGCGCATTGGCCTGCGCGCCCGCGACGGGTTCGAAGCGGAAGGCGCCGACGCGGTCGAGCTGCGCTTCGTCGAGCCAGTCGAGGAGATACTGGAAATCCGCTTCGGTCTCGCCGGGGAAGCCGACAACGAAGCTCGAGCGTATAGAGATGTCGGGGGCGATCGCGCGCCACGCCTTCAGCCGTTCGAGCACCTTCGCCTCGTTCGCGGGGCGCTTCATGCGCTTGAGGACGCTCGGGCTTGCGTGCTGGAAGGGGATGTCGAGGTAGGGCGTCAGCAGCCCTTCGGCCATCAGCGGGATGACAGCGTCAACGTGCGGGTACGGATAGACATAGTGAAGGCGCGTCCACGGCGCGCGGCCTTCGCTGGTACGGAGTTGGCCGAGTTCGCGGGCGAGGTCGGTCATATGCGCGCGCACCTCGCGGCCGTGCCACTGGCGCGGGTCGTGCTTGATATCGACACCATAGGCCGAGGTGTCCTGGCTGATCACCAGCAGTTCCTTCGTGCCCGCAGCGACGAGCTTTTCGGCCTCGCGCAGTACCGCGTCGATGCGGCGGCTGACGAGTTTGCCGCGCAGGTCGGGGATGATGCAGAAGGAGCAGCTGTGGTTGCAGCCTTCGCTGATCTTCAGATAGCTGTAATGGCGCGGGGTCAGCTTCAGCCCGCCCTCGGGGACGAGGTCGATGAAGGGGCCTTGCGTCGGCGGCGCGGCATCATGGACGGCGTCGACGACCTGCTCATACTGATGCGCGCCGGTGACCGCGAGGACGTTCGGGAAACGCGCGCGGATGACCTCGGCCTCGTTGCCCATGCAGCCGGTGACGATGACGCGGCCGTTCTCGGCCATCGCTTCGCCGATCGCTTCGAGGCTTTCTTCCTTGGCGGAATCGAGGAAGCCGCAGGTGTTGACGAGCACGACGTCGGCGCCCGCATAGTCGGGCGAGAGGCCATAGCCGTCGGCGCGCAGCTTGGTGAGAATCCGTTCGCTGTCGACGAGCGCCTTCGGGCAGCCGAGCGAAACCATGCCGACCTTCGGCTGGGTGGGGAGGGTTTTGACTGTCATGATTGGCGGCGCCCCTAGTCTATTTTTCGGGCTTTGTCACGCCTGCCAATGTGTCCGCGATGATCCGCCACACCCGCGGGGCGATGCCGAGGCCGAGGTGGGTGACGTCGACCTTTATGTTGCGGGCCTGCGGGTTGTAGATGTCGACCGCGATATCGGGGCCGACGATGCCGTCGCGGTCGGAATAGATAACCGTGAGAGGCTGGGTCAGACCCTTGAGGTTGCGCGCATGGATCTCGCGCTCGATGGCGTCGAAATCGCGCCCCGCGAAGCGCTGCGCGAGCGCGGTATATTTGGGGCCGCCTATTATGGGCGTGCCCATCGTGATGATCTCGCGGACGAGATGCGGATAGGCGCGAGCGGTTTCGCGTGCGATCACCCCGCCGAGGCTCCAGCCGATCAGCGTCAGCGGCGCGCCGCCGGTCTTTACCCATTCGATGGCTTGCGCCGCGAAGCGTTCGACATCGGCGGCGACGCGGCCGTTGTTGCGGCCCATGCCCCAGTCGCGGACGTGATAGCCGAGATGACGCAGATACGCCTCCAGCGGCCGCATCGACAGCTCGCTCGCGCCATAGCCGGGGAGGAGGGCAATCGGGCGCCCGTCGCCGCCCGGCGCGCCGATCAGATGATAGCCGCCAAGGCCGAAGCGGATCATGTCGAACGGCAGCGCGAACTCGCCGAGCGTCGCGAGCTTGCTCGGCGGTTTCAGCCCTTCAGGAAGCGGAACGTCGCGGGGCATCGCCTTCTCCCTCTTGCCGCCCTATAGCTTGGCCGATTGCAGACATTTAGGGAAGGGGACGCGGGTGATCGGCGTATTGGCGGCAGTTTCGGCGGCGATGGCGGTGGCGGCGGGCGCGTTCGGCGCGCATGGCGCCGCGGGGCCGCAGGAGGCCGAATGGCTGCGCACTGGCGGGATGTACCAGCTCGTTCACGCGGTCGCAGCGCTCGCGATCATGGGCTTCGCACGCGGCCCGGCGATCACCTTGCTGATCGGCGGTGCGATCTTCTCGATCACGCTCTATGCGATGGCGCTGGGCGCGCCGAAATGGTTCGGCGCGATCACGCCGATCGGCGGCACCTTGCTGATCGTGGGCTGGCTCTGGGCTGCCTGGCTTTACTGGCGCGCCTAATCGGCTTCGCACGTTTCGCAGTTGATGACCTCGACGATCATGTCGCCGGGTTCGAGCTTCTGCACTTCGGGTTCCCAGAAGCCATAGGGTTTGCCGGCACGGTAGATGCGGAGACCACGCCCGCCGCTCGCTAGCTGGTCGAGGCTGCGGCCGATCTCCTCGGCACTGACCTTGCGTTCGCGCAGCTGCACCTTGCCGCCGACCGCCGCGAGGTCTGCCATATAGTCGGCGACATGCGCGCCCTGCGCCGATCCGGCGAGAAGCAGGCCGGTGAAGCTGACCGGGTTGATGACATTGTTCGCACCCGCTTGCCGCGCGAGCAATTCATTGTCCTGCGCGCGGATGACGACGCTGATCGGTACATGCGGCGCGAGGTGGCGGACGGTGAGCACGATCAGGATCGAGGTGTCGTCGCGCCCCGCCGAGACGAGCACAGAATGCGCCTCGGCGATCCGCACGTCGACGAGCGTGTCGTCGTTCGACGCATCGCCCTCCAGCACGTTGCAGCCTGCGGCTTCCGCCGCGTTGATGCGGTTTCGCGCCTGATCGATGACGACGATGCACGACGGATCGGTGCCGCGCGCGATCAGTTCGCGGACGGCTTCCGCGCCGCTGGTCCCATAGCCGAGGACGACATAATGGTCGGTGAGCTTTGCCTGAATGCGGGCCATACGCCATTTATCCCATGTGCGCTTGATTGCGAATTGATAGGCGGTGCCGACGAAGATGAAGAGCACCGCAATGCGGATCGGGGTGACGATCACCGCCTCGATCAGTCGCGAGCGGTCGGACACTGGCGCGATGTCGCCGAAGCCCGTCGTGGTGACCGAAATCATCGTGAAATAGACGACATCGAGAAAGCTTATCTGGCCGTCGTGACTGTCCTTGAGGCCCGCGCGGTCGATCCAGTGGACGAGTACGACGATCGCGATCAGGAAGAAGGCGAGGCCAAGCCGCGCGGTGAGGTCGGCCCAGATCGGCCATTTCGCGGCGCGACGGAGGGTGTGAAAGCCGCTCTGGAGCGAGAGCTTGGGGTTGCGTTTCTTGCTCATCGCGCAGGCAACTGTTTCAGCGGGTCGACCGGGGTGCGGTTCTTGCGGAGCTGGAAATGGAGCTGCGGGGTCTGCACCTGACCGCTCGCGCCCGACAGGCCGATCACGTCGCCCGCCTTCACCGCCTGTCCGCGCCGGACGTCGATCTGCCCGGCGTGGCCATAGGCGCTGACCCAGCCGCTGCCATGGTCGATCAGGATCAGCCCGCCATAGACGGCGATCTGGTCGCCGGCATAGGCGACGACGCCGTTCGCGGTGGCATGGATCGGCGTACCCTTCGGCGCGGCGATGTTGATTCCGTCGTTGACCTTCCCCGGCGCGAGCGGGCCGAACTTGCCGATGATCTTGCCCGTGAGCGGCCAGACGAAGCGGCCGGTAAAGGCCGCAGGCGTGGCGATGGCCGTCGTCACCGGCTTTCGGGGCGCGGCGCTGGCGACCGCGGCGGCGCCCTTCGGCCCGAGCGCCGGCTGGCTGCCGGTCGCGATATCGTCGATGTCGAGCCGGAAGGCTTTGGCGCGCGAGGCGAGGTCGACGGTTGCGGGAGGCTGCGGCACCGCATGGCCCGGCAGGCGCAGTCGCTGGCCGACGCGCAGGATATAGGGCTCGCTGAGCGCGTTGACCGTAATCACCTCGCCCCAGTCGACGCCATAGGCGCGCGCGATGCCGATCCCGGTCTCGCCTGCCGCAACGCGGTGATAGAGCCCGGCGGGAATGCGGAGCTGCTGTCCGGCGCGGAGCGTGTACGGCGCCGCGAGGTCGTTCTCCATCGCGATCGCTTCGGAACCGGCGCCGCTCATCTCGCCGATCGAGCGGAGCGTGTCGCCGGGGCGCACGGTGTAGCTGGTCGCGGTCACTTGCCTTGCGTTGGTCGCGACGGGTTTCAGCGTCCAGGTCGGCTGTGCATCTCCGCCGACGACCCCGACCGACTGGCGCTCATAGTCGGATGCGACCGGTTGGTTCGCTGATTGCGGCGCGGCGGGGCGGGGCGCCGGCGCGGTCGAAGCGGGAATGCAGCCCGCCAGCGTAGCGCTGGACGCAAGCAGTAGAAAATATCGTGACGGCCCCATGGCATTCCTTTGCCAAAGCAAAGGGATGAAAGCTAGCCGGCCTTTTCCTCCGCATAGGCGCCGCGCAGCGATGCGAGCGAGGCATCGTGTGTCAGGTCGAGCTGGAGCGGAGTGACCGAGATATGGTTGTCGTCGATCGCCTCGAGGTCGCTGTCGTGGCCGAGGCTGTGCTCGATGCCGTGGAGCCCGAACCAGTAATAGCGATAGCCGCGCGGATCGGTGCCCTCGACGATCGAGCCTCGGCCATAGTCGTGGAATCCCTGCCGCGTGACGCGGATGCCCTGCACCTCGGCGGCGGGAATCGCGGGAAAGTTGACGTTGATCAGTGTGCGCGGCGGCATCGCCATGTCGAGCAGCGGGCGTAGCACCTTCGCGCCCCAGACTTCGGCAGCCTCGAAGGGGACGCTGTCGCCCATGCCTTCCTTTGCATAAACCTGGCTGAGCGCGATCGAGCGGATGCCGGCAAGCGCGCCCTCGATCGCCGCCGATACGGTGCCCGAATAGGTGATGTCGTCGCCGAGATTCGCACCGCGATTGACGCCCGACAGGATCAGGTCGGGCTTTTCGGGCATCAGCTTGCCGATCGCCATCATCACCGAATCGGTCGGCGTGCCGCTGCACGACCAGCGCCGCTCGCCATGCTGACGGATGCGCACCGGGCGCGAGAGGGTGAGCGAGTGGCCGGCGCCCGACTGTTCCTCGGCGGGTGCGCAGACCCAGATATCGTCCGAAAGCTCGCGCGCGATCGCTTCGAGCACGGCCATGCCGGGGGCGTGATAGCCGTCGTCGTTGGTAAGCAGGATGCGCATCAGGCCGCGGGTTCCAGTTTCGTGATGCCGCCCATATAGGGCAGCAAGGCGGCCGGGATCGTGACGCTGCCGTCGGCCTGCTGATAATTCTCGAGGATCGCGACCAGCGTTCGACCCACTGCCAAACCCGATCCGTTCAGCGTGTGGACGAACTCGTTGCCCTTTGCCTCTTCGCGGCGGAAACGCGTGTTCATGCGGCGCGCTTGGAAGTCGCCGCAGTTCGAGCAGCTCGAAATCTCCCGGTAGCTGTCCTGTCCCGGCAGCCAGACTTCGAGGTCGTAGGTCTTGCGTGCGGCAAAGCCCATGTCGCCGCTGCACAGCAACATCTTGCGATAGGGAAGTTCGAGGGCTTCCAGTATCTTCTCGGCGGCTCTTGTCTTGCGTTCGAGTTCGGCATCGCTGTCCTCGGGACGGACGATCGAAACGAGCTCGACCTTCCAGAACTGGTGCTGGCGTATATAACCGCGCGTGTCGCGACCAGCCGAGCCGGCTTCGGAACGGAAGCAGGGGGTGAGCGCGGTCATCCGGATCGGCAGCTCGCCCTCGGGCAGGATTTCCTCGCGCACCGCATTGGTCAGGCTCATCTCGGAGGTCGAGATGAGCCAGCGCCCGTCGGTGGTCTGAAACAGGTCCTCGCGGAATTTCGGCAGCTGGGTTGTGCCGAACGCGGCTTCATCGCGGACCATCAACGGCGTCGCGCATTCGACATAGCCGGGCTCGCCGGTCTGCATGTCGAGCATGAACTGGCCGATCGCGCGTTCGAGCCGCGCCATCTGGCCTTTCAGGAAGGCGAAGCGTGCGCCCGACATTTTTGCTGCGGTCTCGAAGTCGAGACCGAGCGCCGGAGCGAAATCGGCATGCTCCTGCGGAGTGAAGTCGAACGTCCGCGGGGTTCCCCAGCGCGAAATCTCGACATTGCCTTCCTCATCCTCGCCATCGGGAACGTCGGCGGCCGGAATGTTCGGGAGCGCGGCAAGGATGTCCTGCAACGCGGCGAGTTGTTCGCGTTCGGCCTCTTCCTTTGCGGGAAGGCTGGCCTTGAGCCCGGCGACCTCGGCCTTCAGCGCTTCGGCCTTGTCCTTGTCGCCCTGCGCCATCGCCCGGCCGATCAGTTTCGAGGCTTCGTTCCGGCGCGCGAGCGAGCCCTGAATCTCGGTCTGCAGGGCGCGAAGCGATGCGTCTGCCGCCACAATTTGTGCGGACAGGGGGGCGAGGCCACGGCGCGCGAGGCCAGCGTCGAATGCTTCGGGATTATCCCGGATCAGGCGGATATCGTGCATGCGCCGCGCTATGGCGGGGCCGCCCGCGCGGCGCAAGCCCGGTTTAGCGTTCGACGAGCCTGGCGAGCTGGCCGATCGCGGTACCCCAGCCCTCGTAAAAGCCCATCTCGTCATGCTTGGCGCTGTCCTCGGGGCTCTTGTGCAGCACCCGCGCTGCATAGAGCGTGCCGCCCTCCTGTGGTTCGAAGGTCAGGATCGCGGTCAGCGCGAGCCAGGGTTCGACGGGCTGCCAGCCTTCGGTCATCACCGTCGTGAAAACCAGTTTCCGCTCGGGGATCGCTTCGAGGAAACAGCCGTCGACATGTGGCTGAAAGTCGGCCGCGCCTTCCTCGCGCATCCGCGTGACGAAGCCGCCGCCGGGGCGCAGGTCGAGCGTGTCGACGCGGCATTCGATCGGCGCGGGAATCCACCACTGTGCCAGTTTCACTGGATCGCTCCAGGCATCCCATACCACCGCGGGCGATGCCTTGATCAGGCGGGAGATATTGAGTTCGGTTTCGTTGCTCACGGCTTTTTCTCCTGAGGGTTTTGCGATTCGACGAAGGCGGCGAGCCGGTCGGTCCGGCCGGCCCAGACCGCGCGTTGCTCTGCAAGCCATCCCTCGGCGGCGGCGAGCCGTTCTTCGTTGATATGGCAAGTTCGCACGCGGCCCTGTTTTTCGGACCGGATCAGCCCCGAACCTTCGAGCACCGTCAGATGTTTCAGAAAGGCGGGGAGGCCCATTTCGAAGGGCTCGGCGAGCCGCGTCACCGGGGCGGGGCTTTTGAGGAGGCGGCTGATCACCGCGCGCCGTGTCGGATCGGCGAGCGCGTGAAAGACCGTGTCGAGGCTGTGTTGGTTCACCATGTGGAGAACTATAGTAAATAGTTTACCGGTTGGCAAACTAAATGATCGCGCACATGAAAAGAGGGCCGCCCCGAAGAGCGGCCCTCAGTAAGGTGGTCGGGTTAGCCCCCCCAACCGCCAGTGGATCCGGTTTACGCCGCGTTGGCGTTGTCGTCGTTGCGGTTCGCTGCGCGGCGGCGCGCGACGAGCGCGGCGGCCGCTGCGCCGAAGAGGATCATCATCGGCGGCGCCGGCACGGGGGTCGGATCGCCCGACGAGCCGCCGTGGCTGCTGCTGCCGTTCGAGCTCGACGACGAGGACGAGGACGACGAGCTGCTGCTCGACGACGAAGAGGACGAGCTGCTCGACGAAGCGCCGAAGCTGCTGCTCGTGCTGGTCGCGCCCGACGAGGTGCTCGACGACGAAGAAGACGAGCTGCTCGACGAGGAGGACGAGCTGCTGCTCGAGCTGCCGCCCTTCGACGAACTGCCCCAGCCCGACGAACCCTTCGAGGAACTGCCCCAGCCCGAGCTGCCATGGCCGTGCGAGCTGCCACCCTTCGACGAGCTGCCGCCGCCCGACGAGGACGAACTCGACGAGGAGGAGGATGAAGACGATGACGAGCTCGAAGACGAGCTGCTGCTCGACGACGAGGTGCTGACCCCGCCGGTCGAGGTCGAAACATTGCCCGACGAGGTGCTGACGTTACCCGACGAGGTCGAGACGTTGCCCGAAGAGGTGCTGACGCCGCCGGTCGACGTCGAAACGCCGCCCGTCGAGGTGCTGACACCGCCCGTGGAGGTCGAAACCCCGCCGGTCGAGGTCGAGACGCCGCCCGAAGTCGAGCTGGTCGAGGTCGAAACGCCGCCCGTGGTGGTCGAGGTCACGACGACGCTGCCGCTGCTGCCGCCCGAGCTGCCGCCAAAGAAGCCGCCGAAAAAGCCGCCGCCGAAGCCGCCGCCAAAGCCGCCGCCGATCACGGTCACGCCGCTGCCGCCACCGCCGCCACCTTCCCAGCCGCGCTGCGGGAAGGGCGCGTAGGGAATCGGGGGCAGGGGGATCGTTTGCGTAACGACCTGGGTTTGCGGGGTCGCGGTACGGATCACGCGCTTCGTCGTGACGACGCGGCGGATGCGCTTCACCGGCTTCTTTGCCGCGTGGCGCTTGCGTACGACCTTCTTGGTGCCGCAGGGCTTGCAGGACTGCACCGTCGACGCCCGCGCCTTCGGCACGTCGGCGATCTGCATCGCGCCGCTACCGATCAGCGCGCCGCCGCAGGTGCAGGCACAAAGCTTGGCGAGGGCCATCCTGACAGACATATGTTTTCTCTCTCTTTTCCCGTTGCAGATGCGGCAGGGACTTCCTGTTGCACCTCCGCTAGAGCCAAATGGCCAAAGCTTTGTGAACGCGTCCATTGCGTTAACTGCGTTTGCCTGTCCGTGATCGGGAAAAGGTGGCCAGAATCAACAAAAATCGGCGTAACTGTCCCAAATCAGTACGAAAATGCGTTCAATTCGGCCCCATTGGTTAATCCGGCGCATTGCCGGAGCGGTCCGTCCCGCCATTTCGATAGGCGAGAATCGCCCCGGCGGCCGCCCGGTTCAGCTTTGCTTCACGCCGCTGCGACTAGCTGCAGCCTTCGGCGCTTGTATCGGTCATTGCGGCTGGCTATAGGCCCGGCGCATTCCCCTGGTCCGTTCGTTCCGGGCGGCGAGGTGACAGGAAAGGACGCAAGAAGTCTTTTATGCCAACCCAGATTGCCGATGTTGGCGCCGACGCGCTCCTTGAAGCCAAATCGAACCTCGATTCGGACTATGTCCCCAGCGACGACGAAGAGTTTATGAACGAGCGGCAGCAGGATTATTTCCGCGGCCTGCTGCTCGCATGGAAGAAGTCGATCCTTTCCGAATCCGAATCGACGCTCGCCCATCTTCAGGACGGGCCGCTTCGCGAACCCGATCTTGCCGATCGCGCGTCGAGCGAAACGGACTGGGCAATCGAACTTCGGACCCGCGACCGCCAGCGCAAGCTGATCGCGAAGATCGATTCGGCGATCCGCCGCATCGACGAAGGTGAATATGGCTATTGCGCGGTGACCGGCGAGCCGATCTCGCTCGCGCGGCTCCAGGCCCGCCCGATCGCGACGATGACGCTGGAGGCGCAGGAGCGTCACGAGCGCAACGAGCGGATTTCCCGCGAAGACTGAATTGCCCCGCGCCGGGACATAGGCGCGCTTCCATTTACGTTTCCGCAAGGGCTGCAATCTAGATTCGCGGCCCGACACTCAACGCGGGGAACAGGTCGCAATGGAATCGCGCGTACCGACATCGGTGGATGAAGAAGTGGCGTCGCTGTCGCGCAGCGCCGACCGCGACAGCCTGTTCATGCAAGCCAATGTGCTGATCCCGGGACAGCAGGGTCCCGTGACCGTGCGCGTGCGCAACCTGTCGCCCGGCGGCATGCTTGCGGAAGCCGCGGTGCGCGGGCTGGCGCAGGGCGTAACCTTGGAGGTCGAACTGCGGAACGTGGGCTTCGTGCCGGGGCGTGTCGTCTGGGTCGGCGAGGGGAAATTCGGGATCGCGTTCGACCACTCGGTCGATCCGCAGGCGGTTCGCCGTCAGGTCGTCCGGAAGATGGAAGTGCCGCCGCATATCTCGGCGCTGAATGGACCTCTCTACCGCCGGCGCTGAGGCGCTTTTTGCAAGCGGGTCAGCGGGGCGGTAGCGGTCAGGCGACGGTCAGGCGGTCGCGGCCATTTCTTCCTTGATACGCAGTTTCTGCTTCTTCATCTGCGCCACCAACCCGGTATCGGGGCAGGGGCGGCGCTCTTCATTCGCAATTTTCTCGTCGAGGTCCGCGTGACGGGACTTCAGGGCGGAAAGGTGCGACGTGGTCATTGGCCATTCTCCTTTTCGACTCGTCTTGGGGAGAGGGAGTAAAACACGAATCGGGCGCGATGTCGTGACGATTCGGCCAGCCGGTCGCGGCTCCGGACAGCCCGTTGCAGACCGCATCCGATCGTGGCAGGAGACGGGGGTGAGCCCCGAAGAAATCTCCCAACGACTGGAACTGCTTCGCCTCGAGCATCGCGATCTCGACGCGGCGATCATCGCGCTCGGCGAGGCCGGGATTCCCGACCAGTTGCAGCTTGCCCGCATGAAGAAGCGCAAGCTCCGCCTTCGCGACGAGATCGCCTGGTGCGAGGACCAGATCGTTCCGGACATTATCGCCTGATTCAAAACGGCCTGATTCAAAACGGGACGCCGCGCGCTCCTTATTTCATGGTTACCGTCATTGCGGCCGGGGTTCGAGCCATGGCATCCCGCTGATCATGGTGACGGGTCGAACAGCCAGTGATGCGATGAGCCTTCCGGTGCAGCGCGCCCAGGTCGAAAATCTGTATGTCGAGGCAATGCTGCTCGCCGACGAGGCGCATGCCGCCTTTGCGGCGCAGCGCGACCTCGGCAGCGTACGCAGCGATGCGCTGCTGCAGGTGAGTCTCGCCTGCGAATCGCTGAAGACGACGACGCGGCTGATGCACATCATCGCGTGGCTGCTCCATCGCAGGGCGATGATCGCCGGCGATCCCTTTGCCGGCCCGGACGACAGCGCAGCGCGTATCGGCGAACCGGTAGCGGTCGACTGGGACATCTGTGCGCGCTTCGAGGCGCCGCTGCGCCGGATCGTCGCCGCGAGCGAGCGGCTTTTCGAACGTATCGCGACGCTGGAAGCCGGTTGGGAAGCGCCGCGCGCCGCAACGCCCGTGCAGGCGCTGCTCGCGCGGCTGGAAGCCAGCCTCTAGCTTCCCATCCACTCGACCCATGCGCCATGCGCGTGCGCGCGGCCGAGCATTCGCGACGCTTCGCCGCCGGGCCAGTAGCGGACAACCAGTTCGTGCTGATGCACCGTCCGGTTGGCCTCCAGCGCGATCCACGCGAGGGGCCGGTCGGGCGTGGCTTCGGCGCCGGCCTCTTCCATCGCGGTCGTCACCCGTATCTGCTGGTCCTCGGGTACATATTGCCAGACGATCGAGTGCATCAGCACGCGCGTGGTGCCTTTCGCCTGCGGCTTCTTCAGCGCGGCCTCGACGAAATCGGCGGCATTGGCGCGAACGATGTCCGGCTTCTTCACCGTCGCGGCTGCGATCGCGGCCTCCATCCGTTCGAAGCGGACGGTGTGTTCGGGCCAGATATAGGCCTTGAGCCGCAGCGCCTGCGCCGGATCGGTCAGGTCGACCGGCCCGACGTCGCAGCCCTTGAGGCCGGTGAAGTCGATCCTGTGCTGCGGCGGATGGTTGCCGCGCCATTCGGGGGTAAAGGCCATCACGCCGGGTTCGGGCCCCACCTGGACCCCGCCGAGATCGTAATGATAGCGGTCGATCATCAGGTTGATCCCGGCGCTCGATCCGATCTCGAGACAGTCGAAATGCGGTGGCAGGCCTTGTTCGGTCAGCCATAGCATTGCGGCGATGAAGTTCGACGAACGGCCCGCTTCGTTGGTCTGTGGCGGCCCGTCGAGCCACGGAAGCAGCGCGGCTTCGTGGCCTGCGACGACGCCGGCAACGATCGTGGCGTCGTTGATATCGTCGGCGTCGGCATAGATCGGGGCGAGTGCGGGCGATTTCCCCGACAGGTGCAGCGCATGCAGTCCGCCGGCCGCACGGAGCGGCAAGGCGTCGGCGAGCGGCGGTCCCTGCCAGTCGGCAATGCGCCGTGCAAATTCTGTCGCGGGCTTGTCGAGCAGCGTGCCGAGCGCCGCGACGATCCGCGCGGTCACCGGCGCGTCGTTGGCGCGGCAATAGGCGACCTGGTTGGCAAAGGCGGTGCGGACCGCAGCCGCACCGGTCTCGGCCATATCGACCAGCTTATACGGCTCGCTCATTGCCCTTTCTCCCGTCGCCGCTTATGGGCGCGGTGCTTATGCCCGAACCGATCATCTTTGCCATCCCGAAAGGACGCATCCTCGACGAGGCGCTGCCCCTGCTCGCGCGCGTCGGCATCGAACCTGCGGCGGACTTTTTCGACAAGAGCAGCCGTGCGCTCGTCTTCGCGACGAACCAGCCGCATATTTCGCTGATCCGCGTCCGCGCATTCGACGTCGCGACTTTCGTCGCGCACGGGGCAGCGCAGCTCGGGATCGTCGGGTCGGACGTCGTCGACGAGTTCGACTATTCGGAACTCTATGCGCCGGTCGACCTTGGCATCGGCCATTGCCGGCTGTCGCTTGCGGGTCCCGAAGGCACCGAGCCGCCGGGGATCGGCGAAAGCCATATCCGCGTCGCGACCAAATATCCCGCGACGACGCGCCGCTGGTTCGAAGGGCAGGGAATCCAGGCAGAGTGCATCAAGCTGAACGGTGCGATGGAGATCGCGCCCAAGCTCGGCCTCGCGTCGCACATCGTCGATCTGGTCTCGACGGGGCGGACACTCGTCGAAAATGCGCTCGCCGAGCAGAAGGTGATCAGCGAGGTTTCGGCGCGGCTGATCGTCAACCGCGCAGCATTCAAGCTGCGCTCGGCCGAAGTGCCGGCGCTGGTCGAAAAATTTCGCGAGGCCGCAGCCGATGCGGCGGCTTGACACCTCCGATCCGGGCTTTGCCGCAGAGTTCGACGCGCTGGTCAACGACCGGCGCGAGAGCGATTCCGACGTGTCCGCGGACGTCGCGGCGATCATCGCGCGGGTGAAGGCAGAGGGCGACGTCGCGCTCGCCGACTATACTGCAAAGTTCGACCGCTTCGATCTCGACGCCAGCGGCTGGAGCATCTCGAAGGACGAGTGTGCCGCCGCCTATGACAGCCTCGCGCCCGATCTGCGCGCCGCGCTCGACCTCGCGGCCGAGCGCATCCGCGCCTATCATGCGGCGCAGCTTCCCGAGGATCGCGATTATCGCGACGCTGCCGGTGCGCGTCTCGGCGCGCGTTGGCGCCCGGTTGATGCGGCGGGGGTCTATGTGCCCGGCGGACGCGCTGCCTATCCCTCGTCGGTACTGATGAACATCATCCCCGCAAAGGTCGCGGGGGTCGAGCGTATCGTGATGATGACCCCGACGCCCGACGGCGAGACCAATCCGGTCGTGATGGCTGCTGCGCACATCGGCGGGGTCGATGAAATCTGGCGCGTCGGCGGCGCGCAGGCGGTGGCGGCGCTCGCCTATGGCACCGACCGGATCGCGCCGGTCGACGTTGTTACCGGACCCGGCAACGCGTGGGTCGCCGAGGCGAAGCGGCAGGTCTATGGCGTCGTCGGCATCGATATGGTCGCCGGGCCGAGCGAGATCGTCGTCGTCGCGGACAACAGGAACAAGCCGCATGTCATCGCCGCCGACCTGCTGAGCCAGGCCGAGCATGACCCGACGAGCCAGTCGATCCTGTTCACCGATGACGGTGATTTCGCCGATGAAGTCGCGGCGGCGGTCGCTTACCTGATCCCGACACTGAACACGGCGTCGACGATGCAGGAAAGCTGGGCCGACAATGGCGCGGTAATCGTCGTGCCGACGCTCGCCGACGCGATCCCGCTCTGCGACCGGCTGGCGCCCGAACATCTCGAACTCGCAGTCGACCCCGCCGAAGCCGACGCGCTCTTTGCGAAGGTCCGCCATGCGGGGTCGGTCTTCCTCGGCCGCCAGACCCCGGAAGCGATCGGCGACTATGTCGCGGGTCCGAACCATGTCCTTCCCACCGGACGCCGCGCGCGCTTTTCGAGCGGGCTGTCGGTCGCCGATTTCATGAAGCGGACCAGCTTCCTCGCACTCGACGAGGCGAGCCTTGCCGCCATCGGCCCGGCCGCCGTCGCCCTTGCGGGGGCCGAGGGGCTTCCCGCGCACGCGCTCAGCGTCCAGAACA
Organism: Sphingopyxis sp. BSN-002; assembly: GCF_022024275.1. Lineage (NCBI taxonomy): Bacteria > Pseudomonadati > Pseudomonadota > Alphaproteobacteria > Sphingomonadales > Sphingopyxidaceae > Sphingopyxis > Sphingopyxis sp. BSN-002. Next base: position 3,567,621 of record NZ_CP091804.1, read on the forward strand.
GACTGAAGTAGAAATGCCATGAACAAACGCGCCCAATCCCGTTCCGCCGCCCGCCTTGCCGCCGTACAGGCGCTCTATCAGCACGAGATGGAGGGGACGCCGGTCACCCGGTTGATCCACGAATTTCACCAGCATCGTATCGGCGCGATCATCGAGGACGCCGAATATGCCGACGCCGACACGCCCTTCTTCGACGACATCGTGAAGGGTGCGCTGGCGCGGGCAGACGAGGTCGATGCGGCGATCACCGCGAAGCTCGCCAGCGGCTGGACGATGGACCGGCTCGATCGCACGATGAAGGCGATCCTGCGTGCTGGCACCTATGAACTGCTTGCGCGAAGCGACGTGCCAGTAGGCGCAGTGGTCAGCGAATATGTCGACGTCGCGAAGGCCTTTTTCGATGCCCGCGAGGCAGGGTTTGCGAACGGCCTGCTCGATGCGATCGGCAAGGACGTCCGGAAGTAAGCGATGAGCGGCGAGGCAGCCTTCATCGAACGGCTGCGGCAGATCGCCACCGACCCTGCCGCGCGTGGGCTCGCCGATGACGCAGCGGTGCTCGGCGATCTCGTTCTCACGCACGATATGATCGTCGAGGGCATTCACTTCCTGCCCGACGAGCGGCCGCAGGATGTGGCATGGAAGCTTGTGGCAGTGAACCTGTCCGACCTCGCCGCCAAGGGCGCAGTGCCGACCGGCGTGTTGCTCGGCTACAGCCTGACGGGCGACGAAGAGTGGGACGCGGCATTCGCGCACGGCCTGGACGAAGTGCTGCGTCGCTATGAGGTCGCGTTGCTCGGCGGCGATACCGTCGGCATACCGGTCGGCGCGCCGCGGACGTTCGGGCTCACTGCAATCGGTAAGGCTCCCGCGACTGGTGCTCCGGCGCGCAGCGGTGTCCGGCCGGGCGATCAGATATGGGTCACCGGCACGATCGGCAACGCCGGCGTGGGTCTCGCGATGAGGCTTGGCGAGATCGATCCGAACGAGACGTGTCTCGCCGCCTATCGTCGTCCGCAGCCGCAGCTCGATTTCGGGCAAGCCGTCGCACCGCATGTCCATGCGATGATGGATGTCTCCGATGGCCTGCTGATCGACGCCGAACGCATGGCATCGGCGAGCGGCTGCGATATCACGCTGATGATGGAGACGGTGCCGCTTTCGGCGGCGCTGCTCGCGGTACGTCCCGATGTGCTCGATACGCGGCTTGCGGCCGCGACCGCCGGGGACGATTACCAGTTGCTGTTTGCTGCCGATCCCGGTGCCGCCGAGGCAATTCGCGCGGCGGCCGCCACGGCGGGCGTCGCGGTGACGATGATCGGTCATGCGGGAGTAGGCGAGGGAATCACGCTCGTCCACAAGGCGCAGCGCATCGCGCTGCCCGAGCGTCTCGGTTTCACACATTAACCCTTGGAAGCCCGGAAAATTGCCGAAAGTGCGGGCTTGCCCTTGGCTTTCTTTCTTCCCATAACGCGGCGTCCAATTTGGGGCGGTCGCATCAGGGGAGAGAGCGAACCGGCATCAATAAGTCGGACGTTCGACTGCTATCTCTGCGTTCGCCCTTCTCATGGGGAAGGAATAGACACGCATGAATCCGGTTTTGATCGCGATAGGGTGTGGCCTGCTGGCCGTGCTCTATGGGTTCATTACCTCGCGGCAGGTGCTCGGTGCATCGGCGGGTAATGAGAAAATGCAGGAAATCGCCGCCGCCATCCAGGAAGGCGCGAAGGCCTATCTGGGCCGCCAATATCGCACCATCGCCATCGTCGGCGTCGTTGTCGCAATCCTCGTCGGGGTCTTCCTCGGCAAGATTTCGGCGATCGGCTTCGTCATCGGCGCGGTCCTTTCGGGTGTTGCCGGCTTCGTCGGCATGAACATCTCGGTGAAAGCCAACGTCCGCACCGCGGCCGCTGCGCAGACCGGGCTGCAGGCAGGCCTCACCATGGCGTTCCGCGCCGGCGCGATCACCGGCCTGCTGGTGGCGGGCCTTGCGCTACTCGCGATCTCGGTCTTCTTCTGGTATCTGATCGGCCCCGGTGGTTATACCGTTGGCGGCGATGACCGCACCGTGGTCGACGCGCTCGTCGCGCTTGCCTTCGGCGCCTCGCTCATCTCGATCTTCGCGCGTCTCGGCGGCGGTATCTTTACCAAGGCCGCCGACGTCGGCGCCGACCTGGTCGGCAAGGTCGAGGCCGGGATTCCCGAAGATGATCCGCGCAACCCTGCGGTGATCGCCGATAACGTCGGTGACAACGTCGGCGACTGCGCCGGCATGGCCGCCGACTTGTTCGAAACCTATGTCGTCACCGTCGGCGCCACCATGGTGCTGATCGCGCTGCTGATGAAGAGCGCGGGCGACATGCTGCTCCCGCTGATGAGCCTGCCGCTGCTGATGGGCGGCGTCTGCATCATCACTTCGATTGTCGGCACCTATTTCGTCCGTCTTGGCGGCGGAAAGAACGTCATGGGCGCGATGTACAAGGGCTTCCTGATGACCGCGGTCCTGTCGGTCCCGGCGATCTGGTTCTCGACCAGCTATGTGCTGGGCGGCGACATGAAGGCCGATGTAACGGGGCAGACCTTCAACGGCACGGACCTGTTCCTGTGCTCGCTGCTCGGGCTTGTCATCACCGGGCTGATCATCTGGATCACCGAATATTACACCGGCACCAATTATCGTCCGGTGCGGTCGATCGCCAAGGCATCGGAAACCGGCCACGGCACCAACGTCATCCAGGGTCTGGCCATCAGCCTTGAATCGACCGCGGCACCGACGTTGGTGATCTGTGCCGGCATTATCGCCGCGTTCCAGATCGCCGGCATCGTCGGCATCGCCTTTGCGGCGACCGCAATGCTCGCGCTCGCAGGCATGGTCGTTGCGCTCGACGCATATGGTCCTGTCACCGACAACGCCGGCGGCATTGCCGAAATGGCGGGTCTCGATGATTCGGTTCGCGAAAAGACCGATCTGCTCGACGCAGTGGGCAACACGACGAAGGCGGTCACGAAGGGCTATGCGATCGGTTCGGCGGGTCTCGCGGCACTGGTGCTGTTCGGCACTTATACGGCTGACATCACTGAATATTCGGCGAAGCTCGGGCTGACCGAACCGCTGACCTTCTCGCTGTCGTCGCCGTACGTCATCGTCGGTCTGCTGCTCGGCGCGCTGCTGCCGTATCTGTTCGGGGCGTTCGGCATGACCGCGGTGGGCCGCGCGGCGGGCGAGGTCGTCAAGGATGTTCGCGAGCAGTTCAAGAACAACCCGGGCATCATGACCTATGAGAGCAAGCCCGACTATGCGCGCACGGTCGACCTGGTCACCAAGGCGGCGATCAAGGAAATGATCGTTCCGTCGCTGCTGCCGGTGCTCGCGCCGATCGTGGTGTTCCTGGTGATCCGCGGCGTTGCCGGTTCGGCTGCGGCGCTCGAGGCGCTCGGCGCCCTCCTGCTCGGCGTGATCGTCGGCGGGCTGTTCGTCGCCATCTCGATGACCTCGGGCGGCGGCGCATGGGACAATGCCAAGAAATATATCGAAGACGGCAACCACGGCGGCAAGGGCAGCGAAGCCCATAAAGCCGCGGTCACCGGCGACACTGTCGGCGATCCGTACAAGGATACCGCGGGTCCGGCGGTCAACCCGATGATCAAGATCACCAATATCGTGGCGATCCTGCTCCTCGCGGCGCTGGCGCACGGCGCGGTCTGATCCGCGCCGCCTGCGGGCAAAAGAAAGGCCCCGCCGGAGCGATCCGGCGGGGCCTTCTCTTTGTGCCGGTGCTTTAGCGCTGCGCTTTCATCTGTGCAGCGTAGCCTGCCTGCACCATCGCGCTCATCTGGTCGAACAACGCATCGGGATTGCCGCGGCGCAGCGCCGGGATTGCGGCCTCGACGCCCTCGGCAACCACCAGCTCGCGCGTTCCCGCGGCCACCGCATCTAGGATCTGCTTCGCGGCGAAATCGGGCGACAGACCGTTGTCGATCGCCTTGTCGCTCTCGCCGCGGGTGCTGCCGTCGGCGTTGAGCGCATTGCGGCTGACGTTCGTCTGCACCGACCCGGGCGCGACGACGAGGACCTTCAGCCCCAGATGCTCATTCTCGGCGCGGACGCTGTCGTGATAGCCGATCAGGCCGTGTTTGGCGGCGCAATAGGCGCTGCGCAGCGGCACGCCGGCGATCCCCGCGACGCTTGAAATCGCGACAATCTGTCCGCCGCCCGCCGCGATCATGCGCGGCAGCAACTGCTGGGTGAGGGCGATCGGGGCGAGCAGGTCGACGTCGACGATCTTCTGGTAAACCGAAAAATCGGTATCGACCGCCAGGCTGCGCTGCGAGATGCCGGCATTGTTGACCAGCCCGTCGATCCGCCCGCACCACTCCCAGGCCTCGTCGACCAGCGTCGGCAGTGCAGTATAGTCGGTCGCCTCGAACGGCAGGATCATCGTGCCCGGGCCGCATTCCTTCGCGACCTCCTCGAGCGCCGCGACATTACGCCCCGACAGGATCAGCCGGGCGCCACGACTCGAAAGTCCCCGTGCAAGCGCGGCGCCGATTCCCGAAGAAGCGCCCGTAACCCACCAGACTTGATCCTGCATAACCGCTCCCTATCTGAGATTTCGTTGCAACCTGAAACGGGCTTGATGAGCCGTCAAGGTGCCGACCCCACGCATTTCCGCGCGGGGGTGGCAATTTTGTTGCGAATCTGTTATAATAAATATCAACACGCCGACAGTTTGCCTCTTCCTGCCACGGGCAGAGGGTCTCTCCGGCGTTCCTATGGAGCCATATCCCTTGTCACTCTGACTGGCTAGCGCCGCCCAAAATCGCCGATCCACCTTTTCACAAGGGCAGGATGCACCCGGCTTTTTGCGCTTCCCGGTTCACTGACAAGGTCAGGAAAGGAATTTGCATGTCTGCAACGCTCTTGTTCGAAGTTGGTGATTATGTCGTTTATCCGAAGCATGGCGTGGGGCGCGTCATCGAGCTTCAAAAGTCCGAAATCGCCGGGATGCAGCTGGAACTTTATGTTCTGCGCTTCGAAAAGGAAAAGATGACGCTTCGCGTTCCCACGAACAAGGCCGAAGGCGTCGGCATGCGCAAGCTGTCGTCGGACAAGACGCTGAAGGAAGCGCTTCAGGTCCTGACCACCAAGCCGAAGGTCAAGCGCACCATGTGGTCGCGCCGCGCGCAGGAATATGAAGCCAAGATCAATTCGGGCGACCTCGTGTCGATCGCCGAAGTGACCCGCGACCTGTTCCGCGCCGACGATCAGCCCGAGCAGAGCTATTCGGAGCGCCAGATCTTCGAAGCCGCCTCGAGCCGCCTCGCGCGCGAACTGGGCGCGATGGAAGAGAGCGACGAAAAGACCGCGCAGGCGAAGATCCTCCAGATCCTCAACGAGCATGCGCCGAAATATTATCTGGAAAAGGCCGTCTGAGCCTTCGTTCCGGACGAAACACGAAAGGGCGGTCCCGCGGGGCCGCCCTTTTCGATTCAGGCTTAGGTTTCAGGGGTAGGTCGCGCTGACGAAATAGAGCCCGTCGGGGGGCGCATTGAGACCCAGCGCCTGCCGGTCGGCCGCATCGAGCGCCGCTTTCAGATCGCGCGCGGACCATTTGCCATAGCCCACCAGCGCTAGACACCCGACCATCGATCGCACCTGATGGTGGAGGAAGCTGCGTGCTGCCGCCTCGACGATCAGCTCGTCGCCGTGGCGGCTGACCGACAGCTTGTCGAGCGTCTTCACCGGACTTTGCGACTGGCAATGCGCCGAGCGGAAGGTCGTGAAATCGTGCATCCCGATCAACTGCTGCGCGGCGGCGTGCATCGCACCGGCATCGAGCGGCTGTGGAACCTGCCACGACAGGCCTTTGTCCCACGTCAGCGGGGCGCGGCGGTTGACGATGCGATACTCATAGCTGCGTCCGATACACGCGAAGCGCGCGTGCCAGTCGTCGGGAACGATTTCGCATCCGACCACCGCGACCGGCGCAGGACGAAGCTGGGCGTTGAGCGCTTCGGTCAGCTTGAACGGGGTCAGCGGCTTTTCGATGTCGACATGAGCGCGCATCGCGATCGCATGGACTCCCGCGTCGGTCCGCCCCGCGCTGAACACCTGTACCTCCTCGGCGGTGAAGCGGTGGATCGCTTCCTCGATCGTCTGCTGGACGCTGGGGCCGTGCGCCTGCCGCTGCCAGCCCATATAGGGGCGGCCGTCATATTCGATGGTGAGGGCAAAGCGCGTCATGCGAGCCGCGTGCCCTTGGCAATCGGGCGCCCGCGCAGCAGTTCGGCAGCATCCATCGCGGGTTTTCCTGCCCGCTGCACGCGCGTCGCGCGGATCGCGCCGGGGTTGCAGGCGATCGTCAGCGCGTCGTCGAGCGTGACGCCCGGTGCGGCGCCCGCGACGGTCTCGGCCGGATGCACGACCTCGGCCGCCAACATCTTGTATCGCTCGCCATCCAGTTCGAAGAACGCCCCCGGCATCGGATTGAATGCGCGCACCTGTCGCTCGACCTGCACCGCACTGGTCAGGAAATCGAGCCGCGCCTCACTCTTGTCGATCTTGGCGGCATAGGTGACGCCTTCGTCGGGCTGCGCTTCGGGCTGGAACGCGTGGAGGTCGCTCAGCACCTTGACGATCATCAGCGCGCCCATCTCGGCGAGTTCGTCGGTGAGCATTCCCGCGGTCTTGCTCGCGACCGGAGTCGCTTCGACCAACCGCATCGCGCCGGTGTCGAGCCCGACGTCCATCTGCATGATCGTGACGCCCGTCTCGGCATCGCCCGCCAGGATCGCGCGCTGCACCGGCGCCGCGCCGCGCCAGCGCGGCAGAACCGAGCCGTGGACGTTGAGGCAGCCCTCGCGCGGGGCGTTCAGGATCGCCTGCGGCAGGATCAGGCCATAGGCTGCGACCACCGCGATATCGAGGTCGAGCGCGGCAAACTCGACCTGCGCTTCCTCGTTTCGCAGGCTCTTCGGCGTGCGGACGGACAGGCCATGTTCCTCCGCCCAGACATGCACCGCGCTCTGCTGCAGTTTCTTGCCGCGCTGCGCGGGGCGCGGCGGCTGCGTATAGACGGCCACGATCTCGTGCCCCGCCGCATGAAGTGCGGCGAGCGTCGGTACCGCAAAGGGCGGCGTTCCCATGAAGGCGATGCGCAAGAGCGTGCCTGTCCTTTTCCGTTCGCCCTGAGCCTGTCGAAGGGCCGTCCTTCCCTTTGCCGTCGTCCGAAGAAAGGACGGGGCTTCGACAAGCTCAGCCCGAACGGGTGGGGGAGGTGATTGTTATTTCCAGCGCGCCGCTTAAGACCACCGTCATGGCATCGCAAGAGATTGAAGCGCTCGTCCAGCAACTCGCCCGCCTGCCGGGGCTCGGCCCACGCTCGGCGCGGCGCGCCGTGCTGCACCTGATGAAGAAGCGCGAGAGCAGCTTCGCGCCGCTCCTTGCGGCGCTCCAGACGGTGTCCGAACGGCTGGTGACGTGCGGCATCTGCGGCAATATCGATACCAGCGATCCGTGCGCGATCTGCGCAGACCCGCGCCGCGACGACCGCAGCCTGTGCGTCGTCGAGGAGGTTTCGGACCTCTGGGCGCTCGACAAGTCGCGGCTCTTTCCCGGAAAATACCATGTCCTCGGTGGCCGGCTCTCGGCGCTGGAGGGTGTCCGCCCGCAGGACCTCAGCGTCGATGCTTTGGTGGCACGCGTTGCCGCGGGCGGGATTGACGAGGTCGTGCTGGCGATGAACGCGACGCTGGAGGGGCAGACGACCGCGCATTATCTGGCGGAACGGCTGGAGGGTTATCCGGTACGCCTGACGCAACTCGCGCATGGTTTGCCGGTCGGCGGCGAACTCGACTATCTGGATGAGGGGACGCTGGCCCAAGCGCTTAGAGCGAGGCGGCCGGTAGGTTGAACAGGCTAGCCTTTTCTGCCGCCTTGATTTTGGCTGCTTGCTCGATGCCGGAATTGAAGCCGACCGAGGCGGAAATGGATCGGGTTGAAACCGCGCTTCGTCAAAAACCTTGCATTGGCAAATTGGCTGATTGGGAACGCCGCTATTACTACCAGCTCCAATTTTCTTCCGACAAAAGCGAAAAATCGGTCAGAAAAGGATTGATGCCGAAACCGACCGGATATGATCGATCCATTGTAGAAATTGATTTGCGACAGGCGAATTTCGAGGAGTTCGGAAGCGGGCGAGGCAGTTATGCGGATTACCCGCCGGGTGCAGCTGATACGGATGATCGGGAGTATAATCTGGCGTTCGGGACCTATAGTCTTGAGACGGGGGAACTGCATTTGGCACATTGCGGACCCAACATGTGAGCGTGGGGCGTCGACGCACCTCTTGACCCGACGCGCCGGCGATCATACCTCGCACCCATGGCCATCCTACCTATCATAGAGACCCCGGATCCCCGGCTGCGCGTCATTTCGAAGCCCGTCGAGACCTTCGACGCCGAGCTGAAGACGCTGGTCGCCGACATGTTCGAGACGATGTACGACGCGCCCGGCATCGGGCTTGCCGCGATCCAGGTCGGGGTGCCGAAGCGCATTCTCGTCATCGACCTGCAGGAACCCGATCCCGAGGATGAAGAGGGCAAGGCGCTGATCCGCGAACCGCGCGTCTTCATCAACCCCGTCTTCTCCGACGAGAGCGAGGAGCATAGCGTCTATCAGGAGGGCTGCCTGTCGGTCCCCGAGCAATATGCCGAAGTGACGCGCCCCGCCGAGGTCACCGTCGACTGGCAGGACGAGGACGGCAAGCACCACAAGGAACGCATGACCGGCCTGATGGCGACGTGCATCCAGCACGAGCACGACCATCTGGAGGGCATCCTCTTCATCGACCATCTGTCGCGGCTGAAGCGCGAGATGGTGCTGAAGAAATTGGCGAAGCTGCGCAAAGCCGCCTGACGCTCTCCGTGAACCCCGGCGAAAGCCGGGGCCCAAAGCTTCTCAAAACCAGATTTGATCGGATGAGTATGGACCCCGGCTTTCGCCGGGGCTCACGACTGTGTCAGTCCGCTTTCTTCGCCACGCCCACCATCGCGGGGCGCAGCAGGCGGTCCTTCATCATGTAACCCGCCTGCATTTCCTGCACGATCGTGCCGGGTGCCTTGTCGCTCGGGATTTCGAGCATCGCCTGATGCTGGTTCGGGTCGAGCGGCAGGCCGATCGCGGCGATGCGGGTGATGCCGTTGCGTTCGAACACGCTCAGCAGTTCGCGCTCGGTCGCTTCGAGTCCGGTGATCAGCGGCTTGATCGCCGCGTCCTCGCGCTGCTCGGCGGTCAGCGCGGCGAGCGCGCGGCCGAGATTGTCGGCAACCGACAGGATATCGCGTGCGAATTTGGTCGACGCATAGGCGTGCGCGTCGGCGATTTCCTTGTCCTTGCGGCGCGTGACATTCTGCGTCTCGGCGCGCGCATAGAGCAGGTCCTGTTGCAGCGCAGCGATCTGCTCGGCGAGCTTCGCCGTCTCGTCCTGCGCTTCGGTGGCTACGGCCGCGGCCGCTTCTTCGGTCGCGCCGTCGTCGACGGGCGTGTCATTTTCGATATTCGTCATAAACCTATCGTATCAGTCTTGAGAGCGATTGTGCGGTGAAATCCACCATGGGAACGATCCGGGCATAGTTCAAGCGCGTGGGGCCGATCACCCCGACCACGCCGACGACGCGCCCGTCCGATCCGCGATAGGGCGCCGCTATCACGGACGAGCCCGAAAGCGAGAATAATTTATTCTCCGAGCCGATGAAAATGCGGGTCGCGGTGCCTTCGCGCGCGCTGTCGAGCAGCCCGGCGATTTCCTGCTTGGTTTCGAGCTCGTCGAGCAGCTGGCGCACACGGTCGAGATCGCCGACCGCGCTCTCGTCGAGCAGATTGGCCTGTCCGCGCACGATCAGCACCGGCCGGTCGGCACCGTCGGACGACCAGACTGCGAGCCCGCGGCTGACGAGGTCCTGCGCCGCGCGGTCGATCGCGATCCGCTCGGCCTCGATCTCACGGCGGACGCGCGCCATCGCTTCGGTGAGCGTCAGGCCCGACAACGTCGCGGAGATGTAATTGCCCGCTTCGACCAGCGCCGACGGGTTTAGCCCCGGCGGAATCTCGATCACGCGGTTCTCGACCGTCCCGTCGCCCGCGACGAGCACGACGAGCGACTGGTTCGCCGACAACGGCACGAAGGCGAGCTGTTTCAGGACCCGCTCATGCTTGGGAACGAGGACGAGGCCCGCGCACGCCGACAGGCCTGACAGCGCGGCGGTCGCCTGCGCAAGCGCGCTTTCGATCGGGCCGCCTTCGACAAGGCTCGCCTCGATCTGTGCGCGATCCTCGGCACTCGGCTCGGCAACCTGCATCATGCCATCGACGAACAGGCGCAGCCCCTGTTCGGTCGGCAGACGGCCCGCGCTGGTGTGCGGGCTGGCGAGCAGGCCGAATTCTTCGAGGTCCTGCATGACGTTGCGGATCGATGCGGGCGACAGGTTCAGCGTCGCCAGCTTCGAGAGCGTGCGCGACCCGACCGGCTGCCCGGTCTCCAGATAGGCGTCGACGACCAGCCGGAACACATCGCGCGCGCGTGTCGTCAGTTCGGTGATCGGCAGGGTGGTCATGCGAAGGATTTAGGGACGGGGAGGGGAAGGGGCAAGCGTTCGCTAAATCGTCATCCCCGCGAAGGCGGGGATCCAGCTTTCGGGAAAGTGCAGTGAAGAAGCTGGATTCCCGCCCTCGCGGGGATGACGAAAAGAGGATGCCAATTGGCCGAACTTCTGCCTAATCTCCATCCCCGGGGAGATAAGCATGACCGACCGACCACTCAACGTCGACGACCCGCTCGACGATTTCGAGCATCGCCATATCAGCCTGCTCGGCCACGACCGGCTCGTCTATGTGACGGGCAGCGGCCCCGCCGTCATCGTGATGACCGAAATGCCGGGCATCAGCCCGCATGTTGCGCGCTTCGCCCGCTGGGTCCGCGACGCGGGCTTCACCGTCTACATGCCGCATATCTTCGGCAAGGACGGAGCGGTGCCGCGTATGCCCGGCGCGTTGTTCACGATGATCGGCGGATGCATCAGCCGCCAGTTCCGCGCCTTTCAGGCCAATGAAAGCTCACCCGCGGTCCGGTGGCTCCGCGCGCTCGCGGCGCTCGCGCATCAGGAATGCGGCGGCAAGGGCGTCGGCGCGATCGGCATGTGCTTCACCGGAAATTTCGCGCTGTCGATGATGCTCGAACCCGCGGTGCTCGCGCCGGTGCTGTCGCAGCCATCGCTGCCGATCAACGATCCGGCCGGCATGCACATCGCGCCCGACGAACTGGCAGCGGTGAAGGCGCGGATGGAGGCCGAAGACCTGACCGTTCTCGCCTATCGCTTCGAGGGCGACAAATTCTGCAAGGCGGCGCGTTTCGAGGCCTATGAAAATGCCCTTGGAGACCGCTTCATCGGCCGCGTTCTCGCCGACGAGCATGCGAACCCCGACAGCCCGATGAAGAACCCGCACAGCGTGGTGACGCTCCACCTGATCGACGAGGAAGGCCAGCCGACACGGCAGGCGCGCGACGAAATCCTCGATTTCTTCCGTATGCGCTTGAATAATTAGCTTCAGGGATTGCGATAAAGCCGTTCTGCCACGGCGGGGCGCAGATGATATCGCGCCGGCAGAAGCGAGACGAACGGCGCGACTGATGCATCGAGTATGGCAGCATTGGCGGTCTCATTCGCCGTGCACTTGGCGTCGCCAAATGAGCGCACTTCTTCGCCATACACCCAAAGATTGGCAACTTCCGGCCCTGGTTTTGCCACGGCCAAAACTCGATCGGAGAAGGAGTTTGTTCTCTGTTCGCAGTCGGTCGTGAACGAAAGACTCATGTTCTTCGGCTCCTGCCAATCGGTTTCCCATCGCAATCTGTTCAGCCGGTCCAGCAATAGGCGCAGATCAGCTTTCCCAAGCATGATCTCGGCACGTGCAATAACCGGCTCTTCCCATTGCTTTTCATCATCGTCACTGCCGGCCAAGTCGATGGCACGCATGCATCCGTGATGCTCCGGTTGCTGGGCATACCAACTGATCCGGACCTTGCCGGTGCGCTCGATGGCGATCTCGCGGCCCAATGGGCAATCGCCGAACACCGACAATTGGCCATGTTCGACGTTGCGGACATAATAGATCGTATCGAAGTCATTGAGGTTGTTTGTGCCGCTGCCGGCCGTCAAGCTGCTTGCCAAGGTTACTCCGATGGAGACGAAGAGGGCGGTAACCACCGTGATGATCGAACTGGCGCGCATGAATCGAGTTTAGAAGACCGACATCGACGCGCCAGAGCTTTTTCTGGCCAATCATTCGTCGCCTCGCTAAGCGCGCCTGCATACAGCCACAGGAGAATGAACCATGCGCCCCTCCGGCCGCGCCCCCGACCAGATGCGGTCGATCGGCATCGAAACCAATTTCACCATCCATGCCGAGGGCAGCGTCCTCGTCAGCTTCGGCAACACCAAGGTGCTGGTGACCGCCAGCGTCGAGGAAAAGGTGCCGCCCTTCCTGCGCGGCAAGGGTCAGGGCTGGGTGACGGCCGAATATGGCATGCTGCCCCGCGCGACGCACACCCGCGGCAGCCGCGAGGCGGCGAAGGGCAAACAGTCAGGCCGCACACAGGAAATCCAGCGGCTTATCGGCCGCAGCTTGCGCGCCGTCGTCGACATGGCGAAGCTTGGCGAGCGCCAGATCGTCATCGACTGCGACGTGATCCAGGCCGACGGCGGCACGCGCACCGCGTCGATCAGCGGTGCGTGGGTCGCGCTGCGCCTCGCGGTCGACAAGCTGATCGCGTCGGGTGCGCTCACGGCCGATCCGATCGAGGACAGCGTCGCCGCGATCTCGTGCGGCATCTACAAAGGCACGCCGGTGCTCGACCTCGATTATGACGAGGATTCGGTCGCCGAGGCGGACGGCAATTTCGTGCTGACAGGCAAGGGCCAGATCGTCGAAGTGCAGGCGAGCGCCGAGGGTGCGACCTATGACGAGGAAGGACTGCTGCGCCTGCTCCGTCTCGCGCGCATCGGCTGCACCGACATCTTCGCGGCGCAGGCGAAGGCGGTGGGCCGCTGAGGTGACGCGCAAGCTCGCCCCCGGCAAGCTCGTCATCGCGAGCCATAATGCGGGCAAGGTGCGCGAAATCCGCGCGCTGCTCGAACCCTATGGGATCGAGCCCGTGTCGGCGGGCGACCTTGGCCTGCCCGAGCCCGAGGAGACGGGGACGACCTTCGTCGAAAATGCGTTGCTGAAGGCGCATGCGAGCGCTTCGGCCGCCGGCCTGCCGGCGCTCGCCGATGACAGCGGGCTCGAAGTCACGGCGCTTGGCGGCCGTCCCGGCGTCTACACCGCCGACTGGGCCGAGCGGCAGTGGTTCGAGGGCGAAGAAGGCCGCGACTGGTATATGGCGATGGGAAAGGTCGAGGGACTGCTCGCCGAGCAAGGCCCCTCTGTCGACCGCAGCGCACGCTTCGTCTGCACCCTCGCATTGGCGTGGCCCGACGGCCATGCCGAGGTGTTCGAGGGCAAGGCCGAGGGCAGCCTGACCTGGCCGCCGCGCGGGACGATGGGTTTCGGCTATGATCCGGTATTTGTTCCGGCCGGTAACACAGTGACTTTCGCGGAAATCGACCCGGCCGAGAAGCATGCGATCAGCCACCGGGCCGATGCGTTTGCCAAGCTGGTGGCGGGCGCGTTCTAAGCGCTCGAATCGTCAGGCGCGAAACCTGATTTTGCCTTCGATCTCGACGAAGCGCGAACTATCGCCTTTGTCGCGCATGTCGCGCAGTGCCTGTTTCTGGCACTCGGGATCATGGTTGATCCGGCGAGCAATGAGCCTGCGCATTTCCTCGTCGGCAAAGATCAGGTCATGCGCGCCGTCGATGCTGACGCCGAATTTCTCGCGCGTGCGTTTGACCAGCTGGATGAAATCCTGATTGGCGATATCCATGGCGAGCCTCCGAAGCGAGCCTAGCCATGCAGACAATCGCTGAAAAGTGACTATATCGCCGCGCATGGCCGAACCGCTCGCCCTTTATGTCCATTGGCCGTTCTGCGTCAGCAAATGCCCCTATTGCGACTTCAACAGCCATGTGCGCGAGAGCGTCGATCAGGCGGCGTGGCGTGCCGCGTTGCTCGCCGATCTTCGCCATGAGGCGGCGCTGCTGGCGGACCGTCCGGTGTCGTCGATTTTCTTCGGCGGCGGCACGCCCAGCCTGATGCCGCCCGAGACCGTCGCGGCGGTGATCGCGGCGGCGGACGATGCGTGGGGCCTCGCGAGCGATTGCGAGATCACGCTCGAGGCGAACCCCAATTCGGTCGAAGTCGCCAACTTTGCAGCGCTTGCATCGGCCGGGGTCAATCGCGTGTCGATCGGCGTCCAGAGCTTCGACGCTCAAATCCTGCACTTCCTCGGCCGCGCGCACAGTGGCGACGAGGCGCGGCGCGCGATTGCGGCGGCGCAGGAGTATTTCGCGCGCGTCAGTTTCGATCTGATCTATGCGCGGCCGGGACAGACGCTTGAGCAATGGGAGACCGAGCTGAGTGACGCGCTGGCGTTCGGAACCGGGCACCTCTCGCTCTATCAGCTCACCATCGAGCCCGGCACGCGTTTCGCGACGCTTGCTGCGAAGGGCGATCTCGTCATTCCCGATGGCGATACCGCCGCGGACCTGTTCGACGCGACGCAGGCAATCACGCGCAGCGCCGGGCTGCCTCGCTACGAGGTGTCGAACCATGCGCGGCCGGGCGACGAGAGCCGGCACAATCTGAGCTACTGGCGCTACGGCGACTATGCGGGGATTGGGCCCGGCGCCCACGGCCGCCGCCTGATGCAGGCGACCGAGCGGCACAAAAAGCCCGAGAATTTCATCGCTGCGGTCGGGCGTAACGGGCACGGGCTGAAGGTCGAAACCGATCTTCCTGCGCACGAACGCGCGACCGAAGCGATGCTGATGGGGCTGCGGCTCACCGAAGGCATCGATCTGGCGCGTATCGAGGCGCGCAGCGGGCTGGGGCGAGAAGCTTTCGTCGATGATGGCGCGGTCGAACGGCTGTCGGGGCAGGGATTGCTGGTGCAAAGTGGTAACCGGCTCGCGGTGACCGACGACGGCATATTGCTGCTCGACTCGATCCTTTCCGAGGTGGTCAAAACCCACTAACTCTCCTCAACCCCGTTCGCATCGAGCGAAGTCGAGATGCCCCTCGGACTCGCGCCTGCTTTCGGGGTGTCTCGACTTCGCTCGACACGAACGGGATTAGAGGTACGGAATGGATGTTGGCTGACGGATTGATCCGCGACTGGGATGCTCATCTGGCGCACGAGAAGCGCCGGTCGGAGCATACGCGCCGCGCCTATATCGCGACCGCCGAGCGTTTCTGCGCCTTCCTGTCGCATCATCGTGGAGGTGCGATCGATGCGCGGTTGCTGAAATCGCTGACCCCCAACGACCTGCGCTCCTATCTTGCCGACCGTCGCGCCGAAGGATTGGGCAACGCTTCGGCGGCGCGTGAACTGTCGGCGCTGCGGACCTTCCTGCGCTTCGTTGGCGGATCGAACGCGAGCGTGCCGCAGATGCGCGGGCCGCGGGTCAAGAAAGGGTTGCCGCGCCCCGTTGCGCCCGCCGAGGCGCTCCAACTGGCACAGGATGTCGAGGACAATGCCCGCGAAGGCTGGGTCGGTGCGCGCGATTTCGCGCTGCTGCTGCTGCTCTATGGCGCCGGTCTTCGCATCGGCGAGGCGCTGGGGCTCACCGGCGCAGCGCTACCGCTCGGCGACACGCTGCGCGTTACCGGCAAGCGGAACAAGACGCGTATCGTCCCGATCCTGCCTGCCGTTGCTTCAGCAGTGGCGCGCTATGTCGAAGCGTGTCCGTGGCCGATCGCCAAGGAAACGCCGCTCTTCCTTGGCGCCCGAGGCGGGCTGCTCCAGCCCGGCGTCGTCCGCGCCAGCGTCCGTTCCGCGCGGCGTGCGCTGGGCCTGCCCGAACGCACGACGCCGCATGCGCTACGTCATAGCTTCGCGACGCATTTGCTTGCGGGCGGCGCCGACCTTCGCAGCCTGCAGGAACTGCTCGGCCACGCGAGCCTTGCCTCAACCCAGGTCTACACCGCGGTCGACGCTGCGCATCTTCTGGACATCTATCGCAGCGCGCACCCGCGCGCCTAGTCGCTCGGCTTCCACGTAAACACGCGCCAGATATAGATCAGCACCAGCGACCCGATCGCGATCAGTGCAACGGGTCCGACGAAGGCGTCGAGATTGGCGAAACGGCTCCCGAACCAGCTCCCCGCACCGGCCAGCGCGGCGATCCAGATCGTCGAACCCGCTGCGGTCCAGAGCAGGAACTTCGCCTGATTCATCCGCACCATGCCCGCCGGCAGCGACACCATCGTCCGCGCCACGGGCATGAAGCGCGCCGCGAACACGATCGCGGGGCCGTATTTCACGAAGAAGGCATGCAGCCGCTCGACCTCGGCCCAGTCGAGCGTCAGCCAGCGGCCATGGCGATCGATAAAGGGCTTCAACCGCTCGTAGCCGATCCAGCGCCCGATCGCGTACCAGACCCAATTACCCGCGGTCGTACCCGCAACGGCAACCGCGATCAGGGTCCAGAAATCGAAGCGCCCCTGCGAGACGGCGATACCGCCGAGCCCCATGATCACCTCGGACGGGATCGGCGGAAAGACATTCTCGAGGAACATCAGCACGAAGATGCCGAGATAGCCCCAGCCCTGGATCAGATCGAGAATGAAGTCGGTCATGGGACAGGAAACGCAGCGAGCGCCTTATCCGATGCGTCGCAGGATCGCGTCCCAGATCATGCCTGCGGTGTCGCTGTTGTTGAAGCGATCGATCGCGACGATTCCGGTCGGTGAGGTGACGTTGATCTCGGTCAGCCATTCGCCCCCGATCACATCGATGCCGACGAACAGCAGGCCGCGTTCCTTGAGCGCGGGGCCGAGGATGTCGCAAATCTCCTGCTCGCGCGGGGTCAGTTCGGTCGCCTCTGCATAGCCGCCGACCGCGAGGTTCGAGCGGAACTCCCCTTCGCCGGGCTTGCGGTTGATCGCGCCCGCGACCTCACCGTCGACAAGGACGATGCGCTTGTCGCCCTTGCTGACGCTCGGCAGGAACTGCTGGACCATGAAGGGTTCGGGCCACACTTGTCCGAAAAGCTCGACCAGCGCGCCGAGGTTGCTGCCGTCGGCGTCGATGCGGAACACCGCCTTGCCGCCGTTGCCGTGGAGCGGCTTGATCACGACGGCGCCGTGGCGGCTCTGGAAATCCTTCACCGCGTCGAGATCGCGCGTCACCATCGTCGGCGGCATGAACTCGGGGAAGTCGAGCACGAAGACCTTTTCGGGCGCATTGCGCACCGATACCGGATCGTTGACGACGAGCGTCTGGCCCGCGAGCCGCTCGAGCAGCCAGGTGCCGGTCAGATAGCCGAGATCGAACGGCGGATCCTGCCGCATCAGCACGACGTCGATGTCGCGGCCGAGGTCGAGCGTGACCGCGTCGCCGAACCTGTAGTGATCGCCCGCCTCGCGTTTCGCCTCGATGATGCGGTGCGCCCTGGTGGTCAGCCGCCCGGCCTCCCACGTCAGGCCGCGGACGTCGTAGTGATAGAGTTCGTAGCCGCGTTCGAGCGCCTTCAGGATCAGGTGGAAGCTGCTGTCGCCATTGATATTGATCCCGTCCATCGGGTCCATTTGCACGGCTGCACGCAGGGTCATGATCTTCTCCTTGGGCGCCGTCATGGCTGCCAGACGTGGACCAGATGGCGAGGCAAACGCCCCGGCGCAAGCAGCATCACGTCGATGCGGATATCATCGGTGGGCCGCGCAAAGCGCGGAGCGAGCATTTCTGCCGCAGCGGCGACCCGGCGCAGGCGCCATGCGTCGATCGCGAGGTCGAGGTCTTCGGGGCGGTCGCGCCATTTCACCTCGATAAAGGCGAGCGTCCTGCCACGCCGCGCAACCAGATCGACTTCGCCTGCCGCAACGCGCTGCCGCTGCCCCAGGATGCGCCAGCCATGCAGGCGCAGCCACCATGCCGCGCGCCGTTCGGCCTTGCGTCCGCGCGCTTCGGCGGCGGCGCGGCTCAATCCTGCGCTTTCAACGCGAGCGCGCGGGCATAGACCTCGTGCCGGTCGAGGCCATATTGCTTCGCGACGGCCTTCGCGGCCTGCGCGACGGGCTTGTCGGCCATCGCGGTGCGAAGCGCGGCATCAACGGTGGCCTCGTCGGCCTCGTCCGGAAGCTGTTCGCCGGGAGGGGCGACGACGATGACGATCTCGCCCTTGGGCGGTGCATCGGCGTAGCGCGTCGAGAGCTCGCTCAGCGTCCCGGTCACGCATTCCTCGTACAATTTGCTGATCTCGCGCGCGACCGCAACCTCGCGGTTGCCAAGGCCGTCGGCCAGCGCGCCGAGGGCAGCCGAAAGGCGGGGACCGCTTTCATAAAAGACCAATGTCGCACGCAATCCGGCGAACTCGGCGATCGTATCGGCACGCGCCTTCGCCTTGTTCGGCAGGAAGCCCGCGAACAGGAAGCGGTCGCTGGGCAACCCCGAGAGCGTGATTGCCGCGATCGCGGCGCACGGGCCGGGCAGGGTGGCGACATGGCGGCCGGCGGCCCGCGCATCGCGCACCAGCTTGTATCCCGGGTCGGAAATCAGCGGTGTGCCCGCATCCGACACCAAAACGACAACTTCATCGGCCATTCGCGCAACCAGAGTCGCGCGGGTGCGTTCGTCGCTATGGTCGTGATAGGGGGTCATCGGAACACGCAAGCCCAGATGCGACAGCAGCTTTGCGGTCACGCGCGTGTCCTCTGCCGCGATTATATCGGCGGAGGCGAGCGTTGCGGCAGCCCGGGCACTGATGTCGCCGAGGTTGCCGATGGGCGTCGCGACGATATAGAGACCGGGTAAGGGAGATTTTGAGATGGTCGAATCCGGCATGAAGCCGAAAATGGCAGAAACTGCTGCCGAGCGCCAAGCGAATGCGTCGTCGCGGCGCCGAATGCTGCGCGGGATGGCGACGCTGGCCCTCGGGGGCCTGCTTGCCGCGTGCCAGATGGTGCCCAAGGCGAGCGGCCCGGCAACGCCGCCGCCGCCGACCGATACGACCGACAATGTAGGCCCTGGTCTCCCGACCGATACCGATCGCCACCGCGTTGCCTTGCTCGTGCCCCAGACGGGCCCCAACGCCGACGTCGGCATGGCGATCGCGAACGCCACGACGATGGCGCTGCTCGATTCGCGGACCGAAAAGGTGCGTATCACGACCTATGACACCGCGCTCGGGGCCGCTGCGGCGGCGCGGCAGGCGGTGGCCGATGGCAACAAGCTCATTCTCGGGCCGCTGCTCAGCGAGGATGTCGCTGCGGTCGCACCGATCGCCCGCGAGGCGAAGGTGCCGGTCCTCAGCTTCTCGAACGACAGCAGCGTTGCCGGCAACGGTGTCTTCATCATGGGCTTCGTCCCCGGCCAGTCGGTCGAGCGCGTCGTGGCCTTCGCGCGCGCCAAGGGACATCAGCGCTTCGGCGCGCTCGTTCCCAAGACCGTCTATGGCGACCGCTCGAGTGCGGCATTCCGCACGGCGGTAACCGCTGCGGGCGGCACGCTTGTCGCGGTCGAAAGCTATGATCGCAGCGCGACCGCTCTTACCGGAGCGGCCCGCCGTCTCGCCAATGCCGGCGCGATGGACGCGGTGCTGATCGCGGACTCGGGCGGCAATGCGGTCCGCGCGGTGCCGGTGATCAAGGGTACCGGCAACCGGCAGATACTCGGCACCGAGCTGTGGAATACCGACGCGACCCTCGGCGGCAACGCGGCGATGCGCGGGTCCTGGTTCGCCAGCGTTTCGGACGGCCTCTATGGTCAGCTTGCAGCCAAATACCGGACCCGCTTCGGCAAGTCGCCGTATCGCCTTGCCAGCCTTGGCTATGATTCGGTGCTGCTGACGGTGCGTATCGCGCGCGAGTGGAAGCCCGGCACGACCTTTCCTGCCGGGCGTTTGCTGGCGGAGGACGGCTTCGGCGGCATCGACGGCATCTTCCGTTTCAACAATCGCGGGATCGCGGTGCGCGCGCTCGAGGTGAGCGAGGTCGGGGCAGGGGGCTTCCGCGTCGTCGATCCCGCGCCGACGAAGTGGTAGTGGCATAACCGCCACAGCGCGGCGAAAAGCGTCATGTTTCTGCCACGCGCAGCCTTTACGGCGCGGTCGCGTTCACTATATGAGCATCAAGCGCGTCTATGGCGTCGATGCCGCGCGCCTTGTTTGAACGATCAGGAGATACAGCTATACCACCGCCCATGACCCGCCGCTCGATGGCGCCGCTGCCGCCCAAGAACGGCCCTAGATACAATGAATTCATCGCCTCCCCGAAGGTCCGCGTGATCGATGAGGAAGGCGAAAATCTGGGCGTGATGCTGACTGCCGAAGCGATCGAACAGGCGGCCGAAGTGGGGCTCGACCTGGTCGAGGTCTCTCCGAACGCCGATCCGCCGGTGTGCAAGTTCCTCGACGTGGGCAAGTTCAAATACGAAGCCCAGAAAAAGGCGAACCTGGCGCGCAAGAGCCAGAAGACCCAGGAAATCAAAGAGATCAAGATGCGTCCGAATATCGACGATCATGATTTCGACGTGAAGATGAAGAAGGTCTTCGACTTCCTCGGCGAAGGCGACAAGGTCAAGATGACCATGCGCTTCCGCGGCCGCGAGATGAGCCACACGCAGCTCGGCCTCAATGTGCTTCAGCGCGTTGCGGAAATGACGGCGGAGATCGCGAAGGTTGAAGCCCATCCGCGTACCGAAGGCCGCCAGATGCTGATGGTGCTCGCGCCGAAATAAGCGCCGGGCGTCAGCCGATACGGAAATTCAGGGCGGTCGTTCCGGCGGGACGGCCGCCCGCTTCGTATCGGCGTTCGACCATATGCACGTCGCCTGTCGCCGAGATCGCGACCAGCGTAGAGGCACGCGTGCCGTAAACATCGCCAAGCAGGAACAGCGCCGGGTCGCTTTCCGCGGTGAGCGTGTCGAGCAACCCTTCGGGGTCTGCTTCCGCTTCCACGAGAGCAGCCAGCGCCGCACGCAGCCGTTCCGCGCGCGGACAGGGCTGATCGACCGGTTCGTTGGCAAGCGCATGCACGCCGTCGCCCAGCGACGCGATCAGCGGCTGCGGCCGGTTGGTCAGCAGCCGCGCGACACCGTCGACCGCGAACAGGTTGAAAGCGTTGAAGCGATCGAGATCGGTCTCGCGCGGATTCGCAAAGCGGCCTTCGCCGCGAAGCATGTCCAGAACCAGCTGGCCGCGCGACTCCTTTGCCGGATCGGGCATCGCGCCGCGTACATTGGTGACGACGACGACCCGGCCGCTTGGCCGGTGGACGCCCAGCCACGTTCCGCCCGCCTGCAGGTCGCGGCCGGCCACGATGCCGCTGCCGTCGGTCCATTCGGCGAGCGCTGCCGCCGGGCGCGCGTGAAACTCGTCGCGGTTGCCGACCAGAATCAGCGGCCAGTCGGGATGGGCATTCCGGGCAAGGGCGACGACGCACATGCCGCGCATATCGGGACTTGGCGGGCGCTTGCCAAGCCTCTTGACTTTTTCGCTTGGTTGAACGATCAATCAAGAAGATTGGAGGCTCGAATGAATGCCGCCGACACGCGTCACCGGATCCTGATGACGGCGATGGAGCTCTTCTGGGAGAAGGGCTATCTTTCGACCTCGGTCTCCGACATCCTGTCGCGCAGCCAGGTCCATTCGGGCAGCCTCTATCATTTCTTTCCCGGCAAGCAGGACGTCCTCGTCGGCGTGCTCGAACTCTATCGCGACGGGATCGACGAGATGCTGCTCGCCCCGAGCTGGCAGGGCGTCGACGATCCGATCGACAGGATTTTTGCGCTGCTGGCGGGCTATCGCACGCATCTGGTCGTTACCGACTGCACCTATGGCTGCCCGATCGGCAGCCTCGCGCTCGAGATTCACGAACCCGATCCGCAGGTCCGCGAACTGATGGCGGCGAATTTCAGCAACTGGTCATCGGCGATCGCCGGCTGTTTCGACGCGGCCGTCGAGCGGCTCTCCGACGGAACCGACCGAAAGGCGCTCGGCGAGTTCGTGCTGACCGTGATGGAAGGCGCGGTGATGCAGGCGCGCACCTACCGCGACATCGGCTATTTCGATCGCAACATTGCTGTATTACGCGACTATATCACGTCATTGCTGAACGGGGCGAAATCTGATAGTTTCGCCTGATCTTTCTGGAGGGGGAGAGTTTTATGACCGATGCCGTCAAAACGCCGTGGCACCTGTGGGTGATCGGTGGTCTGTCGCTGCTGTGGAACGCATTCCCGGTCGTCGACTTTACGCTAACCAACATGCACAATGAGGGTTGGCTGTCGCAATATAACGAGGCGCAGCGCGCGCTCATCCTTGGAGCGCCGGCCTGGTCGAACATCTGTTGGGCGATCGGAGGCTTCGGCTCTTTCGTCGGATCGTTGCTGCTGCTGTTCCGTTCGCGCCATTCGATCACCGCATTCCTCATCTCGGCCGCCGGGCTTGCCGGCACGACCTGGTATCAGCTCGTCCAGAATGGTGACGCGTTCAAGAAGGCGCTTGGTGACGTCCCGCTTTATGTCAGCATCACGATCTGGGTGATCCTGCTCGCACTGCTGTTCTATGCGCGCGCGATGAAGGCGAGGGGCGTGCTGCGGTAAACATGGCTGTTAGGGGTGGATTTGGGACCGTCCCCTATTTGAGCGTCACCCCGGCGAAGGCCGGGGTCTCACCCTATCGCCATGAAGCACCGGAGAGATCCCGGCCTTCGCCGGGATGACGGACTTCGGTCGAGACCGGCCGGTCCTTACCGCCCGCGAATGAAGGCGCGGATGTCCTGCGACAATTTATGGCGATCCTCGTCGCGGATGTACATCATGTGCCCCGCGCCATAATATTTATACTCGATCCGGTCCTGCGGAATGCCCGTGCGCGACAGCGCATATTCGGCGGCGAAGAACGGCGTCGCGAAATCATAATAGCCCTGGCCGACGAACACCCGCAGCCCCGAATTCTCGCGTAGCGCCTGCCCGATATAGGGCGCGACGTTCATATAGGCGTTGGTGTCGC
This sequence comes from Sphingopyxis sp. BSN-002, assembly GCF_022024275.1. NCBI lineage: Bacteria > Pseudomonadati > Pseudomonadota > Alphaproteobacteria > Sphingomonadales > Sphingopyxidaceae > Sphingopyxis > Sphingopyxis sp. BSN-002. The sequence continues at coordinate 3,590,784 of NZ_CP091804.1, forward strand.
GCCCGCCGATCCGCCAGTCCCAGGGGCCTACGTCGCCGATCGACTGATATTCGCGGTCGGTCTTGAACCCCAGCGTATCGCGGCTCCAGCTGTTGATCGCGGCGGTGTAGCTCGCGTCGATGCCATAGAAGCTCGGATCGTTGTCGGGCTCTTCGCCGGCGCTGTCATAATCCTTGCCGGTGTAGCGGCTGTCGAGGCGTCCGATGGTGAGGCCGCGATCGCGCAGCAGTTCCTTGTAGAAGCGGCCGGGCGTCACGCGAAGGTCGGCGCTTTCCAGATAAGTCTCCGACAGCCCGGTGAAGCGCGCCAGCTCGCGGCGGATCGCCGCACGCTCCTCACCCTGCAACTTCTGCCCCTTGAGCAGCGCGCTGGCGTAGGGACCGATCGCCCACTGCCGCGCTTCCTCGGCAAAGGCTTCGGGCGATGCCGCGGTCGCCTTGCCGTGATAGAGCGCGGTCGTCGCCATCGACGGCAGGTTGGTGATGTAGCTGAGCTCGTTGCCCGGCGTGTCGGCGCCCGCCGCGAAATCGAGCACGGTCGAGATCAGGATGATGCCGTTCAGCGCGACGTCGTTGTAGGTCTCGTTCATCAGCTGGTTCGCGACCGCCGCGGAACGCGTGGTGCCATAGCTTTCGCCGCCGAGAAATTTCGGGCTGTTCCAGCGGCCATTGTTGTTGAGCCACAGCCGGATCACTTCGGCGACCAGCTTCGCGTCCTGCGTCACCCCGTAATAATCCTTGGGATCGGCCTTGCCGATCAGGTGCGAGAAGCCGGTGCCCGGCGGGTCGATAAAGACCACGTCGGTCACGTCGAGCAGCGCGTCGGGATTGTCGACGATCGGATAGGGCGGCGCGCCGTCGTCGACCCCGGTGCCGGGGATCGCGACACGCTTCGGCCCGAATGCGCCCATCATCAGCCACACGGTGCCCGACCCGGGGCCGCCGTTGAACAGGAAGGTCACCGGGCGGTTCGGGTCGCGGGGTTCCTTGATATAGGCGGTGGTGACGACTGCCACCTCGGGCACGCCGTCCTTGTTCTTGATGATCGTCTCACCGATCGTCGCGGCATAGCTGATCTTTTGTCCGCCGAAGGTGCCCGACAGCTTCGTCGTGTGGACTTGAGGGATGATGTCGTCGGATTTCTCGGCCTTCGCCTTGTCGGGGGCGTCTTCGGCATAAGCGATCGACGGTACTGCGACGGCAAGCGCCAGCGCGATCAGCGACAGACCCGATTTCATATCATTCTCCCCAGTTGCGCGCGGACCCTATGCAGCGCGCGGGGAGGGGGCAAGGCTACTTGTCGGTTACAGACGGGCTTTGGTCGAAGCGCGGCTCAACGCCCCCACTTGGTCTTGCTCTGCTTCCCGAAGCGTCCCTTGCGCGTGCCCGGCTTGCCCTCGTTCGAGCGGCCGACGCGTGGCGCCACCTGCTCGTCGGCGGGTAACCCGAGTTCGTCGGCTTCGAGGCGGCGGATTTCGTCGCGCAAACGCCCGGCTTCCTCGAACTCCAGATCAGCGGCGGCGTCGCGCATCTTCTTTTCGAGGTCGGCGATATAGGCGCGAAGGTTGTGACCGACCATGTGCGCCGGCTTGTCCTCGCCGATGTCGATCGTCACCTGATCCTTCGACGCGACATGCGCGATGATGTCGCCGATGTTCCGCTTGATCGTCGTCGGGGTGATGCCATGCTCGGCGTTATACGCTTCCTGCTTTTCGCGGCGGCGGTCGGTCTCGCGCATCGCGCGTTCCATGCTGCCGGTGATGCGGTCGGCGTAGAGGATGACGCGGCCGTCGACGTTGCGCGCGGCGCGGCCGATCGTCTGGACGAGCGAGGTTTCGCTGCGCAGGAACCCCTCCTTGTCGGCGTCGAGGATTGCGACGAGCCCGCATTCGGGGATATCGAGGCCTTCGCGCAGCAGGTTGATGCCGACGAGCACGTCGAACACCCCGAGCCTCAAGTCGCGAATGATCTCGATACGCTCCAGCGTCTCGACATCGCTGTGCATGTAGCGGACCTTGAGCCCCGCTTCGTGGAGGAATTCGGTGAGGTCCTCGGCCATGCGCTTGGTGAGCGTGGTAACGAGCGTGCGATAGCCCGCCGCCGCGGTTGCCTTGGCTTCGGCGATCAGGTCGTCGACCTGTTCCTCGACCGGCTTGATGATGACCGGCGGATCGATGAGGCCGGTGGGGCGGATCACCTGTTCGGCGAAGACGCCTTGGGTGCGGTCCATCTCCCACGTTCCCGGCGTCGCCGAAACGCTCACCGTCTGCGGGCGCATCAAATCCCATTCGGCGAAACGCAGCGGGCGGTTGTCGATACACGAGGGCAGGCGGAAACCATATTCGGCGAGCGTGATCTTGCGGCGGTGATCGCCCTTCGACATCGCGCCGATCTGCGGGATCGTCTGGTGGCTTTCGTCGACGAAGAGCAGGGCGTTGTCGGGCAGATATTCGAACAAGGTCGGCGGCGGCTCGCCGGGCAGGCGGCCGGTCAGGAAGCGGCTGTAATTCTCGATCCCCGCGCAGCTTCCGGTGGCAGCGATCATCTCGAGATCGAAATTGGTCCGCTGTTCGAGCCTTTGCGCTTCGAGCAGGCGGCCCTCGGCTTCGAGTTCCTTCAGCCGTTCGGTCAGCTCGTGCCGGATCGCCTCGCTCGCCTGCTTCAGCGTCGGGCCCGGTGTGACATAGTGGCTGTTCGCGTAAATGCGGACATGATTGAGGTTTGCGATCTTCTTGCCCGTCAGCGGGTCGAACTCGGTGATCTCCTCAATCTCGTCGCCGAAGAAGCTGACACGCCACGCCATATCTTCATAGTGCGACGGGAATATCTCCAGGCTGTCGCCGCGCACGCGGAAATTGCCGCGCGCGAACGCCTGGTCGTTGCGTTTGTACTGGAGCGCGACCAGTTTGCGGATGATCTCGCGATTGTCGACGCTCTGACCTTTTTTGAGGTCGAAGATCATCGCCGAATAGGTCTCGACCGATCCGATGCCATAGAGGCACGACACCGACGCAACGATGATCACGTCGTCGCGCTCAAGCAGCGCGCGCGTCGCCGAGTGGCGCATGCGGTCGATCGCCTCGTTCACCGAGCTTTCCTTCTCGATGTAGGTGTCCGACCGCGGCACATAGGCCTCGGGCTGGTAATAATCGTAATAGCTGACGAAATATTCGACCGCATTGTTCGGGAAGAAGCTCTTGAACTCGCCATAGAGCTGCGCCGCGAGGATCTTGTTGGGGGCGAGGATCAGCGCCGGGCGCTGCAGCTCGTCGATGACCTTCGCCATGGTGAAGGTCTTGCCCGAACCCGTAACGCCCAGCAGCACCTGATCGCGCTCGCCGCCGAGTGCCATATCGACCAGTTCGCGGATTGCGGTCGGCTGGTCTCCGGCCGGCTGATAGTCGCTGACCAGCTCGAATCGCTTGCCGCCCTCGACCTTGTCGGGGCGGGCAGGGCGGTGCGGAACATAGGCGTCGCCGGTGTCGATCTCGTCCAGCGAGGTCCGAATCTGAATTGCCATGCGGGCAATATGGTATCGATGGGGCCTTCAGGCAACGCTGCGTCGAACCATCGGCTGGCGGCCCGAAGACGGAAAATGGCAAGGGGCACGGGGCTCCCGGACGGGGCGTCGCCGGCTGAGGCCGAATTGGGATTGCCATCGCCGCCGATATGGTATCGACTTGCCCGGGGCCGTAAACGCAGCACGGTGTAATGTTCGCTCAGGTTACAGGAGACAGGGTATGAAGAAGATCATGATGAGCGTCGCGCTTGGCGCGGCCTTGGCAATGTCTGGGTGCAGCAAGAGCGAAAATGCCGGGGGCACCGCGAAACGCGAGGCCGGCAACTGGCGGACCGACGTCAAGTTGGTCAAGTTCGAGGTGCCGGGCATGCCGCCCGAGATGAAGGACGGCATGGCGAAGATGATGGAAGGCACCAGCGGCGTGGAGCAGTGCTTCACGCAGGAACAAGTGGACAAGGAAGATATTCCGGCCGAACTCGCCAGGGACGCGAGCAAGGGCGGCGATTGCAAATGGTCGAAAAAGGATATCTCGGGCGGCAAGCTCGACGTCGCCGGGACCTGCACCGCCAATGGCCAGACCGTCGACCTTGCGATGAACGGCACTCTTGGCGCCAAGAAGACCGAGGTGAACATCACCGTCAAGGGCAAGTCGCCGACGGGGCAGGGCGACTATGAAATGGTATTGCAGAAGATCGAAACGCACACCGGCCCGTGCAAGGCGGGGGCCGAGACGGCGAAGAGCTGAGGGCCTCGCCGCTGATGGAATCGAGGGCGCCGGTGCAAGCCGGCGCCCTTTCTTTTTTTGGAAGGAAGGAAGAAACATGCTCGGATATATCACGATGGGAACCGACGACATCGGCCGCGCGCGCGAATTTTATTCGTCGCTGCTTGCCACCATCGGCGCAACCGAACTGATGCGCATGTCGGATACCGAAGCGAACGGCTTTACCCTGTACGGGCTCGGCTGGGGGCAGCCGGGCATTGCCGTGACGCGCCCCTATGACGGCCAGCCAACCGATCGCGGCAACGGGCATATGGCTGCGATCGTCGTCGACGAACGGGCAAAGGTCGATGCGCTTCACGCCAAGGCGCTTGAGCTTGGCGGCAGCTGCGAAGGCGCGCCCGGCGTGCGCGGGGATGAAGGCGAGCAGGCTTTTTACGCGGGCTATTTTCGCGATCCGGACGGCAACAAGCTGTGCGCCTTCCGTATCGGGCCGGCGGCATAGGAAAAACGGGGAAGGCGGACTTGCCGGACGGGGAGTAGGTGGGGCTACAGCCCCGTCCGGCGAAGTCACTGTTTATGAGGGCGGCAGATGGATCGAAAGGTGCCAGGGACCAGCTCGCACCCGTCGGTCTGTCGACCTCATTTGTCCAACCCAGGCGGATGCCCAGCCCGGACCACGACGGCGCAGGGCACGTCGCGACGGTGAGACTTTCCCACGCTGTTCGGAAAGAGGACAGTTACAAGGGGTCACGTCGCGGGGTGTAGCCGAACGGGAAGGGTTTCTTAACCATTTGGCCCTGATTTTCCCCATATTTGGCGGCGGGATTCGAATTTGCTATAAGGCTGCGGCCTCCTGTTACCGTTACATGGTAGTAAAAGCGGCTGGTCGAGCCTGTCGATTGGCGTATCTACCGCCCCGCCACGCCAGAGGGCATTTGAGGGTTGCATGGACCGCACTAAAGCGAACGACATACCGGACACGGGCGAAACCGACCGGATCATATCGGAAGAGTTCGACCGGCTTCTGGCGTCGCCGCTGTTCACGCGCTCGCCGGTCTTGTCGCGCCTGTTGCAGTTCCTCGTCGAACACCGGCTGCGCGGCGGACGCAGTGCGCCCAAGGCCTATGCGATCGCGACCGAAGCGCTGGGCCGTAGCGCCGACTTCGACCCCGCCGTCGACAGCTATCCGCGCGTCATGGTCGGACGGCTCCGCACCCTGCTCGACCGTTATTATGCCGAGACGCCGTGGGTGCACCGGCTTCGCGTGCCGCAAGGCAGCTACGAGATTGTCGTCCAGCACCGGACGTCACCCCCGGGTCGCACCGCAACAGAGGTGACGGGAGATGCGCCTGTCGAACCCGTGACCCTATCGCCCGCAGGCAACGTGACGTCATCGCGTCAGACTGTGCCTGTTGCAACGCTGGCCAAGCCGGGCGCGGGGGCATGGGCGGCCGGCCTGATTCTTGCGGCCCTGATCGGTATCGGCGGCTGGTGGCTGGCGAACGACTGGGACCGGCTGTTCAACAAGGCGCCCGTCGAAATTCCCTTGCTCGAGGTCAGCGCGCCGCTCGCAGGGGATACGCCCCCGTCGCGTGCGCTTGCGCGCGGCCTCGATGGCCGCCTTCGCGACGGGCTGCGGCGTTTCGACCTTGTCGACCTGCGCAGCGCGCGTGCGCCTGCGAACACCCCGGCGGCGGACCGGGCCGACTATCGCCTCGACGTGTCGATCGTGCGCCGGCTGGAAGGGCAGATGGCGGAGGTCACGCTCGTGCTCAACCGCGTTGCCGACCAGCGGACAATCTGGTCGCAGCAGTTCCATCTGGAGGGCGACCAGATGCCGGGCTTCGAAGCGGTCGACACGGCGATCGCGCAGATTGCCGGCGATTATGGCGTCATCGTGCGCGACCAGCTTCAGCGCCAGCCCGACAATTTCGCTCCCGGCTTCGCCTGTCTGGCCCAGTTCAACCGGATGCGCCAGATGCGCACCACCGGCAGCGCAAAGCAGATCGATGCGTGCCTCCGCGCGACGCTCGATCGCAATCCGCATGATCCGGTCGCCCTCAACGCCTTGTCGCTGCTGCGGTTCGGCGACTGGCAACCCGCGCGGGGGACGCCCGCGGGCGTTGCCGCTTACGCCGAAGCGCGCTCGCTGGCCGAGCGCGCCTATGAAAACGGATCGGGGACTTCGGCGGGGCAGTTCGCGATGGCGCGCGCCAATTTCTACGCGGGCAATTGCGCCGGCGGCGTCGCGATGGGTGAGGCGGCATTGCGTCTCAACCCCTATGATCCCGACCTTGCGGGCTTCCTTGGCCTGTTCAAGCTTGCCTGCAACCAGCCCGACGAGGGCGCGATGCTGTTGCAGCGCTCGCTCGATCTCGATTCGTCCTATCCCGGCGTGCCTGCCGTGACGCTCGCCTTTATCCGTTCGCAGGGCGGCGATCAGGATGCGGCGATGGCGATACTCGATCGTGTTCCCTCGACGAGTACGCGCGAGCCGCAATTCCTGATGGTTCGCGCGATCGTACTCGCGCGGCAGGGGCATCTGCCGCAGGCGCGCGCGCTCTGGGCACGGTTGCTGGCCTATACGAAGCAGCCGGCTGACGCGCCGCCCGAAAAGGTGCTGCAACAGTTCATCATCACCCCGATCGTGATCCAGCGATCGTCGGCCGCGCTTCGCGAGACGGGCATCGTGGCGGCGCCGACCCCTTGACCTGCCTCGTAGCTGCGGCGAGGTTCGCAGCATGTCGTTCGCTTCCGCACTGATCCTTCTCGTTTCGGCTGCACCGCCTCCCGCGGCGGTCGCGGTTCGCTTCGATCGCGACGGGGCCGTCGAGACACGTGTTTCCGAAGGGCTGGCCGATCCTGCACGCGGCCGGGTGGCAACGGCCGACGACCCGGTGCGCGTCGCTTCCGTTTCAAAGCTCGTCGTCGCGCTCGGCGTGATGCGACTCGTCGAGGCAGGGAAACTCGACCTCGATCGCGACGTGTCGGAATATCTGGGCTGGCGGCTCCGACATCCGGCGTGGCCCGACCGGCCCGTCACGCTCGCGGCGCTCCTCGGCCACCGGTCCGGGCTGACCGACAATATCGACTATGCGTTGCCGCTAGATGCGGACCTCGAGACGGAGCTTTCCAAGCCCGCAGCATGGGACAATGCCCGTCCGCCCGGCGGCGATTTCGCTTACGCCAATCTGAATCTGCCGGTGGTAGCGGCGGCGATCGAGGGGGCGACCGGTGAGCGGTTCGATCAGGCGATGTCGCACCTCGTCTTCCAGCCGCTCGGCCTCGACGCCTGCTTCAACTGGCCGACCTGCAGTGATGGGGCGGTGGCGCGGGCCGTCGTGCTCCGTGGCGCCGACGGTACCGTCCAGCGCGACGATCTTGGCGGCAAGCGGCCGGATTGCCCGGTGGTTCCGGCAACGGACGGCAGCTGCGACCTCGCGCGCTATCGCCTCGCGCGCCATGGCGCGGGCTTCAGTCCGCAGGGTGGTCTTCGCATTTCGGCCAACGGGCTGGCGCGCATCGGTGTCCTGTTGCTGCGCAACGGTGAAGGGTTTCTGAAGCCCGAAAGCCTTGCCCGACTCCGGACGATGACCGCAGTCCATCCCGCGAGCGGGGAGGGGGCAGGCGGGTTCTTCTGCGAATATGGCATTGCAATGCACAGCACCGGCGGGCCGGCATTGGCCGATCCGGCCTGCCGCGACGACCTGTTCGGCGACGGGCGGTTGCGGTTCGGCCATTCGGGCGACGCCTATGGTTTGCGATCTGGTTTGTGGTTCGATCTTGAAGCGGGCGACGGCATTGCCTATTTCACGACGCAGGTACCGGAGGGACAGAAAGGGGAGCGTTCGGCCTATAGCAGCGCGGAGGAAGCGCTGATCGACAGGGCGCTTCGTCGACCGACCGGTGCCAGACCTCTTGCCAGCCCTGCCGCTGGGCACTAGGGCAAATCCCAACATTCACGCCATAGTCAGAAAAAAAGGAATTGTGCATGAGCGATTCGGCTGAAAAGGTTAAAAAGATCGTCGTCGAGCATCTCGGCGTCGAAGCCGACAAGGTCACCGAAGAAGCGAGCTTCATCGACGATCTGGGCGCCGACAGCCTCGACATCGTCGAACTGGTGATGGCGTTCGAAGAAGAATTCGGCGTCGAAATCCCCGACGATGCGGCGGAAAAGATCGCCACCGTCAAGGATGCGATCGACTATATCGAAGCGAACAAGGGCTAATCGGCCCCGTCCGGCATAGCCGGACGCGGCGGCGACGCCGCCCACGCGTTTCCGGCTTCCCGGTCCAGAGCTTCACGCCCTGTGACCGGGAAGCTTTTTTCTTGGGATCGCGATTTTGAATATACGGACGCCTGCGGGGGCAGGGCCGACGAAAGGAATGCATATGCGCCGGGTTGTGGTGACGGGTTTGGGTTTGGTGACGCCGCTGGGCGGCGATGTGGAAACCACCTGGAAGAATCTGATCGCCGGCAAGTCGGGCGCGGGCCCGATCACCCATTTCGACGCGTCGGACCAGAAATGCACGATCGCATGCGAGGTCAAGGGCCCCGACCATGAATATGGCTTCGACCCCGGCAAGCGCGTCGACCACAAGGTCCAGCGTCAGGTCGATCCTTTCATCATCTTCGGCATCGACGCCGCCGGACAGGCCCTCGAAGACGCCGGCCTCACCGATCTCACCGAAGAGCAGAAGGTGCGTGCCGGCTGCTCGATCGGATCGGGTATCGGCGGTCTGCCCGGCATCGAGAGCGAGAGTCTGCTGCTCGCCGAAAAGGGACCGGGCCGCGTCTCGCCGCACTTCGTCCACGGCCGCCTGATCAACCTGATTTCGGGTCAGGTCAGCATCAAATACGGCCTCAAGGGTCCCAATCACGCCGTCGTCACCGCCTGTTCGACCGGCGCACACTCGATCGGCGATGCCGCGCGGATGATCCGCGACGACGACGCCGACATCATGCTCGCAGGTGGCGCCGAAGCGACGATCTGTCCGATCGGCATCGCCGGCTTCGCGCAGGCGCGCGCACTCAACATGAGCTATAACGACCGCCCCGAACAGGCGAGCCGTCCCTATGATAAGGACCGCGACGGCTTCGTGATGGGCGAGGGCGCGGGCGTCGTCGTGCTCGAGGAATATGAGCACGCCAAGGCGCGCGGCGCCAAGATCTATGCCGAAGTCGTCGGATACGGCCTGTCGGGCGACGCCTATCACGTCACCGCGCCCGACCCCGAGATGGACGGCGCCTTCCGTTCGATGAGCGCGGCGCTGAAGAAGGCGGGCATGACCCCCGCCGACATCGACTATATCAACGCGCACGGCACCTCGACGATGGCCGACACGATCGAACTCGGTGCGGTGAAGCGCCTGTTCGGCGACGCGATGTCGAACGTATCGATGAGCTCGACCAAGTCGGCGATCGGCCACTTGCTGGGCGGCGCGGGTGCGGTCGAGACGATCTTCTGCATCCTCGCGATCCGCGATCAGGTCGTTCCCCCGACGCTCAACCTCGACAATCCGGACGAAGGCACCGAAGGCGCCGACCTCGTCCCCAAGGTCGCGAAGAAGCGCAAGGTCAAGGCGGCGCTCAATAACAGCTTCGGCTTTGGCGGCACGAACGCCAGCCTGATCGTCAAAGCGGTCGAAGACTGATCGCCATGCGCTGGCTGCTTGCAGCCCTGATGGCGCTTGCGCTCACCGCCTGTTCGGGCGGCGCGCCGCGCGATACGGTCGTCGTCATCCCGCCCGGATCGAGCATCGCCAAGGCCGGCGAGATTCTCGAAAAGGCGGGCGCGATCTCGTCTGCGTCGAGCTTTCGCAACCATGCTCGCCTTTTCGGCGGTGACGATCCGATCAAGCCCGGCGAGTACAAGGTCGCAAAGGGGATGGGTGCGGGAGAAATCCTGAGCCTTCTCCAGTCGGGCAAGACGATCCAGCGCCTGATCATGATCCCGCAGGGCATGCCCTCGATCATGGTGTGGGAGCGACTGATGGCCGAACCCCGGCTGAAGGGCGAGATTCCGGTGCCTGCCGAGGGTAGCATCCTGCCCGACAGCTATGCCTTTACCACGGGCGAAACGCGCGCGGCCGTAGTGAAGCGCATGCAGACGGCGATGAACCGGGCGTTCGACGAGCTCTGGGCGAAGCGCAGCCCGCGCTCGGCAGCAAAGGACCGCAACGAAGCGATCACGCTCGCCTCGATCGTCGAGAAGGAAACCGGCGTACCGTCCGAACGCCGCACGGTCGCGGGCGTCTATACCAACCGTCTTGCGGTGGGCATGAGGCTTCAGGCCGACCCGACGATCATCTATCCGATCACCAAGGGCAAGCCACTCGGCCGTCGCATCCTGCGGTCCGAGATTGTGGCGGTGAACGATTACAACACCTACAGCATGGTCGGTCTGCCGAAGGGGCCGATCGCCAATCCGGGCAAGGCGTCGATCGCCGCGGTTCTCGATCCCGAGGCGAACGATTATCTGTTCTTCGTCGCCAAAGGGGATGGCGGTCACGTCTTTGCGCGCACGCTCAGCGAGCACAATGCCAACGTCCAGAAATGGTACCAGCTTCGCCGCGACCGCGGAGAAATGGAATGACCCGGGCCGCCCTCTTCGGGCGGCTCGCCGCAATATTCCTGTCGATGGGTTTTGCGCCGGGCGCGAGCGCGGCTGCCGATCCGGTCCCAGCGCCGCGATCCTATATCTATATGCGCGGCGTGGAGGGGCCGGTCGTGCGCGAGCCCGACGCGATCGCCGCGGCGCGCGTATGGATGTATGAAATCGGCGAAGACTGGTTGCCGCTCGATATTCTGACGACCGAGCAACGCAGCCGGGATTTCCGGAGCGAAACGCACCTCATCCTGTCGGTCGATGTCGATGGCGGAGTGAACGGATGCGAAATCGTCCGGTCCGATCTCGCTGCCGATCAGGGCAGCAGAATCTGTGCCGCACTGACAAAGAGCCCGCGGTTCGAGCGGCGGTATGTCGAAGTCGGCAAACCGGTCGCCTGGGACGCAACCTTCAAGGTCATCGCAGGGACGGTGGTGCCCGATCCGCGGTTACCGTTGCCGTCGGTACCCGCGCCTCCGCAATATAGGCCCGACAGGCAGCAATGGCCGCGCCTTGCCTATTTCGGGCGAACCTATGTCGCCGCCTTTCCCCGTCTCTCGGCCGCAATGCCCCGTGGCGGCCCGGCGCAGCGGCCCACGACGATCGACGTGACCGTCAATGCCGCAGACGGGGTGACGAAATGCGATATCCTCCAGCCGTCCGGCAGGGCCGACCTCGACGCATTTGCCTGCTCGACGGCGCGCGACCTGCCGTTCCGGTGGCCGCGGATGACACCCGGCTCGACCACCGATGTCATCCCCCTGCAGTTCGTATGGGAGGGCAAGCGCAGCCATATCCGCGTCCCGTTGCCGTCCGAGGACCTTGCACCGGTGGTCCGGTTCGATCCGCTTGATACGCGTGAACCGCGCAGGCAGCGGGCCGTGCCGGGCGTGCTGGAGTCGCCGCCGCTTCCGCCGCATGCGCTCGACGGGATGATTCTCATGTCGTCGCTGATCAGGGCGCCATGGCTCCGCGTCGAGTACGACAGCAGCGGCAAGGCGACGCGTTGCTATGCCGACATGTCGTCGGGGGATACCGAAATCGATGCGGTGCTCTGCCGGCATATTTCGGGCGCGTGGCGCTTTCAGCCGGCGGAGGATGTCTTCGGCGATCCGATCGGGGGAAAATGGACGGGATCTATCGGCTTCTGACGCGGTAGCGGGATCTGTAGGGGAGGGTGAGCATGCGCGGCATTCCGGGGCTTTTCACGATGACTCTGGCGCTCGCTGCCTGCATGGGCGGCGGCGGGGCGGCGGTGAGTGCCGCCGACGTGCACATCGAACAGGGCACCGGGCTGGGCTCGCCGCGGGCAACCCACCAATTGGTCGCCGCAGGCAACGGAAAACTGCTTGCGATCGGCGGCTGCGTGCGGGTGGGTTGCGAGGCGGGGCCCGCGAGCGCGACGGTCGATATCATCGACGCGCGCACCATGGCTGTCGTCGAAATCGGGCATCTGCTTGCGCCTCGCATCCAGCCTTCCGCCGTCGCCTTGGGCGACGGGCGCGTCCTCGTTCTGGGCGGGTGGGTCGATGGCCGGGTGAGTGCCACGACCGAGATATTCGATCCCGATACCGGCCGGTCGGTGTCCGGACCGGCGATGGCGAACCCGCGGAACGCGCCGACCGTGATTGCGCTGGCGGACGGCCGCATTCTCGTCGCTGGCGGATATGATGGTGCCGACGTGCTTGCCAGCGCGGAAATCTTCAATCCGGCATCGGGGACGATGACCCCGGTCTCGTCGCTCGGCACGGCCCGCAGCGGCGCGACCGGGACGCTTCTGGCCGACGGCCGCGTGCTTGTGGCAGGTGGCGGGCGTCCGGATCGCGAGCCGCGACGCGCCTTGGCGAGCGCGGAAATTTTCGATCCCTCGTCGGATCGTTTCTCGGCGACCGGTGCCCTTGCGCAAGGCCGGTACAAGCACGGTGCCGTCCGGCTTGCGAACGGCGATGTGCTGATCGTCGGCGGATCCGACATTCGCGACTATGGCGGCAAGCTGCGCTCGGTCGAGCGGTTCGACGTCGCGACGGGTCGCTTCGTTCCTGCCGGCAATCTGGCCGATCCGCGGTTCAAGATTGCCGACGGGTTGCTGCTGCTTCCGGGCAACCGCGTTCTTGTCGCGGCAGGCGGAATCGCACCCGAGATTTTCGACGTCGCCAGCGGAACCGGATCGCGCCTCGACTATGACCTTGGCGGACAATGGAATTACATGACGCTCGTCCGTGCCGATGCGAATACGGCGCTTCTCGCCGGCGGTTATCGGGAAGGGCGGATCGAGCCGACCGATCGCAGCTGGGTCATCCGCCTGCCCGAAGGAGCCGTCTCGTGACTGCCAAGCTTTTCCTTCATGGAGTCCCCGACAGCCCGGCGATCTGGCGGCCGCTGATCGCTGCGCTCGATCTCGGCGACACGCCGGTCGCCGTACCCGCGCTGCCGGCCTTTACCGCGCCGCTTCCCACCGGGTTTCCTGCGACCAAGGAAGCCTATGCCGACTGGGCGGTAGGAGAGGCCGAGGTGCTGGCCGCAGAGCACGGCCCGATCGACATCGTCGGCCACGACTGGGGCGCTCTGATTGCACAGCGCGCCGCGATGCTGCGCCCCGATCTGTTCCGCAGCTGGGCGGTGTCGAACGCCGTCATCGACCCCGACTATCGCGGCCATCGCATCGCGCGCATCTGGAACACGCCGGTCCTCGGCGAAATCTTCATGTGGCTTAGCAAGCCCGATGCGCTCGCCAAGGGGCTGGCCGAGCAGGGTATGCCCGCTGACATCGCCGCCGAGGAAGCCCTGCAATGGGCCAGCAAGGACAAGCGCCGCGCGATCCTGAAGCTGTATCGTTCTGCCAAGGGCCTCAGTTTCGAGCATGACTGGGCGCGCGACATCGGCAAGCTCCCCGCGAATGGCGCGCTCGTCTGGGGCGAGGGCGATCCCTATGTCGAATTGTCGGTCGCGCAGCGCTTCGCAAAGCGCACCGCGACTCCGCTTACCGTGATCGAGGGGGCTGGGCATTGGGCGATCGCCGAGCGTCCGGCGGAGGTTGCGGCGGCACTTCATGCTTTCTGGAACAGCCTCTAAGCTCCGGATTTCATGAAGTCATCGTCGAGGCCGATCATAGTGAGCCAATTAATCGATTGGATCGCAAACCAGATCGGCGCCATAACCGTTTTCAACGAGACAGGGTGTCCCATGGACGACGGCAAGCTCCCCGCAACGGCTTCGTCCATCCCCTCTCGCGCATGGTGACCCGGGCCTTCCCCCCTCCCTCCCGGGACACTGGCGCCGCGCCCATCATCCTTACCGGAACGATGGGTGCGGCAGACCAGCGCTTCTTCGACGCCCTCCGCGCCGCGCATTTCCCGCCCGACCGCAATCATCTCGCCGCGCATATCACGCTCTTCCATCAGCTTCCGCCGTCGTGCCTCGACGAGCTTGACAGGCTGGTGCGTGCAATTTCTGCCGACACGCCGGCGCCGGCGGCGAGGGTCAGCGAGGTCTACTCGCTTGGTGGCGGCACCGCCTTCCGGGTCGACAGCCCCGCATTGCTCGGCGTTCGCGCACGCATTGCCGATCATTTCCACGGCATGCTCACTGCGCAGGATCGGGGAACGCCGCGGCTTCACATCACGGTCCAGAACAAGGTGACCGCTGCCGAAGCGAAAGCGCTGGTGGCCGAGTTGTCGGCCGGGTTCCGGTCCCGTGCGCTCGCGATTGTGGGGCTCGCCGCACATCATTATCGCGGCGGACCATGGGAGCGGGCATTCGCACGCAAATTTCATGCGTCACGCAGATGATATTGACCGGGGGCAAAGCCATGCCTATAGGCGCTGCTCGCCCAAGCGGCGGCCTTTCGGGGCGGAGTAGCTCAGCAGGTTAGAGCAGCGGAATCATAATCCGCGTGTCGGGGGTTCGAGTCCCTCCTCCGCTACCAACGCACCATCTTTTCCGGACAGCTAGCGCAAGATCGCCTGATAGCGCGGATCGAGATTGATCGCCTGCTGCTCGTCGGCGGCAGCCCCCTTGCGGTCGCCATATTTTCTCAGCAGCACGCTGCGATTATAATAGGCACGCGCCGATTTGGGCGACAGCCGTACGGCGTGGTCGAGGTCGGCAATCGCGGCCTCGCTGTCCCCCTGACGGTCATGGGCGAGCCCGCGATTGAGATAGGCGATCGACAGGTCGGGAGCGATGGCGATCGCGGCATCGAAGGCGGCAATGGCTTCGTCCGTATTGCCCGCCCAGGCCTGCTTGAGTCCCTCCGAAAGCTGGGCGTCGGCTTTGCCGCGAACCGCCCTGGCGGCCCCGCCTGCCAGCTTCTCGCATCGCGCCAGCTTCCGGCTCGGGTCGTTCACGGTACAGGCGTTCCAGTCGCCGCGTCCGACCTGTCTGCTTCGCGAAATGAGCGTGCCGGCAACGACCACATCGCGCCCCTCGTCACGCGAGACGGATTCCGAGGTGACCACCGTCACGGCAACCGGTGCGTCCTGCACGACTTGGTTGCGCTTTTGCCCGGTGACCACGATCGGGGCCGCCTCGGCCGCCCGCATTGCCGCCGGCGGCGGCGGTGGTGGCGGTGGTGGGGGGGGCGGTGGTGGAGGAAGCGTCTGTATGATGCCGGTTGCCTTGGCGGCCGGCGCATTCGCATAGAGCGTCGGGTCCGCCCCGGGCGCGGGGCTTGCCGGAGCAGCCGTCGCCACAGGCGCCTCCGCCGCGGGGTTGGCGACTGCAGGCGCCTGCGCTGCCGGGGCGTCGTCGGACGAGGCGCGCGTCGGGCGGTCGCCGGCGACAGGTGGGGGCTGCGGCTCGACGCTGGCTGGCGCAATCATCAGATCGGGGGTTCGCCAGGCAAAGGGCAGGGCGATGACGGCGACCAATACAGCGCCCGCGAACAGACCGGCCTGCGGGCGTTGCAGCTTGCTCCACCACGAGGCTGCCTGGGGCCGCGGCTTTCGGGCAGGTACAGGGTCCCCGTCGAAACGCGCCAGGGCCGCCTCGATGGCCGCCTCGCGCGGTTTCGGCGCAGGCGGCGGCGGTTCGGGCAGCAATGCCCTCAGCTCGTCGTCGCCCGTCATCGACACGTCATGCCCGTCGCATGGCCCCTGCGATGGCGCGCGTCGGTGGCATCGCGGCAGTCTGAAACAGGGAAGGGACGCGTTGGCATTGCCGTGTCTTATACGCGGAAAACGGCGGCGGTCGAATGTCTCGAATATCGGCGTGCAAATGGCCTTGGCCGATGCGGCGACGCTTGCGATGAAGCGCCGCCGTTCGTTGTTTTCGTGGTCGTCACCGGCCCAGCTGCGCCATCGCGCCCGCGCTCTTTGCCGCGCGAACCAACTGGACGAGTTCGGTGCGATAGCCGAAGTCGTCGCGGCCGCGCGCACCGCTGACGATCCGCAGGACGTCGTCATAGGTCATCGGCCCGTTATATTTGCCGCCGCGCAGCAATTCGGCAAAGGCTGCGACCCCCGCGGCGAAGCGGGCGTCCTGCGGTGCATCCTCGAAACGGGCATATTCGACCGTCCGGTTGATCGGGGTCGAGATCAGCTGGCTGGTGTCCGATTTCGGCAGCTTGTAGCGGATCTTCACAAAGCCGTATTCGCCGGCGCGAGCCGTCGTCGGGCCACGCGGCGCCGGCGCGGCATAGCGCAGGTCGCCGATCGCGCGCGGCCCGCCGACCGGCGTGATCTCATAGATTGCCGTGACCGTCTGCCCCGACCCGACATCGCCGGCATCGACCTTATCGTTTTCGAAATCCTCGCGCTGAAGCATGCGCGTCTCGTATCCGACGAGGCGATATTCGGCGACGGTTGCGGGGTTGAACTCGACCTGGATCTTCACGTCCTTGGCGATCGGGAACAGCGTCGACGTCGCTTCGTCGACCAAGGTCTTTCGCGCTTCGCTCAGCGTGTCGATATAGGCTGCGGCACCATTGCCGTTCTGCGCGAGCGTCTGCATCAGCGCATCGTTGTAATTGCCCATGCCGAAGCCCAGCACCGACAGGAAGATGCCCTTGCCGCGCTGGCGTTCGATATAGCCCTTGAGCTCGTTCTGGTCGGTGATGCCGACGTTGAAGTCGCCGTCGGTCGCCAGGATCACCCGATTGACCCCGCGCGGGTCGAGGTTGCGCTCGGCGAGCGCATAGGCCTGCCGGATGCCTTCGGCGCCCGCGGTGCTGCCGCCGGCCCCCAGCTGATCGAGCACCGCCATGATCTTGCCCTTCTCGCTGGCTGGCGTCGGTTCGAGCGCGGTGCCGGCGTTGCCGGCATAGGTGACGATCGAGACCCGGTCGCCGTCGCCGAGCTGGTCGAGCAGCATCGCGAGCGATTGCTTGACCAGCGGCAGCTTGTTGGGGGCGTTCATCGATCCCGAGGTGTCGATCAGGAAGACGATATTCGCGCGCGGACGCGTGGCCTGTCCGATGGCATAACCCTTGATGCCGATCCGCACGAGCTTGCGGCCTTCGGTCCACGGGCTCGGAAACACCGCGACATTGCTGCTGAACGGACGCTCGGCGCTCTGCGGCGCGGCATAATCATAGGGGAAATAATTGACGAGTTCTTCTGTCCGCACCGCCGCGGGCTGCGGCAGGACATTGCGGTTCAGCGACGCGCGAACGAAGGAATAGGAAGCGGTGTCGACATCGATCGAAAAGGTCGACACGGGTTCCGCCTGCGCCACCTTGAACGGATTCTGGTCGGTCGCGGTGAATTTGTCGCGGCCGGCGTCGCGGTAATAGGGCATCGCGGTATCGCGCGGCGCGGCGTTGCCGATCAGCGTCCCCGTCACGACGACATTGCTTGTTGCAGGCGGCGGGGGTGCGGGCGGGGGCGGCGGTGCGGGCGGCGGCGGGGAGGCCGCGCGGCGGGCAATCCTTTCGGCCGAGACGACGGTGACGGCGACAGGCGTATCCTGGACATATTCGGACCGCTTCTGTGCCGTGACGACGATTTCTCCAGCGGCCTTTGCCTCGTCGACCGGAGGCGCGATCGCGGGTTCGGCGGCCGGCGAGGCGACGTCGTGCTGGCCGGTCGGCGAGCAGGCGGTGACGAGCGAAATGGACAGGCCAGCGGTAAGCATCAGATGAAAACGGGACATGGAGATTCTCCCTGACAACAGCGGCGCATGATCGCCCGCATGTCCCTTCGATGCGTCGGCGCAGGAAATCCTTGGCGGTTCCCGAAAAAAATTTCGATTATGGTGCGGATCTAGTCGCCGGGCGCAGATTTCGGCGCGATCTGGCGCCGGGCTTCATGCATCCGCCACGATACCGTTGCCTCGGCGATTCCCAGGATTTGCGCGGCCTCGCCATGCGTCAGCTGCTGTCCCGCGACGAGGATCACGGTATCGCGCAAATCGGGTTTCAGACGCGCGACCGCGCTTTCGATCCAGAAGCTGTCATAAAGATCGCGCCCGTCGGGGCCGCGCGTCAGCCCGGCCATCACGCTCAGCTTGCCGGCAAACCGCGCAAATGCAGAATGTTTCCGCCGGAAATCGCGACACGCGTTAAAGACGATGCTGCACAGCCAGGTGGTGAATTTGGCTTCGCCGCGAAAATCGCCCAGCCGTTCGGCGAGGATGCAGCAGACATCCTGCGCGATATCGTCGGCGTCCGCGCGCGAACCGGTCATCTGCCACGCGAGGCCGTGGATGCGATCATAATGGCCTCGCAGCAACGCGGCGAAAGCGTCGCGATCGCCGGCCGCCGCTGCCCGCACCAGATCGCGGTCGTCATCCTCCACGGGTCAGCGGGGCCTGGCCGCGGACGGAAGGCCCCGCTCTGACCGACTTGATCCCCCGGATAGCAGCATCGCAGGGGTTGTGCCTCAACTGCCGGGCGAAGGCCATCGCATAGTTGGTGCGACCGGCCTCGCCCGGCGGAGCGCCATCAGCTCCTGATAAAGGCCAGCAGGTCGGGGTTGATGACATCGGCGTGCGTCGTCAGCATGCCGTGCGGAAAGCCGGGATAGATTTTGAGCGTGGCATTCTGCAGCAGCTTTTCCTGCAGCAGCGCGGCGTCGGCATAGGGGACGACCTGATCGTCGTCGCCGTGCAGGATGAGCGTCGGCACGCTGATCGCCTTCAGATCCTCGGTCTGGTCGGTCTCGGAAAAGGCCTTGATGCCTTCATAATGCGCCAGCGCGCTGCCCATCATCCCCTGACGCCACCAGTTGCGGACGATCGCTTCGGACGTCTTCGCCCCGGGGCGGTTGAAGCCGTAGAAGGGGCCCGATGCGACATCGAGGAAGAAGCCGGCGCGATCGGCGGCGAGTGCCTGGCGGAAACCGTCGAACACTTCGATCGGCGTGCCGTCGGGATTGGCCTCGGTCCGCAGCATCAGCGGCGGGATCGCGCTGACCAGCACCGCCTTGGCGACACGGCCCTGCGGCTCGCCATATTGCGCGACATAGCGCGCGACCTGTCCGCCGCCGGTCGAGTGACCGATGTGCACGGCATTGCGGAGGTCCAGATGCTCGGCCACCGCCGACGCATCGGATGCATAATGATCCATGTCGTGGCCGATGTCGGTCTGCGAGGAGCGGCCGTGGCCGCGGCGGTCGTGCGCCACGACGCGATAGCCGTTCGCGAGGAAGAAGAGCATCTGGTTGTCCCAGTCGTCGGACGACAGCGGCCAGCCATGATGGAAGACGATTGGCTGGGCATCCTTGGGGCCCCAGTCCTTGTAATAGATTTCGGTGCCGTCGGATGTGGTCACATAAGCCATGAGATTCCTCCTGCAGGGACGGGGCGGATGTCCGTCCGGTCGACGGAACATCGCACACGCACCTTGTATCACCATTATACGCAGGTTTCGGGTCAGTCTTTTCGAGGGCTAAACTTGCGTATGATGGCGCGGCGCTGCGCTTTCCGGAATCAGTGGCCATGGCTTCGATGACGAGCGGAAAGGATGCCCCGATGCCCGCCGCCCCGTGCAGGTCCGGTTGATTGCCATGGCTTCGCTGTTGCGATTAAGCGCCGGCTCGTCCAGCCTGCCGCCGTTCCGGCGATGGGCTCCCGGACGCCTGCGGGAGGCGATGATGCACGGAGATGCCGATAGCCGGCGGCTGGCCAGACGCCGTTATGGCGCCGGAGCGCTGCTGCTGGCGCTCGCCATCTTTGCGCTCGATATCCTCACACCGCTGCAGGGCGCGGTCGCCGTTCTGTATACGATCATCGTGCTGCTCGTATCGCGCGGGCACGACCGGGGGCTCATTCTGGCTGCCGGCGGAACTTCGGTCCTTCTCGCTTGCGCCGGCTATTATATCAGCCATTGGGGCGAACCCCTCGATTCTGCGGCGATGCGGCTGGGCGTCAGCCTGACGGCGATCGGCATAACCACCTGGCTTTGCGTCCGCAATCAGGCGGCGGCCGAAGAGCATCGCAGGTCCGAGGAGCGCTATCGCACCATCTTCAACGCGGCCGGTCTGCCGATATGGGAAGGCGACTGGTCGGAGGCGCACGCCGTTTCGCTGCGGGGCGAGAAACTCGATGCCGGGGTGATCGACCGCATCGCGCGCTCGGCGACGATCCGCGATGCCAACGATGCTGCCGCGCGATTGTTCGGCCATGCCGATCGCGGCGCGCTCGTCGGCGGGACGATCGTCGCGCATCATACGCCTGCCGCCGAAGCGACGCTCGGTCATATCGTCGAGGCGCTCGCCCGCGGCGATGCCGCGATCGAGGAGGAAACCCAGTTCCTCTCGGCCTCCGGCGAGGTGATCGACGTCGTGCTGCGCGTCACGCTGCCCCCGGGCGCCGATGGCTGGAAACGCGTGCTGGTGATGGCGCTCGACGTGACCGAACGGAACCGCGCGCAAGCGCGTCTCGCGCAATCGCAGACCGAGCTTACCCATATGTCCCGCATCACGACGCTCGGCCAGCTCGCGGCCTCGATCGCGCACGAGGTGAACCAGCCGCTGTCGGCGGTCGTCACCTATGCGAAATCGGGCCGGCGATGGCTCGCGCGCGAAGCGCCCGAGGCGCCCGAAGTCGCCGACTGCCTCGATCAGATTGCCGCCAACGGAACGCGCGCCGCGGACGTGATCGCGCGGATACGCGACATGGCGCGCAAGGCCGACCCCGAACGGAGTCTGGTTGCGCTGGTGCGGCTGATCGACGAGACCGTCGCCTTGCTTCGCCGCGATCTTCAGACCCACGGGGTTGCGATACGCGTCACCGTTCCCGCGGACCTGCCAGCGGTTGCGGGCGACCGTGTGCAGATTCAGCAGGTGTTGATGAACCTGATGCTGAACGCCGAACAGGCGATGGCGGACATCGCGCTCGAACAGCGCGAGTTGTCCATCGAGGCCCGGCGGGACGGGGACGGCGTAATCGTGGCGGTGCGCGATTGCGGTACGGGCATCGCGAATGATCCCGAAAGCCTGTTCGTTCCCTTTTTCACGACCAAGGCGACCGGGCTCGGCATGGGTCTTTCGATATGCCGTTCGATCATCGAGCAGCATGGCGGTGCCTTGTCGGCGTCGAACAATCCCGATCATGGCGCGACCTTCCGGTTTCGCCTGCCGGTCGCGGATGAGGAGGGGGTTTTGTCATGACGGGTGGCCAGCTGGTTCATGTGATCGACGACGATCCCGGCGTGCGCGGCGCGCTCGGCAGCCTGCTGCGCTCGGCCGGCTACGACGTCGCATTGCATGCGACGACCGGTGATTTCCGGGCGGTCGCTGCTTCGGATACCGCATCCTGCCTCGTGCTCGACGTCCGGTTGCAGGGCGAGAGCGGGCTCGATTTTCAGGAGTGGTTGGTGGCGGAAGGCAGGGAGATTCCGGTGATTCTCATCACCGGTCACGGCGACATCCCGATGACGGTGCGCGGGATGAAGGCCGGCGCGGTCGATTTTCTTCCCAAGCCTTTCAGCGATGAACAGATGCTCGATGCGGTGGGCAGCGCGATTGCCAAAAGCGAGGCGCAACTGGCCGCCGCCGCCGGAAACGCCGAACTCGCCCGGCATTATGCGACGCTGACGGCGCGCGAGGCGGAGGTCATGGGGCTCGTCGTCACCGGGCTTATGAACAAGCAGGTCGCGGCGCGGCTCGACTTGTCCGAAATCACGGTGAAGATCCATCGCGGCAACGTCATGCGCAAGATGGCGGCCCAATCGCTGGCGGATCTCGTCCGCATGGCCGAGCTGCTGGGTATCCGGGACGAGACCATCCACCGCTTTAATATCTGAGTATGATAGCGAAATCGCTCGCAGCGCCGCATGATGCAACAAGCGGCGGCCCTTGCCGTGCGGTTTCGCTGGAGTTCCGGGTTTCGTGTTTGCTTTGCCGGTCATAGCCATTGTCGATGACGACCCCGACGTCCGGGGCAGCCTCGACAGCCTGCTGCGCTCCGCGGCGATGAATGTGCGTTGCTATGCGGGCGCGGAAGAGATGCTGGCTTCGGCCTCAGAAGGCGAACTCGCCTGCATCGTTACCGACCTTCACATGCCGGGATTGACCGGTCTCGATCTGCAGGCCGAACTGGCGCGGCGGGGATGGGGCGTGCCGCTGATCATGATGACGGCCTATCCGACCGACGCCGTGCGCCAGCAGGCGCTCCGCGGAGGGGCGTCGGCTTTCCTGGCCAAGCCGATCGACCCTGACGGCCTGATCGAGGCGATCGAACGGGCGATTTCCTGACCGCGACAGTCCGGCGATCGCGGCGGATGTTCGCCGCCGACGGGAACTCCGGAAGACGATGTCAGGCCCGAAATCCTCGTTTCTGCATCCTTGCCGAGGATGTTAGGCCTTGCGGCAGGGGAGGGGGCGTCTATTGAATTGAGCCTGAAACCGGTCGAAGCCGCAAAAACAGAAGTTTCAGGGACGTTCCCGCCTCATGCAAGATGCCACCGAGCCACCGCTTTCGCCTTCGCGTGACGGCGATCCCGCAAACGGGCCGGCGGTGGACCCATCGCTCGCCTGTTTTCTCCTCCTCGCAAGATTTCTGGGCGTCCCCGCCGATCCGGGGCAGATCGTCCACGAGCGTGGGCGCGGTGACGATCCGTTCGGGCTCGAAGATCTCGGACGCGTCGCCAAGCGGCTGGATCTGACTGCGCGCATTCGCGATGCCAGCGTCTCCGACTTTCCGAAGATGCCGTTGCCTGCGCTCGCGGAGGCGCTCGACGGGGAGGTCGTCCTGTTGCTCAAGGTCGAGGATACGGGGGCGGCTTCACGCTTTCTCGTCCAGCGCGGCGGCGGCGCGCGGCCCGAGATATGGACCGATGAGGAGATGCGCGCGCGTGCGTCGGGGCGCCTGCTGCTGATGACGAGCCGCGAAAGGATGGTCGGCGACACGCGTCCGTTCGACATTTCGTGGTTTATCCCGGCGCTCGTCCGCTATCGCGGGCCGCTGCGCGATGTATTGATCGCGTCCTTCTTCCTTCAGCTGATGGGGCTCGTTTCGCCGATCTTTTTCCAGCTCGTGATCGACAAGGTGCTCGTCCACCAGTCGATGACGACGCTCGATGTGCTCGCTTTCGGGCTGGCGGCGGTCCTGATCTTCGAAACGCTGATGTCGGGTTTGCGCAACTGGCTGTTCGCGCACACGACGAACCGTGTCGACAGCGAATTGTCGGCGCGGATGTTCCGCCATCTGCTCAACCTGCCGCTCTCCTATTTCGAGGCGCGCCGCGTCGGCGACAGCATCGCGCGCGTGCGCGAACTCGAACGCATCCGCGAATTCCTGACGTCGAATGCGGTTACGGTCGTGATCGATCTCGTCTTCACGATCATATTCTTTGCCGTAATGTATTTCTACTCGCCGTTCCTGACGATGATCGTCCTGCTGTCGATCCCGCTCTATGTCGCGATATCGGTGCTGATTTCGTCGGGCCTGCGTGCGAAGCTCGAGGAGAAATTCCGCCGCGGTGCGGAGAATCAGGCTTTCCTCGTCGAGAGTGTCACGGGCATCGGCACGCTGAAGGCGATGGCGGTCGAACCCCAGATGCGCGACCGCTGGGAAAAGCTGTTTGCCGGCTATACGAACACCGGCTTCGACGTCGCGAAACTCGCCAACTGGGGCAGCCATCTGATCCAGCTCGTCTCGAAACTGACGACGGTCGCGATCCTCTACTTTGGCGCCAAGGCCGTGATCGCGGGCGACCTGACGGTTGGCGCGCTCGTCGCGTTCAACATGCTGTCGGGCCGGGTCGCTGCGCCGATCCTGCGGCTCTCGCAATTGTGGCAGGATTTCCAGCAGGTGCGCATCTCGGTCGACCGGCTCGGCGACGTGCTGAACGCGCCCGCCGAGCCCGAGCATAATCCGAACCGCGCCAGCCTGCCGCCGATCGCGGGCGCGATCCGCTTCGACAAGGTCCGCTTCCGTTACCGTCCCGATGCGCCCGAGGCGCTGCGCGGGGTCAGCCTCGACATCGCGGCGGGCGAAATGCTGGGCATCGTCGGCCCGTCGGGATCGGGCAAATCGACGCTGACCAAACTCGTCCAGCGGCTCTACGTGCCCGAGCAGGGGCGCGTGCTCGTCGACGGGGTCGATCTGGCGCTGGTCGATCCGCCGTGGCTTCGCCGCCAGGTCGGGGTGGTGCTACAGGAAAATATCCTCTTCAACCGCACAGTGCGCGAGAATATCGCGCTCGGCGATCCGACGCGGCCGATGGAGGCCGTGATCGAGGCCGCGAAGCTCGCCGGCGCGCACGACTTCATCCTTGAACTCAATCACGGTTATGACACGGTGATCGACGAGCGCGGCGGCAATCTCTCAGGCGGGCAGCGCCAGCGCATGGCAATCGCGCGCGCGCTGATCAACGATCCGCGCATCCTGATTCTCGACGAGGCGACCTCCGCGCTCGATGCCGAGAGCGAAGAGATCATCCAGCACAATCTCGCGAAGATCGCCACCGGCCGGACCGTGATCATCATCGCGCACCGCTTGTCGGCCGTCCGTCAGTGCCATCGTATCATCACCGTGGAAGCGGGCGAGGTAACCGAGGCGGGCACCCATGCCGACCTGCTTCGCGCCGGCGGACGCTATGCCCAGCTTCATGCGAAACAGATGGGCGGCGTGCAATGAGCTGGCGCGACCGTTTCCCGGGCGTCGCCCGCCACCTGTCCATTCTCGGCGAAAGCTGGCGGCAACAGGACGAGGCTGACCGGCAGGCGCAGCCGCGAAGCGATCATGAATTCCTGCCCGCGGCGCTCGAAATCATGGAAAAGCCACCGAGCCCGGGCCTTCGCTGGCTGATGCTTTCGCTTTGCGGCCTGTTCGTCGTCGCGCTGATCTGGTCGATTGTAGGCCGCGTCGACGTCGTCGCGACCGCCAGCGGCAAGGTGGTCCCGTCGGGCAACGTCAAACAGATCCAGCCGATCGAGATCGGCTATGTCCGCGCGATCCACGTCACGAACGGCCAGCATGTCGAGGCGGGTCAACTGCTCGTCGAACTCGACCCGACGCTCGCGGGGGCCGAGGCCGAACAGGCGAGCAAGAGCCTGATGGGCGCCGAAGTCGATGCTGCACGCAATGCTGCGCTGCTCGGGCACCTGAACGGCCGTTCGTCGCGCTTCGATGCGCCTTCGGGCACGCCGTCGGACATCGCGTCGACCCAGTCGCAATATGTCCGCTCCGCGATCACCGAATATGAAGGCGAACGCGCGAGCCTGACGCAGCAGCGTGCCGAAAAGGTCGCGGAGCTCGCGAGCGTCAATGCCGAGCTGGCGAAGCTCAGGAACACGCTGCCGATCGTCGAGCAACAGCTCGAGGCGCGACGCGAGCTCACCGAAAAGGGCTATTTCTCGAAGATCAAATTGCTCGAATATGAGCAGCTGAAGATCGAGCATGTCCAGAATATCGCCGTGCAGCAGGCGAACGCCACAAAGGCGCGCGCGACCATTGCCGATATCGACGCGCAGCTTGCGCGGTTGCGCGGGAGCTTCGGCAAGACGGCGGCAACCGACCTTGCCGAGAGTCAGGAGAAGACAGGGCTTGCGCGCGAAGAGGTCACCAAGTCGCAGCGCCGCGCCGCCTATCTGCAGCTGCGCGCACCGGTATCGGGTACCGTCCAGCAACTCGCGATCTCGACGGTTGGCGGCGTCGTTCAGCCTGCGCAAACGCTGATGATCATCGTCCCCGACGACGCGACGCCGGTTGTCGAGGCGCGCATCCAGAACAAGGATATCGGCTTCATCCGCGAGGGCCAGAAGGTGCGCGTGAAGCTGGAGGCCTTTCCCTTCACCGACTATGGCATCGTCCCCGGCGTCGTCGAAAGCATCAGCCGCGACGCGGTCGACACGAGCGAACCCGGCGCCGCCGAGCAGCGCGACCGCAACGGCCGTACCGTCCAGCCGGGGCTCGTCTATACGACGCGCATCCGCCTGCTCAAGCGCACGATCCGTGCCGGGGGGCGCGACCTGCCGATCGGTCCGGGATTGGCGGTGCAGGCCGAGATCCGGACCGGCGACCGGCGGATCATCCAGTATCTGCTGTCGCCGGTCACCCAGGCGCTCGACGAGGCCGGGCGCGAGCGCTGACGATCAGATCAGCGTTACGGCGAAGAGCAGTGCGATCCCGAAGCTGGTCAGCGTCGCCAGCATCACCGGCACCGTCGCGCGCCAGCCCATCTCGAGCAGCAGGTCGAGCCGCGTGCGCATCGCGGTCGCGGTTACCGCGAGAAGCAGCAGCGCCTTCGATCCGGTGAGCGCCCAGTCGCGCGCCGCTTCGGGGATCGCGACGGCGCTGTTCAGCGTTACGACCGCCAGAAAGGCGACGATGAACCACGGCAGGGCGAGTCGGCGCCAGATTTGCGTGCTGCCGCCGCCTTCGGGCTTCAGAATCAGGCTCACCAGCGCCACCACCGGCGCGAGCAGGGCGACGCGCGCGAGTTTGACGATCGTCGCGCTCGCGCCAGCAGCATCGGAGAAGGCGTAGCCGCCACCGATCGCCTGCGCGACATCATGGATCGAGGCGCCGATCAGGAAGCCGGCCTGTTTGTCATTCAATCCGAACTCGCCCGCGAGCAGGGGGTAGATCGTCATAGCCAACGCGCTGGCGAGCGAGATGCCCACGAGCGTCAGCGCGAACTGGGCCTGCGACAATCGCTGCTTGCCGATCACCCCATAAAGCGCGAGCGCGGCGCTCGCGCCGCAGATCGCCGTTGCGCCGCCCGCGAGCAAGCCCGCATAAGGCGATTGTCCTGCGAACCGCGCGCCGAGTAACCCGGCGCCCATCGTCAGCGCCATCACCACGAGCAGCGCGCCGAATGGTACCGGCCCCAGCACCGCGATCTGCGCAAAGGTTACCTGCAATCCCAGCACGACGATGCCGAAGCGCAGGAAGGTACGCGACGCGAAGTCGAGTCCGCGGTGCGTCGCCTCGTTCGCCGAGATGAAATTGAGCGACAGCCCCACGAGCAGGCCGAGCAGGATGATCGGAAAGCCATAATGGTCGGACAGCCATGCCGCCGCCGCCGATCCAGCCGCGCAGGCCGCCAGACCCGGAAACAGGCTGCCCTTCGGCGCGGTTCCGGCCTTGACCTGCGCCAGATGCAGCTCGCCGAACAGGTCGCCACCGCTCGGCAGATTGTTCCAGTGCGCGTGGCGCATCGAGGTTCCGGCATCTCTGTCCAGCGTTGTCATAGTGGCGCGTCATAATCCGGGGCAGGGGAGGCGCGCAAGGCTTCTCTTGCGGAACGGCGCGCGACGCGACTAAGCAGGACAATGATGGCCAGCAGGGGAGCGGAGCCGTGAAGTCGATTACCCTCGCCGGGACGGAGCGCGAGCGCGCATGACCCGGGCGACGATCAAGGATGTCTCGCGCGTCGCCGGCGTGTCGATCAAGACCGTGTCGCGCGTGCTCAACAAGGAACGCTATGTCAGCGACGACATGCGGCAAAAGGTCGAGGAAGCTGTCGCACGCCTCAACTATCACCCCAGCCAGGCGGCGCGCACGCTCGCCGGGAAACGCTCGTTCCAGATCGGGTTGATCCACGACAACCCCAGCCCCTATTATATCTTCAACATGCAGGCGGGGGTCGGGCAGCGGTGCCGCGAGGCCGACTTTCGCATGATCGTCCAGCCGTGCGACATCAATTCGCCCGGTCTCGTCGACGATATCGGCGCGCTGATCGACCAGGCGCAGCTCGACGGCATCATCATGACCCCGCCGGTGACCGACGTCGGCACCGCGCTCGCCGAATTGTTCCGCCGCAAGATTCCCGTCGTGCGCGTCCAGCCGGGCACCGACCTGACCGCGACTTCAGCGGTTTACATCGACAATGTGCAGGCGGCCGACGACATGACGGCGTACCTGATCTCGCTCGGCCATCGCCGCATCGGCTTCGTCACCGGGCATGGCAATTATTTCGCGAGCGGCCAGCGACTGACCGGATACCGGCAGGCGCTCCAGCGCGCCGGGATAGGCTTCGACGCCGCGTTGGTCTTTCCGGGGCAGTTTGATTTCCAGTCGGGGACCGCCGCGGCCGAAGCGCTGCTCGCACTCGACCAGCCGCCGACCGCGATCTTCGCGAGCAGCGACGATATGGCCGCGGGCGTCCTCGCCGCGGCGCACCGGCTCGGCGTTGCGGTGCCGGACCAGCTCTCGGTCGCGGGTTTCGACGACACCGACCTCGCGCAGGTCGTCTGGCCGTCGCTGACCACGATCCACCAACCGATCCGCGACCTCGGCTACGCCGCCGCCGACCTGCTGCTCGAATTTGGCGAGACGATCGAGCGACGGCAATTGCCGCACAAACTGGTCGTGCGCGGTTCGACGGCGGCGCCGAAAGGCTGAAAACGACCGGCAGCTGCCGTCTCTTTTATCGTCACCCCGGACTTGATCCGGGGTCCCGCTTGAGATCGAACGCAATCTACGCGTCAAAAAGCGGGATCCCGGACCAAGTCCGGGATGAAGAAGGACCGGTTGCCGACGTTGCGGTTAATCCCGATCATAGTTATCCTCGCAACATGACGGATAATCAGCCATTCCCGCACGTTTCTCTTGCCAATCCGGACAAGCGAGAAGAGCTCATTCTGTATCTCCAAGAGTTGGCGGCTGAATATCCGGAAGAACTTTGGCGCAAGGAGCGCGAGCAAGGCCTGGTGTCAGACATCGATCAGATTTTTCATTTCTTTTTCGACGACAATGATTTTGACGAAGGTGCGGTGGGTTATAGTCTTTTGGATGTGAACGAAGCCAAGGTCATTGATGAGGTGAAGGCCTTGCTTGACGCGATGTTTATGGACCTACCCAAGGGAGATGACGCGGCATTCGTCAGTCATCATTTATGGCCACGCCTGCGTGCTAAGGCGCAAGAAGCACAATCTGCTTTCGAAGCGCGGAGCTAAACCTCCCTTCATCACCCCATTTTCGACATAGCGAAAAAACGTCTGTCTTTTCCGATATGACAACGTTATCTCATCTGCACGACAGATAGATTCGGGGAGAGACGATCTTGGCGCAAATCGCCGATAAACGCCGCTGGCTCGTGGTGGGGCTCGTCTTCATCGCGATCGTCCTCAACTATGTCGACCGCCAGATCCTCGCGCTGTTGAAGCCGACGCTCCAGCTCGAATTCGACTGGACCGACCGCGATTACAGCCACATGGCCTCGGCCTTCCAGTTCGCCGCCGCGCTCGCCTTCCTCGGCACCGGCTGGTTCATCGACAAGGTCGGCCTGCGCTGGGGCTTCGCGATCGGCGTCGGCGTGTGGAGCCTCGCGGGCATGGCGCACGCCTTCGCCTCGACCGTCTCGGGTTTCGTCGCCTCGCGCGCCCTCCTTGGTGCGGCGGAGTCGATCGGCACTCCCGCTGCGGTGAAGACTGCGGCGACCTATTTCAATGCGAAGGAGCGAAGTTTCGTCCTCGGACTCGGCGGCATTGCGCCGAATGTCGGCGCGATCCTGACGCCCTTGCTGATCCCGTTGATGGCGCTGATGTGGGGCTGGCAGGCGACCTTCCTGATCGCCGGCGGCCTCGGGCTCGTCTGGGTCGTCGTGTGGCTGATGGTGCGCATTCCGGAGCAACCCAACGCCGCGCGCGATGCCGCCGCGCCGAAAATTGCGTGGGCCAGCCTGCTCCGCGATCGCCGTCAATGGGCGATCATCCTCGGGAAAGCGCTCACCGATCAGGTCTGGTGGTTCCTGCTCTTCTTCATGCCCGACCTGTTCCACCGCGTCTTCGGCCTGACGCAGGGCACGCTGGGTCTGCCCGTCGCGTTCGTCTATCTGATGGCCGCGCTCGGCGGCATCACCGGCGGTTATCTCCCGTCCTACCTGATGGGCCGCCGCGGCTGGAGCGTGAACGCCGCGCGCAAGACCACGATGCTTATCTATGCGCTGCTGATCCTACCGGTGCCGCTTCTCGTCGGTGTCGACAGCGCGTGGGTCGCGGCGATGATTCTCGGCCTCGCGCTCTTCGCGCATCAGGGTTTTTCGACCAATCTCTTCGGGCTCACCACCGACGTTTTCCCCGCGCGCATCGTTGGCTCGGCAATCGGGATTGGCGCCTTCGCCGGCAATCTGTCGGGCATGGCGATGATCGAGTTCGCGGGCTGGTCGCTCGACACGGGCAGGGGGTATCTGCCGATGATGCTCGTCTGCGCCGTCACCTATCTCGTCGCGCTCGCCGCGATCCACCTCATCCTGCCGCGCATCGTCGCGGTCGATGAGGAACCGGATGACGATGCCGGCCCGATATTGGCCCACTGACCCGACCGCATGCGAAAGCCGCTTCACTCGTTCCGACTTATGGAGTATATGACAGCGATGTCAGATTTTCTTCCCGCTCCCGCCAACGTGACCATCGCCGGTCATGAGGTTTCGCCCATCGCCTGGGGCATGTGGCGCTTCGCCGGTGCCGACGTCGCCACCGCCCGCGCGCGCATCGACGCCGCGTTCGAAACCGGCGTCACGCTGTTCGACACCGCCGACATCTACGGCTGCGACACGCCGGGAGGTTTCGGCTCGGCCGAGGCTCTCCTCGGCGATGTCTTCGCCGAAGCCCCGGGGCTCCGCGACAGGATGGTCCTCGCGACCAAGGGCGGGATCATCCTCGGCGTGCCTTACGACAGCAGTCCCGCTTACCTCACCTCGGCGATCGACATCTCGCTGCAGCGTCTGCGTACCGACCATGTCGAGCTGTGGCAGATCCACCGTCCCGACCTGCTCACCCACCCGCAGGAAATTGCGCGCGGGCTCGAGGATGCGCACCGCGCGGGCAAGATCGGCGCGATCGGCGTCTCGAACTTCACGCCCGCGCAGGCTGCGGCGCTCGCCAAATTCCTGCCCGTTCCGGTGGTCAGCCATCAAAGCGAGTTTTCGCCGCTGCACCTGGACCCGCTCTTCGACGGCATCTTCGACCAGTCGATGGCCGAGGGAATGAGCTTCCTCGCCTGGTCGCCGCTCGGCGGCGGCCGGCTCGGCGATCCGGCCGACGAGCGCACGCGCGCAGTCGCCGGACTGCTCGACACAAAGGCCGACGAATATGGCGTCTCGCGCGCCGCCGCGACTTACAGCTGGGTGATGGCGCATCCCGCGCACCCGATTCCGATTGTCGGCACGCAGAACGTCGAGCGCATCAGGGAAATTCCGCAGGCCTTCGCCCCGCGCTGGACGCGCGCCGAATGGTACGCGGTGCTGCAAACATCGATGGGGGAGAAACTGCCATGACCGACCGCTCGTGCGAGGTTAGCTGGTTTTCGGCGCTCTGCGACGACGACTATGAATTTCTGGGCGTTCCAGACCCGATGCTCAAATCGAGCTGGGAACATTGTCGCGACATCGTGGTCCAGGCCGACACCCTCGGGTTCGACAACATCCTGCTCCCGTCGGGCTACGCACTCGGCATCGACACCACCGCCTTCGCCGCGGCGATCGCGACGATGGTCAAGAACATCCACCTGCTGATGGCGGTGCGTATCGGCGAAAGCTGGCCGCCGCAGCTCGCGCGCCAGATCGCGACGATCGACCAGATTCTCGGCGGCCGCCTGACGGTCAACATCATCTCGTCGGACATGCCGGGCGAGACGATGGATTCCGAGCCGCGCTACCGCCGCACGGTCGAGGCGATGCATATCCTCAAGACCCTGCTCAACGGCGAGGCGCTCGACCACGATGGCGAGTTCTGGAAGCTGCAGGTCGCGCCCGCGCGCGTCGGCACCGTGTCGGGCAAAGCGCCGCCGCTTTACTTCGGAGGACTGTCGCCCGCCGCGCGCGACGCTGCCGCAAAGGGCTGCGACGTCTTCCTGATGTGGCCCGACCGCGAAGAGGTGGTGAAGGAAATCATCGCCGACATGACCGCGCGCGCCGCCGCTTACGGCCGCACGCTCAAATTCGGCTACCGCGCGCATATGATCGTGCGCGACACCGAAAGCGAGGCGCGCACTGCCGCCAACCGCCTGCTCTCGAAACTCGACGCCGCCAAGGGCGCGGAGATCAAGGCCAAGTCGCTCGATTCGCAGTCCTTTGGCGTCAACGCGCAGGTCGCCTTGCGCGAAGCTGCCTCCGACGACGGCTATGTCGAGGACAATCTGTGGACCGGCGTCGGCCGCGCCCGCTCGGGCTGCGGCGCCGCGATCGTCGGCGACCCCGACCAGGTGCTCGCGAAGCTGAACCGCTACCAGGATATGGGCATCGAAGCCTTCATCCTCTCGGGCTACCCGCACGCTGCCGAAGCCGATCTCTTCGCGCGCCATGTGCTGCCCAAGATGAAGCACGGGCCGCTGGAGGTCTGAGCCTGCTCGTCACCCGGGGCTTGACCCGGAGGGGCTGCCTTTTTCTTGAAGGAACAGGCGGATCCCGGATCAAGTCGGGGATGACGGTGGGTGAAGAGATACCCCGCCCCCCGCGTTTGAGACGTAGGAGAGAGGGACGGGGCAAGCGCCCTAAAGCAGGGTCGAGCTTGCCCGTCGATTAACCGAAAGTCTTATCCCGCCCAAACTGCGGCATAAAGTTCCGCCATCTCTTCCGCAGTCGGCACGCGCGGGTTGTTCGCGGGCGATCCCGACGCCGCCGCCTGCGCACACATGGTCGGGACCAGCCCCTCCCAGCGCGCTGCGTCGATGCCCCACGCCGCGGGACCCGGTACCTCGAGCTCGCGGTTGAGCGCCGCGAGTTCGTCGAGCAGCCGCGCCACCGCCGACTGATCGCCCTCGGTCTCGTCCGCCACGCCCATCGCGCGTGCGCAATCGCCATAGCGGTGCAGCGCCGCGGGTGCCGACCAGGCGGTCACCGCGGGCAGCAGCATCGCGTTCGACAGCCCGTGCGGCACATGGAAATGCGCGCCGATCGGGCGGCTCATCCCGTGCACCAGCGCAACCGAGCTGTTCGAGAAAGCGATCCCCGCCTGCGTCGCGCCCAGCATCATCGCCTCGCGCGCCGCGGCGTCCATCGGGTCGCTGCACACGCGCCGCAAGTTGGGCGCCAGCGCCCGCATCGCGAGCAGCGCCATGCCGTCGCTGAACGGGTTGGCGCGCTTCGACACATAGGCCTCGATCGCATGGACCAGCGAGTCGATCCCGGTGTCGGCGGTCAGCCTTTTGGGCTTGGTGAAGGTCAGCTCGTAATCGACGAGCGCCGCGATCGGCAGATAGGCGAGCCCAGGGCACAGCATCTTCTCGTCGGTCGTCTCGTCGGTGATGATCGTGAAGCGCGTCGCCTCCGAACCCGTGCCCGCGGTGGTCGGGATCGCGATCACCGGCAGTCCCGGCGAGTCCTGCACGTGCGGCGCCTTGTAATCGGCCATCGCGCCGCCGTGCAGACCCAGCAGTGCAATGGCTTTCGCGCTGTCGAGCGGGCTGCCGCCGCCGAAACCGACGACGCAGTCATGATCGCCGTCCTTGAGGAACGCGACGCCCGCATCGACCGAGGCGACCGTCGGGTCGGGTACCGTTTCGGCGAACACGCGCGAGGAGATACCCGCCGCGGGCAGCCCGTCCACCAGTTCCGCCACGCGCCCGCTGCTCACCAGATACCCATCGGTGACGATCAGCGGCCGCGACAGCCCAAGCGAGGCCAGCACTTCGGGCAGTTGCTTCGACGCGCCGCCGCCGATGCGGAAAATGCGGGGCAGGGCAATGCTGGCGATACTCAACTGACCATCTCCTCACGGATCGTTTTGCGCGCCATCCAGAACAGCGCCGAGGCGAGCGCACCGAAGCTGATGAAGATCATCAGCGACCAGCGCACGCCCTCCGCCGACCCTAGCCCCATCGGGCCCGAGAGGAAATCGCTGACCGCGCCGACCCCGAGCGGGCCGAGGCCCAGCCCGAGCAGGTTGATGATGAACAGCAATACTGCCGATGCCGTCGCACGCGTCTGCGGGCGCACCAGCCCCTGCACTGCGGCGAAACCCGGCCCGTACCAGAGCGTGTTCAGCACCGGCGGAAAGGCGAACATGATCAAAGCGAACACCGCGGAATCTGTCAGCAGCCCCGCGATGTAGAAGGGGATGCCGAGGAAGGTCGAAACCGCCGGGATTGCGACATAGGCCCGCAGATCGCGCGCGCCATATTTGTCGGCGAGCTGCCCACCCATCCATGTTCCGACCGCGCCCGTCAGCCCGAGTACGATGCCGAGCGCGACGCCGAGAAAGCCCGTCAGTCCCAATCCGAAATCGCCAGCAATCACCGTCAGTTCTTCGGCATGGTTGCGGAAAAAGAAGGGCGCAAGGAAGGCGGCTGCGCCATAGCCGATGAACGCCTTGATCGCAGCGGCGAAGGCGATCAGCCAGAAGGTCCTCTTGCCCCATATCTCGGCCATCGCGGTGCCGAAGTCGGGCCCCGCCGCCTTGAGCGCGGCAAGGTCGTGGTGCATCCGCCGTCGCGGTTCCTTCAGCGTAGTCCACGCAACGATCGCCATCAGCACG
This sequence comes from Sphingopyxis sp. BSN-002, assembly GCF_022024275.1. NCBI lineage: Bacteria > Pseudomonadati > Pseudomonadota > Alphaproteobacteria > Sphingomonadales > Sphingopyxidaceae > Sphingopyxis > Sphingopyxis sp. BSN-002. Next base: position 3,625,435 of record NZ_CP091804.1, read on the forward strand.
CCCGGTGCGCCCGCGAGAAGGAAGGCGGTGCGCCAGCCGTAAGCGTCCGCGATCAATCCGCCCAATGCCAGCCCGAGCAACCCCCCCAAGGGGATACCGAGCGAATAGAAGGCGAGGGCGGAGGCGCGCTTTTCCTTTGGCGTATAGTCGGTGATCAGCGAATGCGCCGGCGGCGTGCACCCCGCTTCGCCGATCCCGACGCCGACGCGGCAGACGACGAGCTGAACGAAACTCTGTGCATGGCCGCACGCAATGGTGAAGATGCTCCACAACCCTGCCGCCACCGCGATGATCCGCGGCCGGTCGCCGGTTTCGGCATAGCGCGCGATCGGAATACCAAGAAACGTATAGAAGAGCGCAAAGGCGAGGCCGGTCATCACCCCGAGCTGCCAGTCGGCGAGGTGCAGCTCATTCTTGATCGGCTCGGCGAGGATCGAGACGATCTGCCGGTCGAGGAAGTTCAGGATATAGATGATCAGCAGCACCGTCAGCGCATAGCGGCGGTAGGCCTTCGATACGGGCGCTATGACGGGCAGGGTGGGGGCTTCGGTTGTCATCTCATCCTCTCTCGATTTTCTTTTGCCTTGTCATCCCGGGCTTGACCCGGGACCCGCCTTGTCTTCGCCGAAGAAAAAGGCAGGCCCCGGATCACGTCCGGGGAGACGGTCAAACGAGGCCAATTGACTCCCTATCCCGACACGATATGACAGCGTTGTCTGAAAGGAAAGACCTTGCCCGAATTGCTCGTCCTCCAGTCGGTCTGGGGCCTCGACAAATGCCCCGGTTTCGACATCGAAAACCGCCTCGACGAAGCGCTGGCAGACGTCGTCGCCGCGGGCTTCGACGGTGTCGGTGTCAACCTCGCGCGCACCGCGCGCACCGACGGCGTCGCGCGCGTGATGAACCCGCTCGGCCTCGCTTGGGAGGGGCAGGTGCTCGTCCATGACGCTGGCCAGCTGGCCCACTGGATCGGCGAGGCGCAGCGCCTCGGCGCGCATCACCTCAACGTCCAGATCGCCGGGCCGACCGCCGATTTCCGCGCTGCGCTGCGCCTGATCGACAGCCTCGTCGCGGCAGCAAAGGACGCGCCACTCCCCGTCTGGTTCGAAACGCACCGCGGCCGCCTCACCAACGACCTGCTCTTCACGCTGCAATTGCTCGAGGAACGCCCCGGCCTGCCGCTCACTGCCGATCTCTCGCACTATCCGGTCGCGGGCGAGATGGAGCTGCCGCTGCGCCCCGACCAGCTCGCCGCGATCGAGACGATCCTGCAGGGCAGCCATAATTTCCACGGTCGCGTCTCGACGACGCATCAGGTGCAGGTCGCGCTGGGTGCGCCGCAGCATCGGGGCTGGCTCGACCAGCATGTCGCCTGGTGGCGCCGCGGCTTCGAACTCTGGCTCGAACAGGCGCGTGAAGGTGACGCGCTGACCTTCATGTGCGAACTCGGGCCGCCGCCCTATGCGATCACCGCGCCCGACGGCAGCGAACTGACGAACCGCTGGGACGAGGCGCAGCGCATGCGCGACATCGTGCGGGGCCTTTGGAGCGAGGTCGCCGGAACCGCCTGAGCGCGTCACGGCGCCACCGCATCCCGCCAGCGGACAAACGCGGCATCGGCCTCGTCACGCGATACTTGCGGCACAAACTCCGCGTCATATCGCGCCAGCCGCTTGAGATCGCTTGTCCCGAAAAGCCCCGCGCCCATGCCGGCCGCCAGCGCCGCGCCATAGGCGCTCGCCTCGCGCACCGCATGCCGCCGCACCGGCCGCTGCAGCGCATCGGCCTGCAACTGCATCAGCGTATCGCTCGCCGACAATCCGCCCGCGACGGGCAGCGCCTCGGGCACCGGCAGCGCCGCTGCGATCACTTCGGCGATCTCGCGAAAGCGGAACGCGATGCCCTGCAGTGCCGCACGCGCGACTTGCCCCGGCCCGTCAGCAAAGCTCAGCCCCGCGATCAGCCCGCGCGCCTCGAACTGCCCGTGCGGCGCGCCCATTCCCGCGAGCGATGGGCGCACCACGACATTGCCCGCATCGGCGACCGAAGCCGCCGCCGCCTCCAGCGCCGCGGGCGAGGCAAACAGTCCCAGCCCGCCGCACAGCCATTCGATCATCGACCCGGTGGTGATCACCATCCCCTCGACGCAGAAGCGCGGTTTCCCGCCCGCAACGGCCAGCGCCTCGGCCGGCATGCTGCTGTGGATCGTTTCGGGCATGTCGCCGGTTCCCGCCATCAGCACGCCCGACGTGCCATAGGTCGCCTTCCAGTCGCCGCGTTCCAGCGCGCCATGCGCGACCATCGCAGCCTCCTGATCGGCGATCAGCGCGTTGATCGGCACGCGCGCGCCGAGCACCGCCGGGTCGCTCTCCGCAATCGCGCCCCAACTTTCGGCCTGCGCCGGAAACATCGTTGCGGGGAGGCGCTGGTGTGCCAGCAGCGCTGTATCCCACCCGCTGCCGTTCGCATAATCATAATAGCCCGTCAGCCAGGCCGCCGAGGCATCGGTGACATGCGCGCCGCTCAGCTTGAAGGTCAACCAGCTGTCGAGCGTCCCCCATTGCAGGTCGCGGGGATCGCGCCCCGATAGCGCGATCGCCGCGGGCAGCTTCGCCGACGGCACTTGCGGCCAGCTGATGAACCCTGCCGCCCGCAGCTTCTTATACTCCTCGATCCCGCGAAGGTCGCTCCATACCAGCATCGGCGCGACGGGCTCGCCGCTCGCGCGGTCCCACAGGACGATGCTCGCACGCTGCGTCGTCGCCCCGATCGCCGCCACGTCGGCAATGCTCCGCCCCGCCGCGGCGAGCGCGCCGTCGATCACCGCGCGGCAGATGGTCCAGACCTCGGCGGCATCCTGTTCGACCAGCCCGGGGCCGGGGAAGCGGCTCGCGATCGGCCTCTTGTCGACGCCCAGCACCATGCCCGCCGGATCGACCAGCATGGCGCGGGCGCCCGTCGTGCCCGCGTCGAGCGCGAGCAACAGCTCAGGCATCGGGTATCAGATTGCCCGGGTTCATGATCCCCTCCGGATCGAGAGCCTGCTTCACCCGCCGCAGCAACGCAACGCCGGTCTCGCCGAGATCGTGGTGCAGATACGGCTTCCGCAGTCGCCCCGCGCCATGATGATGCGCGACCCCGCCGCCATGTTTCGCGGTCGCTTCCATGATCGCGCGCCAGCCGGCGAAATAGGCGGGCTCCATTTTCGCGCTGTCCTCGAAGGTCGCGGCGAAGCTGAAATAGAGGTTGATGCCCGAGCGATAGACATGGCTGCTGTGCGCGGATGCGTTGATCACGCCGGGGACCTGGTTGAGCGCCGCGATGCTGTCGTCATAGATCGCTCCGATCTCACTCCAGCGTCCCGAAATCTCGACCGTGTCGGCGACATAGCCGCGCTCGAACATATCGCGCCAGCTCGGCACATGGTTGCGCTTTTCGATCCATTGTTTCGCCGCCATCGGGTCGCCCGCTTCGAGGCCGGCGCTCCCACAAATCTCGTGCATCGCCGCCAGCTCGGCATCGACGCGCGCCTTCGGCCCCTCATGGACCATCAGCAGCATCGCCTTGCCGTCGCGCTCATAATCGCGGAACAGCCGCCGCACCTCGCGCCCGTCATATTGGCGCATCACCGGCGGGCGCCAGTCGGCGCGGACGATCTGCCGTTGCGCCTCGAACCCCGCGCGCATGTCATCGGCATAGAAGATGCTGTAATCGCGGTGCGGCGCTTTGGCGCGCAGCGAAAAGGTCACCCCGGTGATCACCCCCATCACCCCCTCGGCGCCCATCAGCAGGTGACGCAGATCGGGGCCCGCCGCCGCGCGCACCGCCTTGCCCAGCGTCACCAGCTCGCCGTTCGGCAGCACCGCCTCGATCGAATGGATGATATCCTCGATATTGCCATAAGCCGTAGAGAACTGTCCCGACGCGCGCGTCGCGACCCAGCCGCCGACGCTGCTGATGGCGATCGACTGCGGCCAGTGGCCGATCGTCAGCCCGTGCGCCGCGACCGCTTCCTCGGCCTCCATGCCGTTCAGCCCGGCATCGAAGCTCGCGAGCAGATCGTCGCTGTCGATATAGCGGACGCGGTTCATGCTGCTCATATCGAGCAGGATCGCATCCGGCGTCGGCTCGATCCCGCCGCACACCCCGCTGCCAAGGCCAAAGGGGATCAGCGGCACGCGCTTTTCGGCAGCGAGGCGCACGACCTTCTGCACATCCTCGACCGACTGCGGCCGCACGACGCATCCCGGCGCGGGCACCGCTTCGCCGCGCCAGTCGCGCAGATGCTTGACCGCCCACTGGTCGTAACGACGGGCGTTCAGCGTATCGGCATCGCTCGCGACGCGGTCGGCACCGATGGCGGCGGCAAGGGCTTCGGCAATCGAACTCATCTTACTCTCCCAAAAGCCTGCGGCTCTCATCATTGATCTTGCGGCAATGCGCGATCTGCGCCGCCGTCTTGACGTCATCCCATCCGAGCAGCGCGCCCATCGCTTCGGCGGCGGGGGCGAGCGCTGCAAGGCCGGCACCCTCGTCGAACCATGCCCGCGCGCTACGGCAGACCCAATAATCCTCCAGCGTCGCGGCACCCTCGTGCGTCACCGCACGCGCGGCCTCGGCGGCGACGTCGCCGCCCGCGATCACGATCTCGTTCGCCTCATCGCCGTACAGCCGCGCCAGTCGCTCGGCAGCGCGCGGATCGAGGCGGCTCAGGCTCTCGCGCAGGCTGCGCGATCCGCCGGGCAGCGGGGCATCGGCAGTCGAACAGGGCAGGGCGGCCCGCCCCAGCCGTTCGACGACCAGATCGACCACCCGCTCGGCCATCGCGCGATAGGCGCTGAGCTTGCCCCCTGCGATCGAGACCAGTCCGCCCGGCGAGGTCCAGATCTCGTCCTTGCGCGATACCTCGTTCGCTTTCTTCCCCGGCTGCGCGATCAGCGGCCGCACCCCCGACCACAGCGACACGATCTCGGCGTCGCGGATCGGGTCGATGCTCAGCGCCGCCTCGGTCGCGCGCAGCAGATAGTCGATGTCTTCGCGCGTCGGCGCGGGCCAGTAATCGGCACCATCATGGAACACGTCGGTCGTGCCGATATAGGTGAAGGCGCCGCGCGGCACCGCGAAGATGCTGCGCTTGTCGGGCGCGCGGATGATGATCGTCGCGTTGATCGGCAACCGATCGCGCGGCAGCACCAGATGAATGCCGCGGCTCATCGACATGCGTGTGTCGCTTTCGCCTGCCTCCAGCCCGCGGACCTTGTCGACCCATGGGCCCGCCGCGTTGACCACCAGTTTCGCTCTGATCCGCGCGCCCAAGCCATCGTCGAGCATCGAGGTCGCGACCAATCCACCGTCGATCAGCTCCGACGCCGCCGCATGATTGACCACCACCGCGCCCGCTCCCTGCGCGCTGCGGATATTGGCAAGCACCAGCCGCGCATCGTCGGTCAGGAATTCGGGGTACAGCACGGCGCCATTCAGCCGGTCGGTGCGCATCAAGGGCTCGCGCCGCTGCAACTCCGCCAGCCCGATCACCTCATGCTTCTCGGCCTCGGGCACGCTGCCCAATTTCTCGAAGGTCCACAGGCCCGTCCGCAGCTTCGCGGTCATCGCCATGTTCGTCGTCGGGATCAGGAAGGGCGAGAGCGTCGTCAGATGCGGCGCGATCCGCCGCAATATCTGCCGCTCCGACGCGGCCTCCTTGACCAGCGCAATGTCGCCCTGTGCCAGATAGCGCAGCCCGCCGTGGATCATCTTCGACGACCGGCTGCTCGTCCCGCTCGCATAGTCGCGCGCCTCGACCAGCGCCACCGACAGCCCGCGCATCGCCGCATCGCGTGCGATCCCGGCGCCGGTGATCCCGCCGCCGATCACGGCGAGGTCGAACCTCCGCGATTCCAGCTCGGCAAAGACCTCCGCGCGCCCGCGGGCATCGAGTTGGGTGCTGCTCATGGGTTCACGCTAAGCGCATCACAGCGGCATTGGTATTGCAAAACAGGAATGATATGGTGCGCGCCATGAACCTCCGCCGCCTCCGCCATTTTGACACGCTCTATCGCCTCGGCAGCTACGCGCGCGCCGCCGACGAACTCAGCCTCACCCAATCGGCGCTGACGCGTTCGATCCAGAAGCTCGAGGAGGAGCTGGGTGCGACGCTCTTCGACCGCACCACCCATTATGTCCGCCCGACGAACGACGCCGACCGGCTGATCCGCTCGGCGCGAGACGTCATCGCCGCCTCGGCCAACCTCGAACAGGAAGCGCGCGGGCTCGGCCAGCCGACGGGCGGCACCGTCGCGGTCGGCAGCGGCCCTTATCCGCTGCAACCCCTGCTCACCGACGCGATCATACGCTTTGCCGAAATGCACCCGGGCGTGCGCGTCACCGTCACCGGCGGCCCGTCCGAACAATTGCTCGAAACGCTCGTCGACCGCCGCCTCGACCTCGTCGTCTGCAACCGGGCGAAATTCGCATCGTCGGGCCATGCCGATGAGGTTCTGTGCATCCCGCTGCCGCCCGAGCCGCTGATGCTCGTCTGCGCGCCCGACCATCCGCTGGCGAAAGGCGAGGGCGACAGTGCCGACTTCGCCTGGGCGCTCCCGCGTCCCGCGCCGGGCAGCAATTTCCCCCGCGCGCTCCGCGCGCGCGTCGCCGCGGGGCAGTTCCCCGATTATGAGCTCGATTCCACCGCCGCCTGCCTCGACATGGCGCGCAGCGGCTGCGCGATCACCGTCGTACCCCAGCGGCTCGCGGCGCGTAGCGGTCTCGCGATGATCGCGCTGCCGCCGTCGGAAGTCACCCGCGATGCGATCCATCTCCTTCGCAACCGCAGCCGTAGCGCGCTCGTCGCCGCCTTCGTTGCGGTGCTGAAGGACGTCGCTCAGGCCGAGACGATCGCGTCAAACAGCGCGCTATCGGTCGATCCTGCGCGGTAGAACACCGGCGGTTGCCCGAACGGCGCCGCGACGGTCACGTCGCCGCCGCCCGCATAGGTCTTGCCCGACCAGACATGTACCCAGTTGGCGCCAGCGGGCAGGTAGGTCGTCCACTCGTTCTTCCCCGCCGCGATCACCGGCGCCACCAGCAAATCCGGGCCGAGCAAATAGCTCGTCTGGATCGCGTAAGTCTTCGCATCATCCTCGAAATGCAGGAATAGCGGCCGCTGTACGGGCAATCCCGTCTCCGAAGCCTCTTTCGACAGTCGCCGGATATAGGGCGCGAGATGGGCATAGATCCGCGTCATCTTCGCAAAATGCGCGAGCAGTTCGGGATTGTCGTCATATTGCACATTCTGCCGTGGCCGGTTGCCCTCATGCGTGCGGATCATCGAGGTGAACGCCGACATCTCGGCCCAGCGCATCGCCAGCTCGGCGTCGCGCGTCGTGTCGAACAGGCTGGTGTAACCGCCGCAATCGCTATGATGATGCGCATTGCCCAGCATCCCCGCCGACAGCGCGGCGCAGATTACCGTGCCGATCCCGTCATGGCGGCTGAAGTCGACCGACTGGTCGCCCGCCCACAGCATCGGGCAGTGGCCCTGCACCCCGGCCCCGCCCGATCGCATGAACACCATCATCTCGCCGGTCTGGCCGCGCCGCGCGATGCCCTTCGCATTGACCTCGCCCCACAGCGCCGGCCAGCGGTTGTGCGCAGTCATCCCGCTCTCGCCATTCTTGAGCCGTACGTCGACCGGCAGATATTCGCCAAAGTCGGCCATCCACCCCGACAGGCCGAAATCGATCATCTTCTCGCCGATGATCGTGTCGGCGAACCATGCCGCGGCTGCCGGGTTGGTGAAGTCGACATGCCCGCAATCGAACTCCCCGAAGTCGATGACATAGGGCTCGTCCTTGTCGGGATGCATCACCATGAATCCTTGCGCCGCCGCCTCCGCGTACAGCGGGCCATCGACCGCCAGATAGGGGTTCACATAACCGAGGAAGCGAATGCCGCGCTCGCGCAATTCGGCGATCCGCGCCGGCAGTTCGGGATAGCGCTCGGCGTTCCACTGCCAGTCCCAGAACAGCCGGTTGCCGAAGCTGGTGATGCGGAGGCCTACCCAATCCTCGCACCACAGCCCCGCCACCGCGACCCCGGCCTCCTCATAGGCCTTCAATCGCGCAAAGCTGTTGTCGCCATCTTTGAGGCCGATCACCGCACCCTTCAGCAACCATTCTGGCAGCGGCGGCTGGCGTCCGAAACGGTCCGAAAGCGCAGTGACCAGCTCGGTGAAATGCGGCCGCGCCCACAGCTCTATCTTCTCGGGAATCTCCCACACCTCGACCTCGTGATAGTCGGCGTTCCGGAAATCGAACGCCGAATAGGCAAAGCTGTCGACATGCAGCGCATAGCGCCGCGAGCTGACGAACGTCGGCTGCGGATAATTGGTGTGGGCATAGCTGCCGCCGCCGGCCTTGCGATGCACCTCGACCTGCCGGAACAACTCCGACGACGGGTCGCGTCCGACCCCGGGCTCGCTCGACCACAAGGGGAAATGCCGCCCACGTAGATCGAAATAGGAGAATTGCTCGCCGCCGCCCCACACATGCTCGCCCGCATCGGCGGGCACGCGCAGCCATAACCGGTTGAGCGTCGCGTCGAGCGCCTTCAATGCGATCGCCGCGTCATCACCGTCACCCGAAACCACCGCCTCGAGCAGCCACGGCTTCCCCGCCGCCTCGGCAAAGCGCAGCACATCGCCATCGGCCTCGACATGCCGGAGCGCGATCCGCTCGATCACCTCCTGCGCGACATCGAAATGGCCCAGCTTCGAATGCACATGCGGCACGCCGCGCCCGACCGAGAAGCAGGGCGCGCTGTCGCTGTGCATCAGGATCGCCTGCCCGCCGAGGCGGAACGCAAAGCCGGTGTCGAGCGCGTCAAGCGCCATGGGGGAGGATCCTTTCGCTATCGTCATGGATGGGTTCGGCGAAGCGCGCGCGCAACGCCTTTTTGTCGATCTTGCCCGTCGCGCCGAGCGGCATCGCGTCGATGAAGGCGACCGCATCGGGCATCCACCATTTGGCGATCCGGCCCTCCAGCGTGCCCAGCAAATCCGCGTCGCACGCGCTCTCGCCGGGATGCAGTTCGGCAATAAGCAACGGCCGCTCGTCCCAGCGCGGGTGCGGCACGCCGATCACCGCGCAATGGGCGACCTTCGGATGCCCGCTCGCGATATTCTCGATCTCGATCGAACTGATCCATTCGCCGCCCGACTTGATGACATCCTTCGCGCGGTCGACGATCGCCATATAGCCGTGCGCGTCGATCGTCGCGACATCGCCGGTATCGAAAAAGCCGTCGGCGTCGAGAATGTCGCCGACCGTCCCGCCCATATAGGCGCCTGCGACGGTCGGCCCGCGCACGTGCAGGCGTCCCGGCGTCACCCCGTCGTGCGGCAACCGCGCGCCTGCATCGTCGACGATCTTGAGTTCGATCCCGAACGGCGGGCGTCCCTGCTTCAATCGCTGCGGTATCTGGGTATCGAAGGGCAGAGCCTTGATCGCGGGTGTCAACTTGCCATGCGTGCCGATCGGCGAGGTTTCGGTCATGCCCCAGCCTTGCACCGCCTCGACGCCATGCTCGCGCAGCCGGCGGATCAGGCTTTCGGGCAGCGCCGCGCCGCCGATGATGACGCGCTTCAGGCTCGTCAGCTTTGCACCGGTCGTGTCGAGATGATGCAGCAGTCCCTGCCACACCGTCGGCACCGCGGCCGAAAAGGTCACGCCCTCGCGCTCGATCAGTTCGTGCAGCGACGCCCCGTCGAGCTGTGCGCCGGGTAGCACCAGCTTGCACCCGATGGCGGCGGTCGACAGCGGCATCCCCCACGCGTTGGCGTGGTACATCGGCACGATCGGCATCGCGACGTCGTCGATGCCGATCCCGAACACGTCGGGCTGCAGCGTCATCAGCATGTGGATGACGGTCGACCGGTGCGAATAGAGCACGCCCTTCGGATTGCCCGTCGTTCCGCTGGTGTAACAAAGCGCGCACGCCGCGCGTTCGTCGAAATCGCCCCAGCGGGCATCGCTTTCCGACGCACTCGCGATCAACGTTTCGACCGATGTCGCGCCGGGCAGGGCGTCGCGGTCGACCTCCGGCTCGCCGCCCAGCACAATGACGATGCCGTCCCACGCCATCCCGGCGAGAATATCGGCGAGCAAAGTCTGGAAACAGGGATCGACCAGGATCGCACGGTCTTCCGCATGGCCGATGATGTAGCGAAGCTGGTCGGCAAACAGCCGCGGGTTCAGTGTGTGGCACACCGCACCCATGCCCATGATCGCGAACCAGCTTTCGAGGTGGCGGATGTTGTTCCACGCCATCGTCGCGATGCGGTCGCCGGGGCGGATGTCGATGCTCGCCAGCGCGGCCGACAATTTCCGGGCTCGCGCGCGGATTGCGGCATAGTCGCTACGGACGATCGTCCCGTCGTTGCCGCGCGCGACGACCGGCCGGTCGCCGTCCCAGTCGGCGCCGTGATCGATGATCCGGTCGACGGTCAGCGGCCAGTCCTGCATCAGCCCGAGCATCGGATGGCCTCTTGGAAGAAAAGCCCCCGCCGCCTTGGTTAGCGACCGCAGCGGGGGCAGGAGGGTTAGAAGTTCACGCGGCCCGTGACTCCGAAATAGCGCTCGGCATCGCGGGGGGTGATCTGGCGCATGAAGCTGGTGCCGTTCGGGATGCGCTGGATCACGAACTGCTTGTCGGTCAGGTTCTTGACGATCAGCGACAGGCTGTACTTGTCGTCCTTCGTGCTGAACCGCACCCCGGCGTCCCAGATCGCATAGGCGTTCTGGAAGGCGTTCGGGTTCTGGTTGATGTCGAAATTGGTCTTGCTCTGGTAAACGAGCGAGCTGTTCAGATCGACGTTGAACCCGACGTCCAGCGGCAGGCGCCAGTCCATCGTCACCGTGCCCTTGTATTTGGGCGCAAAGGGCAGCGGCTTGCCGTTGATCGCATCGGCACAGGTCACCGCGGCGCCCGCGGGGCAGATGAACTTGTTGATGTGCGCGTCGGTGTAGTTGAAGCCGCCCGACAGCGAGAAATCGTCGGTGATTGCAGCGTTGAAGTCCATTTCGATGCCGCGCGTCGACACCGAACCGGCGTTGGTCAGGCGCGTGACGACCTGGCCTGCGACGATGTCGAGGAAGTTCGCCTGATAATTGTCGTACTTCGCATAGAAGGTCGCGAGGTTCAGCGTCAGGCGGCGGTCGAACAGCCGCATCTTCAGGCCCGCTTCGTACGCGTTCGACTTTTCGGGGTCGATGCGGCCGGTATCGCGCGCCAGCATGTTGAAGAAGATGTTGAGCGCCGGACCCTTGTAGCCGCGGGTGTAGGTGACATAGCCGACCACGTCGTCGCTAAGGTCATACTGCAGGCCGGCGTTGCCCGACCAGCCATTGTCCTTGATCGAGCCGGCCGACGCGAAAGCCGGATTCACCCCGGTGAAGGCGGTCGCCTGCGTCGAGGTGCGCGCGAAGTCATAGCTGACCTTGTCCTCGGTATAGCGCAGGCCGATGATCCCGCGGAACGCGTCGGTGAAGTTGAGCGTGCCTTGGCCGAAGGCCGAATAGCTGGTCAGTTTCGTCGTGAAGTCGGCGTTGCCCTGGTTCGTCGTATAGGTCGACGATCCCGCCGCGCAGGGGGTCAGCCCGCCGACGGTCGGCAGCGTCGATGCGGTGCAGGCCGTGACGGTGCGGTTGAAATAGTCGACTTCTTTCGTGTGGTAGTAATAAAGGCCCGCAACATATTCGAAGAACTGCGGATTCGACGAGGCGATGCGCAGCTCCTGTGTGAACTGGTCGAATGCCAGATCGCCAAGATCGTGCGAACGCACGTCGCCCGAAGCGGTGCCGGTGTTCACATATTTGGGGGCGTCCGAACGGAAATCGCCGTCGCGGACCTGGAAGTTGTACCAGTGGCGATAGGCGGTGATCGATGTGAGCGTCGCGCCGCCGAGGTCGAGGTCGAACTGCCCCGACACGCCGCTGTTCTTGTCCTTCGTGTACGGATCGAGGTCGTTGTCGATATCCTTGTTCTTGCCGTCGAGCGTCAGCGGGGCAAGGCTGGGGATGAACACCGCATTGTTGAATGCCGACGAGAAGACCGTGCCGATGCTGTCGGCATAGCCATTGTCGCTGTTCTTCGAATAATCGGCGATCAGCGTGATCTTCAGCGCATCGCTCGGTTCGGCGATCAGCTTGCCGCGAACGCCCCAATGCTCATAGCCGTTGACCTTGTGGCCGTTGAACACGTTGCGGGCGTTGCCGTCATACTGCGACCAGAAGCCGGTGACCGAAGCGCGGACGCTGTCGCTGAGCGGGCCGCCGACGCTGCCCCGGATGCGATATTCATTCCCCTCGTACCAGGCGGCGTCGATATAACCGCCGAGCTGGTTACCGGGATCGCGCGATACGATATTGATCACGCCGGCGCTCGCATTCTTGCCGAACAGGCTGCCCTGCGGACCGCGCAGGACCTCGATACGCTCGACATCGAGGAAATCCGAGGTCTGCTGGCCGGTGCGGGCATAGACGACGCCGTCGATCACGGTCGACACCGACGGCTCGACGCCCGACGAGAAGCTGATCGTGCCGACGCCGCGGATCGACAGCGCCGAATCCTTGTTGGTGTTGCCCTTGCGGAAGGTCAGCGTGGGGACGCGCTGGAACAGCTGCTCGGCTGAATTGACGTTCGCGCGCTCAAGCTGGTCGCCCGAGACGACCGAGATCGCGACCGGTACGTCCTGCAGATTCTGTTCGCGCTTCTGCGCGGTGACGATGATGTCGGTGGTCGCGAAGGGCGCGTCGGCTTCGGCCGGCGTATCCTGCGCGGCGGCGGGGGCGGCGATCATGGCCATCGCCATCGTCGTCGAAAGCGCCAGAGCCAGCTTGAACTTCGTCGTCGTCATCGAGAAACCTCCCCACTCGCGCCCGGCGGATCATATGCCCGCCTGGGCTTTGGAACTGTGACGCGGCCGCGGAAATCGGCCGAGAATCATCCGGTCGGCTGAAGGGCCAACCCGCCACGCATAGGGATGCGCGCCAAAATCATATCAGTCCAATCGAGAAAAGTCGGCATAGTATGTCCAAATACTATGGCTTGATCAGGTGCAGCGCAAAGGGTCGGCGGTCGTCGGGGCATTTACGGCCGATTGCATCGGTCTCACCGGCGGATTACCCAACGCGCATGGGCCTTTTCAATCTCTTCCGCCGCAAGAAGGGCAAATCGCGCAGCGCCGACCGCGTGCAGATGAGCCGCATCGACTATCTGCTCGAGCTGAGGCACACGCATCTGGAAGCGCCGAACGAAGGCTATGACGGCGGCAATTTCCTCCAGCTCGTCGAAAAGCAATTGCGCGAAGGCCACACCGACCGAGCGATATGGAATATATCGAGCCAGGTGCGCGAATGTTTCGAGATCGCCAATCTCTATTGGGGACAGGGCGATGTCGCGCGCGCCGGGCCCTATCTCCACCAGACGTTGGAACGGCATAAGCGGCTGGTCGACGCCTGCGCCGAATATGGCCTGCCGCGGCCTTCCTATCCGGGGATCGAATGTGCCAAATGTGCGGCCATCCTGCTCGGTGTCGAGGCCCCGGACCTCGTGCGCGACGAGGCGTTCGAGCATTGCTACGAACCATGGTTCAAGGATGCGTTGCTCAGCTACTGTCTCGGCACGCGGGATTTCGATCCGGTGGCCTGGCAGGCCGCAGCAGATGCCTGGACCCGAAAGCGGCATCCCAAATACAGGCTCGACGAATTCTCCTTCTATGTGAAGGCGCTGACCGGCGGCTTCGAATCGACCGACGCGATGTTTGCCGCGCACGAAAAACTGGTCGCCGGGCGGGCGAGGCGGAGCCCCGCATCGGGGCTGCTCGACGGCTATGACGACAATGAATTGATCATCGACTATATCTTCGCGGCGGTGCTCAAGCGGATCGGCTGGGAGGGGAGCTACCGGCATAGCTGGCCCCACACCGACGTGGTCGGTTCCGTGCCCCAGACCACGAAGCAGCCTGATAATTATCTTCGGGTCATGACCGCGTCGGCGCCCGCGGTCGAAGCCGCCACCCGCATCATTGACGATGTGCAGGAGGCCCGGCGCTATATCGATCGCCATGTTCCGGATCAGACCGACTATGACGATGAGCCCTTTTCGGCGGACCGCTCCGCCCGCGAACGCACCAAGGTGGCCGGGGCGCTGACGGCGCTCGGGTGGACGGACGACGCGGCAAGCCTCGATCTGATGCAGCGCTATCGCGTCGACCGCATCCTCAACGACCGCACGTCGATTTGCCTATGTGACCCTGTGAACGGCGCATCGGTCAAACTCGCCGACTGGACGCAGCTCTTCGTCGACGATTTCGGCATGCATCCCGATTTCATCGCCATCGCCGGCAGCGAGGAGCCGACCGACTATCTGGACCCGCAGGGAAGCTGGTATGTCCGGTGGAAGCAGGATGGCCGCATCTATGCGGTCGAGCGCGACGAGTGGGGTGATCCCGACGTCGCCACCGCCAGCGCGCGGCCGGGCCTCAACCTCTGGCCGTCCTACACCAGCTTCGTCGCCTGGTGGGTCTCGGAGCATATGCGCAGCAAGGGCTGACGCATCGGCCGTCCGTTCTGGGTTATCGCGACGAAACCACCCGCTTCACATGCGCCAGACACGCCTCGGTCTCGCGCGCCACATCGGCGTTCAACCACGCGACGATCTCCGGCGTCGGGCCGATATCGGGCTCCAGCAGCGCGAAGTCGAGGTAGACCGGCGGCGCGATCGGGCGAATCGCGACGTTCAGCCGGTGGAACAGCGGCGCGCTGAACGGCTCGGCGATCGACACGCCGAGCCCCGCCTCGACGAACGCGTACAGGATTTGCGAGTGCTGCGTCTCCAGCCGCCGTGACACCGGGATGCCCGACTTCTCCAAGGCAGCGTCAATGCCGTTCCACAGCGCGTCAGCCTCGTGCATCGGTCCGATGAATTCCTCGCCCGCCAGATCTTCGACCGCCAGATGCTCGCGCGCTGCGAGCGGGTGGTTGGCGGGCAGGATGCAGACATATTCGGCGCGGGAGAGGAGGGTCGAGCGGATGCCTTCGCGACCCTGCGCATCGACTCCGATCCCCAGATCGGCCTGCCCCAGGAACACGCGCTCCTCGATCGCGCGCTGACCCAGCGACTCCACCGTGATCTTGATGTCGGGATAGAGGATGCGGAAGCGCGCGATCACCGCGGGCAGGATCGCCATCGCGATCGCCGCCAGCGCCGCGATCCGCACCGTGCCGACCGGATGCGCGCGGATACGCCGCGCCGCCTGGTCGAGCAGGTCGAGACCTGCATAGCTCCGCCGCACCGCCTCATACAGCGCCTGCGCCTGCGCGGTCGGGTGCACGCGCGCGCCGCGCCGGTCGAACAGGCGAAAGCCCACCGCACGCTCCATGTCGGCGATCAGCCGGCTCACCGACGGCTGGCTGATGTTGAGCATCGACGCGGCGGCGGTGATGCCCCCGCTCATCATGACGGCGCGAAACGCCTCGACCTGTCTCATTCGCATAGGCCATAGTATAGACGTATGACCGAAGGATGCAATTCGATTGGATGCAATGGGTGGTTCGGGAGTATCGAGTCGGCATTGGATAAATCCGGGAGAGACGAAATGGATTATTCGGCGCAGCGCGAACAATTCGCGACCGAGGGCTATGCCGTGTTCGAACGCATCCTCGAAGGCCCGCTGCTTGATCTGCTGCGCGAGGAATGCGGCCGCGTGATCGAGCGCGAGGACGCCCGCCTCGACGGCCTCGGCGTCGAGGTCGACGGCATCAGCCACAAGGGCAAGCGCTACTTCGCCGGCGAATGCCAGCGCAAGCAGCCCGACCTCCGCAACATGTTGTTCAGCGAGACGATGGCCGATGTCTGCCGTGCGACGCTCGGCGACGACGCCTATTTCTTCTACGACCAATATGTCGTGAAGGGCGCCAGCGAAGGCATGCCGTTCAGCTGGCACCAGGACTCGGGCTATGTCGTCGGCAATGGCGGCCCCGCCGATCACAAGCCGTACCTCACCTGCTGGTGCACGCTCGATGACACGACGGTCGCCAACGGCACCGTCCGCATCATGCCCTTCTCGCAGGCGCCCGAAACGCGCGAGGGCATCGTTCCACATATCCGCCAGCCGGGCAGCAACGACCTCGTCGGCTATACCGGCGACAATGAGGGCGTGACGCTCGAGGTTCCCGCGGGCAGCATCGTTGCCTTCTCCAGCCTCGCGCTCCACGCGACCGGATCGAATTCGACCCCGAACATGCGCCGCGTCTATCTGGCGCAATATTCGCCCGAACCGATCCTCAATCCGGGCACCAACCATCTCCGCCGCAACGCGATCGCCTTCCTGCGCGGCGGCAGTCAGGTCACCTTCAACTAAGGAGGATGTGATGATCGATCGCCCCGTTTCTGCGCACCGTCCGCGCATCGTCGCGCTGGGCGGCAACGCCACCGCCGGCGGATCGGCCGAGCGCCTGCTTCGCCACGCGCTCGCACGCTGCGAGGCCGAAGGCGCGGAGACGTCGCTGTTCGCGGGCGATGCGATCGACCTGCCGCTTTATGCGCCGCACCGCGCCGATCGTTGCGACAAGGCGCAGGCGCTGACCGAAGCGCTGCGCGATGCCGACGGGATCATCGTTGCATCGCCCGCCTATCACGGCACCGTGTCGGGGGTGGTCAAGAATGCGCTCGACTATGCGCAGGATCTTGTGTCCGACACGCAGCCCTATTTCGACGGCCGCGCCGTCGGGCTGGTTGCGGTTGCGGGGGGCTGGCAGGCGGCAGGAAGCACGCTCGCGACGCTGCGCTCGATCACCCACGCGCTGCGCGGCTGGCCGACCCCGATGGCGGTGACCGCGAACAGCAGCCAGCCGCTCTTCGATCCCGACGGGCTGCTCACCGACGATGGCATCGCGATGCAGCTCGACATCATGACCAGCCAGGTGATGATGTTCGCGCGAATGAAGGCCGGATACGCCGCGGCGCGTGCCGCCGAGACGGTCTAGGCCGCGCCCAGCTTCGACGCGCGGATATCCTTCTTCAGCACCTTGCCGACCTTCGAGCGCGGCAGATCGTCCCAGATTTCGAGTTCCTTCGGCGCCTTCACACTGCCGATCGCCGCCTTGACGTACGCGATGATGTCGTCGGCGTTGGCGCTCTGCCCGGCGCGAAGCTGGACGACGGCACAGACGCGCTCGCCCCATTTGTCGTCGGGAAGTCCGAACACCGCGCCGTCCTGTACCGCAGGATGCGACAGCAGCGCCGCCTCGACCTCGGCCGAATAGACGTTGAAGCCGCCGGTGATGATCATGTCCTTCGCGCGGTCGACGATGAACAGGAAATTGTCGGCGTCGAGATAGCCGATGTCGCCGGTGCGGTGCCAGCCATTCAGCGTCGCTTCGGCGGTCGCAGCGGG
This sequence comes from Sphingopyxis sp. BSN-002, assembly GCF_022024275.1. Lineage (NCBI taxonomy): Bacteria > Pseudomonadati > Pseudomonadota > Alphaproteobacteria > Sphingomonadales > Sphingopyxidaceae > Sphingopyxis > Sphingopyxis sp. BSN-002. The sequence continues at coordinate 3,642,890 of NZ_CP091804.1, forward strand.
ATTCTTGTAATAGCCATCCATCACCAGCGATCCGCGCACGACAATCTCGCCGCGTTCGCCCTGCGGCAGTTCGTTGCCGTCGGTATCGACGATCGCGACGCGAACGAGCGGTCCCGGCTTGCCCGCCGACGACAGGCGATGCCGCGCGACCGATCCGTCGGGATTGAGGTGATCCTTCGGCGCCATCATCGAGATCATCATCGGCGCTTCGGTCTGGCCGAAAAGCTGCGCCATGACCGGGCCGAGCTTGTCGATCGCCTCCTCCAGCCGCGCGGGCGAGATCGGCGCGGCGCCGTACCAGAAGCACTGCATCGCCGAGAGGTCTGTCGCGGGAAGCGCAGGATGATCGAGCAGCATGTAGATGAGCGTCGGCGGCAGGAAGGTGTGCGTCGCGCGGTGGTGCGAGGCGAGCGCCAGAAACTCGCCGATATCGGGATAGGGCATGATCACGATCTCGCCGCCGTGCGCCATGATAGGGAAGGCGAGCACGCCCGCCGCATGCGTCAGCGGCGCCATCGCCAGATAGACCGGACGCCCGTCGAACGGGTAGCCCATCAGCGTCAGTGCGGTCATCGCCTCGAGATTGCGATTTGTCAGCATCACGCCCTTGGGGTGCCCCGTCGTGCCGCCGGTCCCGGGGATCATCGCGAGGTCGCTGACGGGTGCCGCGATGAAGGGGGTTTCGTCATCGGCACCCGCCAGCCACTGGTCGAGCGACGGCGCGAACGGCTGCTCGGCATCGAGGCAGACGAGCTGCTCGAGCTTGGGCAACTGCTCGCGCAATTGGTCGACCAGTTCCGCGAATTTCGAATGAAAGAAGAGCGCGGCGCAGTCGAAGTTGTCGAGAATATACGCATTCTCGGCGGCTTCGTTGCGCGGGTTGATCGGGCACCACACCGCGCCGGCGCGCGATATGGCGAAGACGATGGCAAAAGCGACGGGGTCATTGCCCGAAAGGATCGCGACATGCTTGCCCGGCGTGATCCCCGCGGCGCCCAAGCCCCGCGCGACGCGATGCGTGAGCCGCTGGACCTCCCCATACGACAGACTCTTGCCGGCCATCGTCAGGCAGGGGGCATCGGCGCCCAGCGACGCCCCCTTGTCGAGCCAGTCGACGAGCCGCATCAGTCTTGAACCGTGACGATCGGCTTCAGCACCAGTCCGAACTGGCGCAGCGTACCCAGGATCTCGCGATGCCCGAACGCCTGGCACGCCGAGGCGAAGCCGGTCCGGCGTGGTGCCTGTTGCAGCAGGTTTGCGGCGCACCACGCCTGCATCAGGCCGGTCTGCTTGTAGTTGCAATTGCCGTGGATCAGCACATGCGCGCGACCGAGCGGTCCGGAGGCGTGAACCGAATCGATGCTGGTATTGAGCCGCGGATTTTCGCGCGGCGGCATGTCGCCTTGAACCGACTCCGCCATTTTCGACAGCGCGGCCTCCTGTTCGGCGAAGGGCAGGGGTTTGATGTCGGTATCGATCATCTTCGTCATCTCGACCACATTGTCCATGACTTCGCGTGCGAATACGCCGCCATAGACCTTGACCGTCGACACGCGCGGGTCGTCCTTGAACCAGAGCGGGTGCGAAGTGCCGCCCCACGGCAAGGTCAGCGCGGTCGCATGTTGGCCGGGGACATTGCATTCGGTTTTCGTCAGCGTCGGCCACTGAACATATTTATTATTTTCAAGATAGTACCAGTCGGCCTTCAGGATGGTGAAGATCGTCTGGACCGAAGCATAGGTCGGGAAACCCTTCCACAGCACGAGCATGTCGAGGGTGTCGAGCCCGGGCACTGCTTCGAGTGCGATGTTCGCTGCAATCTCGCCGGTCGTGTACATATGCGCGACACACGGCGAGAGCAGCAGGCCCTTCTTCGCGAAGCCTTCACCCCACTTCTCCTGCGCCAGCATCATCCAGTCCTGTTCGCCGGTCGTGTCGAGATAATGCACGCCCGCAGCAAGGCATGCCTCGACGGTCTCGGGGCCATATTTGATGAACGGGCCGACCATGTTGCAGACGACTTTCGCGCCCTTGAACAGCTTGGTGAGCGCCTCGACGCTATGTTCGACCTCGGCGACCTCATAGTCGGCGGTCTCGATGCCGGGGACCTTGTCCATCACCTCCTGCACTCGCTTTGCGTCGCGGCCCGCAGCGATGAAGGGAATGCCTAGTTCGCGCAGATATTCGCAGACGAGGCGGCCGGTGTAGCCTGAGGCGCCATAGACGATGACCGGTTTCTTGCTCATGAAATGTCGTCCTGTTCTGAAGGGTTTCGGGTCAGACCGCGGTGTAGCCGCCGTCGACGATCAACTCGCTGCCGCATATGTAGGCGGCGTCGTCGCTGGCGAGGAAAAGGAGCGGACGCGCAATCTCGCGCGTCGTCGCCATCCGGCCGAGCGGAATCGCGCCGACGGTAGCGGTGGCAAAATCGGCAGCCGCCTCGCCCAGACTGCCGACAGCATCGGCGACCAGCTTGGTCTCGCAATAGCCGGGATGGAGCGAGTTGATCCGCACGGGCCAGCCCTTGCGAGCACAATCGACCGCGACCGCCTTGGTCAGCATCGCAACGCCGGCCTTGCTGGCGTTGTAGGCGGGGAAGAGCGGTTCGGCGACGTTCGCCGCGATCGAGGCGACGTTGACGATCACGCCGCCCTTGTCCTGCATCGCCGCAATCCCGGCGCGGACACCGAGGAAGACGCTTTCCAGATTGACCGCCATCAGGCGCTGCCATTCGGCGAGACCGGTATCGACGACGGATTTCAGAAAGCCCATGCCGGCGTTGTTGACGAGAATGTCGAGCTTGCCTTCGCGGGCGACGATCTCGTCGATCAGCGCCTTCCATGCCGCCTCGTCGGCAACGTCCTGCCGCCGTGCTTCTGCTTTTCCGCCCTCGGCGCGGATCGCTGCGGCGGCTGCCTCGGCTTCTTCCAGATCGATGTCGGTGATCGTGACCGACGCACCCTCTCGGGCGAATTCCTGGGCGGCGGCGAGACCGATACCGCGCGCGGCGCCGGTGATCAGCACGCTCTTGCCGGTGAAACGCATCATGGGATGCTCCTTGTAAGGCTATATTTTCGAGCGGGTCGGGGGCGGCGGGCAAGGGAGGGGACGCCGCCCCCTTGGGGTGATCAGAACTTGGCGGTCACCTCGACGCCATAGGTGCGCGGCGTGCCGCGGTTCAGATAATCGAGGCCGAAGATGTCGATGTTGAGCCCGTAGCTGTAGTAATATTTGTTGGTCAGATTCTTGACCCACAGGCTTGCGGCGTAGTTGCCGTGCTCGAAGGTCAGGCGGCTGTTGACGAGCCAGTATCCGGGATTTCCGCAGGTGATTGCCGGCCCCGCGGGGCGGACGTTGCCGGGCGCGCCGGCGCGGTCGCACGGGGTCTGGCCATAGTCGCCGAACGGGTCGAAATAATATTTGCCCGTGTAGGCGGCGTCGCCGCGCAGCGTCAGCTTGTTGTCGCCGCTGTTGAAGACGTCCCAGTCGAACCCGGCCGAGAAGGTCGTGCGCGGCGCGTTCGGGAAGGGGTTGCCATTGACGTTGCGCGTCGGGCTCGACGGATCGGTCGGGTCGATCACATTGCCCTTATATTTGCTGCGCAGCAGGCTCATCGAGGCATCGAGGCGCAGGCTGTCGGCCGCCTGGATCGTCAGCTCGGCTTCGCCGCCATAGAGACGGCCGTTGGCGCTGCGGGTGAAGGTCGTTGCGCCGATAACCTGCGTGACCTGATGGTTCTTGTAGTCGTAATAGAAGGTCGCGAGGTTGAGCTGCACGCGCCGGTCGAAGAAGCGCATCTTCAGCCCGCCTTCATACGCGTTGATCTGTTCGGGTTGGATATAATAGACCTGATTGGTCCCCTGATAGGCAAGGCCGTTGAAGCTGCCGCTGCGATAGCCGCGGCTGTAGTTCAGATACGCCATCATATCGTCGGCGAAGTCGTAGCTGAGGTTGACGCGTCCGGTCAGGCGGTTCGCCTTTTCCTTCTGCTCGAGCGCCGGGGCGCTTGCGTCATAGGGGAAGGTGTAGGGGATGGTGCTGGCACGGATCGTTCCGCCGAGGTCATAGAGCACCGTCCGGCCGTTCAGATATTTGACCTTGTCCATCGTATAGCGAAGGCCGACGCTGAGTGTCAGCGCGTCGGTGATGTCATAGCTGCCGTCGAAATAGATCGCCGCTGACGGACGCTTGATCGTGTATTTCTGTTCGCCGCTGATCGGACCGAAGGGCGGGGCGCCGGCCGCACGGCAAGCCGCCGAGATGGCGCCGCCGAAGCCGCCACCGCCCGAATTGTTGACCTGAATGTCGGTCAGCAACGCGATCAGCGAGCGGGCATCGAGGAAGCCGTTAGGGTTGCCCGTGGGCACCGCCGAGCAATTCGCCGGATTGGTCGGATCGAGCGCCGGGTTGACCGCGAAAGCCGGAACGAACGCTGCCGCCTGCGGCGCCGACACCGGTGCGTTGAAGAAGCTGCTTGGAGCGCCCGCACCCAGCAGGATCGGTTTCAGCACGCCGAAGAAGTCGATCTCGTTGCGCGTGTCGATCTTGTCGACACCATAATAGAGGCCCGCGACGAGATTGAGCCGGTCGCCCTTGTAGTTCAGGCGCAGGTCCTGGTTGAAATTCTTACTGACCGAATTGTAGCGCAGCGCGCAGACGCTGTTCGGTGAGCCGTCGCAGTCGAAGGGCGAATTGCGATACTTGCCGGTGTCATAGCCGGTGATCGACGTCAGCGAGAGGGTGTCGCTGAGATCCACGGCGATATTGAGCGCCAGACCGTTCGACGAGGTGAAATAGCGACCGCCCGTATCGGCGGCGACCTCGTTCTTGTTCAGCGCGCGGCCCCCATTTTGTGCCGGATCGAAGCGCGAATACCCCAGAACGTCGCGCCCGTCGGCCAGCTGGCCGAGCGCATAGGGGTTCGGCGCCAGCGGATTGTCGCGTGCGAAATAGCCCTTCAGGTTGATGTCGACCGTATCCGACGGCTTCCAGCGTAGCGATACGCGGCCCGCGACGGAATTGGTCGTGCCGACGTGGCGATCCTGCACCGGGTTATACTGCCAGCCGTCACCCTTCGCGAAGGTACCTGCAAAGCGGATGCCGAGCTTGTCGGGGATGATCGTCGCCTCAAGTGCGCCCTCGGCGGTCTTGGTGTCGTAATTGCCATAGCCGAGCGTAATCGTGCCGGTGCTCGCCCCGAGCTGGGGCTTGTTGCTGAAGAAGCTGATCGCGCCGCCGGTGGTGTTGCGGCCATAGAGCGTGCCCTGCGGCCCACGCAGCACTTCGACGCGTTCGAGGTCATAGAGCTGCTGGCCATGACTGGCGCGGAAGCTCTGATAGACTTCGTCGACGTAGACGCCGACCGGAGACGCCGTCGAAGCCGAGAATTCGTTCGCGACCGATACGCCGCGCAGTGAGAAGTTCGGCTGGGTGCGGCCATAGGGCGTGGTGATCTGGAGACTGGGGACGAAGCCCTGCAGGTCCGACGTTTCGCTGATCCCGCGCGATTCCAGTTCCTCGCCGGCAAGTGCGGACACTGCGACCGGAACGTCCTGCAGATTCTGTGCGCGCTTTTGCGCGGTGACGACGATTTCGGCGATGCCGCCGCTGGCCGTTTCCTCTGTGGGCGCGGCCTCCTGTGCGAAAGCGGCGCCGCTCCATCCCATCAGCATGGTGGTGGACAGGCAGGTTGCCAGAAAAGCTCGGTTCGTCATGCTTTCTCTCCCACGGCCGGCCCATATCTTTGCGGGGCCTTCGGTAAGAGGAAAGCTATGGCGCACCGGCCTCGCGCGACAGACGAGGTGGCGGGGGGAGCGATGGGGGGGTGAACGGAAGGCCGCTTGCCGCTGCAACCGCAAGGCTATAGCCTTGGCGCATCAAAAAGTGGGGGGCAGCGAATGACCGTCCAGCCGGGATCGAGGATCGAAGCGAAGCCGCATCTGCGTGCGGTACCGCCGGATGGCGTGGTTGCGCCCGTCCGTTCGCAATCGACGCCGCCGCGGTTCCCGCCCGATCTTGTCGGGCTCGATTCCGCCCTCTGGCTCGAAAAACTGTCCGCTCACGAAATTGCACTCGTCCGCGCGCCGGCGGGCTATGGCAAATCGGCCTGGTGCGCAGCGCTTTTCGCCGAAGCCCGCGTCGCGGGCTGGCAGACCTTCTGGGCCGGCGCCGGTCAGGGCATGGTCAGCGAGATTTGCGATGATGTGCGTCGGGCGTGCGAAGCCGGTCCCGAAGACAGGCCGTGTCTGCTGATCGTCGACGATGCCGATCGTCCGGCCGATGCGCAGGTGATCGCTTCGCTCGACGCGTTGCTGTCCCCGCCGCCGTCACGGTTGCGGCTGGTGCTGGCCGGACGAGGGAGCTTTACCGTCGCGACGGGCGATGCCGCGGGACGAGGCATGGCGCTTGCGGTCGGCGCGCGCGATCTGGCGATTGCAGGCGATGCGGCAGCGAGCATCTCGGGGTGGCCGCGCGGGACCATCGATGCCTTGATGGAGGGCTGGCCTGCCGGGCTTCGTCTGGCGAAGCATGCCGACGGGCCGGACGCGCTGGCGGAGCGGGTTGCCGATTATTTCGGGCCACTGATTGCGGAGCTTTCGCCCGCCGAGCGGACGTTTGTACGGCGCGTCGCGGTTGCGCCGGCGTTCAATGCCGAGCTTGCCCGTCTGCTGAGCGGCGACGAGGGCGCCGACAAGTCCGTGGAAGCCCTGATGACGCGGGGCCTGTTCATGGACCGCGCCGGGGGACAGGCGGGAGGGCGGGCCGGCTGGTTCCGGCTGCATCCCGCTTTCCGGATGGCGCTGCTGCGCGGCCTTGCCGACGCCGAGCCGGACGCGCCGAAGCAATTGAGCCGCGCAGCATCGCGATATCTGGCATCGCAGGACATGCCCGCCGAGGCGATCGACCAGGCGATCGCGGGCGGAGATTTCGATGCGGCGGCAACGCTCGTCGGGGTGATCGCACTTTCGATGATCGAACGCGGCGAGCTGGCGCCGCTGGCGGCCTGGCTCGACGCGTTGCCGCCCGATCTCGTCGCCCGCTCACCGGGGCTTCCGGCGGCGCGCGCCTGGCTGGATGTGCTCGCAGCGCGACGGGATAGCGCGGACGCGCTGGCCGCACTCGCCGCGAGCGGCGGCGCCGCCGAGGCGCGGGCGATCGATCTGGTCCACCGCGCTTATTTCGGCGACGATTTCACCGGTGTGGTCGAAAGCTGCGACCAGATTCTCGCTGCACCCGACGGCCTTTCCGATCTGGCCGTTGCAATGGTTCGTGCGATGCTCGCGCAGGGTGCGCTCAAGCGCGGCCTCTTCGGACTTGTGCACGAGGTGGTGCGTCCGTTGCGCCTGCAGGACAGGCGACGGCCGCTCGACCTGCCGCTTGCGCTCGCGATCTGCACCCGTGCCGCGCTAGCGCGCGCGCAGGGGCAATTGGCCGAGGCCGAACGCATTTTGCGCGACGGGGGTCCGGTGTGCACCGGGACGCTGGCGGCTGCTCTGATCGACGCGGCGCTTGCGCGCTGCTGCTACGAGCGCGACGATCTGGTCGCCGCTGCCGAACTGGCGGAACGGGCGCTGGCGCCGATCGAGGCGAGCCCGTTCCAGGACGCGCTCGTCTCCTGCTATCTCGTCGCCATTCGCGTTGCAGCCGGGACCGGGCTGCCCGGAAAGGCCGCTTCGCTGGTTGATCGCGCCGAGCTTGTCGCTTTCGAACGCGGGTGGATGCCGCTCAAGGCGATGTGCATTGTCGAGCGTGCGCGGCTGCGCTTGCCGCCGACAATCGATGCGGAGGCGGTGCTCTCGACCGGCGAAGAGGTCGCGGCAGTGCGCGATCCGCTGTCGGTGCAGGCACGCACCTTTGCCTTGCTGGCCGAAATGCGCGCCTATGAAGCGATTGCCAACGGCGACCGGCCGCGGCTGACGATGGTTGCAGATCATTTGCTGCTGCTGGCATCCGCCGCCGACGATGCAGAGCTTCGCGCGTCGGCGACATTGTTCAATATCCTGCCCCAGCTCAGCGGGCGTTGCGACAAGATGGTCGAGCTCGAGACCGTTCGCTTCCTCAATCACGCGGCGAGCAGCGGCTTCCTCCGGACGATCGTCGATGTTCTTGACGTCACCGGCGTGCGCGCGGTGCAGAATTTCTGCAGCGAGGCCTATTCGTCGGGCTCCTTTCTCGCCTTGCTGAAGCTCGCCGAGCCCTCGCGGCGGAACCCCGCGCTCGAGGGCGGACCCGGCGCCGCGCCGGGCGAGGCGTTCTCCTTCCTCACCGAACGGGAAATCGAGATACTGAGCGCGCTCAATGCCGGGGAATCGAACAAGGAGATCGCCCGGTCGCTGCAACTCGCGCCCGAGACGGTGAAGTGGCATCTCAAGAACATCATGCGCAAACTCCGCGCGGGAAGCCGCGAAGAGGCGGTCGCCAACGCCGCGACGCTGGGTCTCAAGCTGATCGAGGCACCCTGAGGTTCAACGCTCGGCTCGTCGCCTGATAGATTTTCTTCGTCGCAAATACCGGCTTCGCGGATTGACGAATCCAATATCAATCTTTTAAGTTGAGATTGTCATCCGGAACTGGTCGGAACGGATGACGGGCTCTCCTCCATCGACCCGCGGCTTTTGACCGGGAAGCAGCTTGCTCCGCGTTACCAACGGCTAAAGCGCGTGATGCTCGGGCGACAGCGCCAGGCATTGCGTTCCCCCCAGAAGGGGTATTGCGATGCATATGTGTAGCACCAGTTCCTGATCGAGGCCGATGACGCGCGCCGTGTAGCGGACTGACCGCACACGGGCGCCTTCCACCGGCGCTTCATTCATTCCGGCCCTGCTTTCTCTCGCGAGACGCTTGCGGCCTTGCGTCCGGCGCGTGGGTGCGCCGGCGACAGGTGATTCATGCCTTTGCTGACCCGATCCGACCTGTCGGATCTGGCTCGCTACCCTGCGTCCCTGCGCAGCGCCGCCCGTGCGCTGTGGGGTGCGGAGCTGGCGGCTGCCCGATCCGGCCCGGCGCCCGGCGCCATCGTTCATCACATCAAGAAGGGGGCGGCGCTGCCGCCCGGGGACAAGATATAATGATCAAATTCTCTCGCGAACATCGTCTGAAGCTCTTGTTCGGTGCCGCGTTGCTGGTTCCGGCCTCGCCCGCGCTGGCCGCCGGGGACGACACCGCCGATGCGGTGGCTGACGCCGGCGGCGACTATGACGGCGCCGAAATCATCGTATCGGCGCGTCGGCGTGACGAAAGCGCGCAGGACGTACCGATCGCCCTGTCGGTTGTGGGGGCCGAGACGCTCGAAAAGACCGGAAACTATACGCTCACCCAGATCCAGCAGATCGTCCCCAGCCTGCAGGTGTTCAGCTTCAATCCGCGCAATACCAATATCAACATCCGCGGTCTGGGCAGCAATGTCGCGCTGACCAACGACGGGCTCGAGAACGGCGTCGGCTTCTATATCGACAATGTCTATTACGGCCGCGTCGGGCAGACGCAGTTCGACCTGGTCGACCTGCAGCAGATCGAGGTGCTGCGCGGACCGCAGGGTACGCTGTTCGGCAAGAACACCACGTCGGGCGCTATCAACATCACGTCGCGCAAACCGGGCTTCGATCCCGAATTCTCCGGCGAGGCAAGTGTCGGCGACTATGGCTATTACCAGCTCCGCGCCTCGGCGTCGGGCGGGCTGATCGACGATCTGCTCGCCGTCCGCCTCAGCGGTTCGGTAACCGAACGGCGGGGTTTCCTCTACAATACGACGCAGAACGAGCGCGCGCAGGATTATTCGAACTGGAGCGTGCGCGGGCAATTGCTCTTCACCCCGGGCGCGGACCTCGAGGTCAGGATCATCGGCGACTTCTCGCGGCAGAAGCAGAATCACGTCCTCAACGTCTTCGCGAACTATTTCGGCACCTTCGATAACGGGGCCGCCATTCCCAACAGCTTTGCCGAGCGCGCGGCCCGTTTTCCGGGCTACGTCTTTCCGGCGATCGATCCCTTTGCCCGGAGGGGCGAAGCGAACAGCCACTATCAGTCGAACATGGACGGTTATGGCGTTTCGGGGCAGGTCGACTGGGATATCGGCGCGGCAAAGCTGACATCGATCACCGCCTATCGCTGGTGGGACTGGAACCCTGCGAACGACGGCGATTCGACATCGTTGCCGGTGATCGTCAAGGCGCAGCAGGCGAACCGTCAGCGCCAGTTCAGCCAGGAAATCCGCTTGGCGTCGGACACGGATGGTCCGATCGACTATGTCGTCGGCGCCTATTATTTCTGGCAGATCATCCGCGGCAAGGGCGCCACGGCTTTCGGGTCGGCGGCGGGCCTGTGGAATCGGCCGGCCGCATCGCCATTGCCGCTTGCCGTGTGGGAGGCCGCGCTCAACGGGTTCGAGGCGAATTCCACATCCGATCCGCGCACGCGCAGCTATGCACTCTTCGGTCAGGCGGACTGGAAGATCAACGACCGTCTGACGCTGACCGGCGGCCTTCGTTTCACGCATGAAAAGAAGGACGGATCCTTCAATCAATTCCATGTCGCAGGCGTCGACCTTTCGACCTTGCCGGCCGCAATCGCCACCAACGCAGCGCTGCTGCGAACGCAGTTCAATCCGGTCACCAGCTATTCGACGGGTTTCACCGATAACAGCCTGTCGGGTCTCGCGACGCTGTCGTGGCAGTTCTCGGGCGATGCGCTGGCCTATGCGACCTATTCGCGCGGCAACAAGTCGGGCGGGCTCAATCTCACCAACCTGCCGACGGGCATCGACCCGGATGTCGCGCCCGAAAAGGTCGACAGCTATGAACTCGGCATCAAGTCGCAATGGTTCGGTCGCAAGGTGACACTGAACCTCGCCGGCTATTGGACCGAGATCAGCGACTATCAGACCGCGATCACCGAGCAGGTCCCCAATACCGTCAATGTTCGCCAGTATATCGCGAATATCCCCGGCGTGCGCTCACGCGGCGTCGAGGGCGACCTCAGCTTCGCGCCAACCGAGCGCGCGAGCTTCTATGCCTCCGTCGCCTATGCCGACACGACATACAGCGATTACCCCAATGCTCCGCAGGCACCCGAGCGGCTCAACCTCGGGTCGATCCAGGATCTGACCGGGGCGCAGTTGCCCGGCGTGCCGAAATTCACCTACACCCTTGGCGGCGATCTGTCGGCGCCGCTCGGCAATCTCGGCGGGCGCGATCTGTCGGCCTATCTGCACGCCGACTATTCGCATCGCTCGTCGTTCAACACCTCGTCCAGCAACAGCGCATATGGTGACGTCCCCGCCTATGGGATCGCCAACGCGCGGATCGGTTTCAGGACCGACGACGGACTGCTCGACCTGTCGCTCTGGGCGCGGAACCTGTTCGACAAGGATTATTTCCAGACCCTCTCGCCCGCGGTGACCGGCATCGTCACCGCGCTGATCGGCGAGCCGCGCACCGTCGGCCTGACGCTCAGGACGAAGCTCTGATGCTTGCCGCCGCCTTTCCGAAATTCGCCGACAGCCCGGGCCGGAAGCCGGTTCGTGTTCTCGTCGGATACGCCTGCCGCCCAACCCCCAAAGGAGACTGACATGACGGACCTTCACAACAGCTACGCCAATGCTCGCGACAAGAATATCCCGCTCGAAATAACGCCCGTGACCGGCACGATCGGCGCCATCGTGGGCGGCATCCAGCTGTCCGGCGACCTGCCCGCGCCGGTGGTGCAGGCGATCCAGGCGGCTCTGGTACGGCACAAGGTGCTCTTCTTCCGCGACCAGCAGCATCTGACTGATCAGGATCATGAGGGTTTTGCCGCGCTGCTCGGCGATCCGGTCGCGCATCCGACGGTGCCGGTCGCCGAAGGCTCGCGCTACCTGCTCGAGCTCGACAGCAGGGAAGGCTATGCCGCGTCGAGCTGGCATACCGACGTGACGTTCGTCGATGCCTATCCGAAGGCGTCCATCCTGCGCGCGATCACCATCCCCGAAGCGGGCGGCGACACGCAATGGGCCAATGGAGAAACGGCATACGAAGGGCTGCCGGAGGTGCTGCGCCAGCTCGTCAACAATCTGTGGGCAACGCACACCAATCTCTATGACTATGCGTCGATCCTGCAGTCGGCACCCGATGCCGGAAGCGCCGCGAAGCGGATCAAGGAACATCGCAACGTCTTTGCCTCGACGGTGTACGAGACCGAGCATCCGGTGGTGCGCGTCCATCCGGTGAGCGGACAGCGCAGCCTGTTGCTCCGTCATTTCGTCAAGCAGTTCGTCGGCCTGAACGCGACGGATTCGGCGCGCCTCTTCCAGACGCTGCAGGACCACATCACCAAGCCCGAAAACGTCGTGCGCTGGCGCTGGCGCGAAGGCGACGTCGCGATCTGGGACAATCAGGCGACCCAGCACCGTGCGACCGCCGACTTCGGACTTCAGCGTCGTACGCTGCGTCGCGCGACGATCCACGGGGAAATCCCGGTCGCGATCGACGGCCGCCAGAGCCGCACCGTTCGCAAGGAAAGGGCGGTTCAGTACGAGCCCGCCTGACGAGACAGGCCGGCGCTACCGACTCTCCTCCCTTCCTGTGACTGCGCCGGTCCAGACTGCGGCGCGCCCGGGTTTCATTCGCCCGCGGCGCGCCGCCCTTCCATGACAAGGATATCCCGATGAAGCGTTTCGTGTCGCTGCTGCTTGCCCTGCTGATCGCGGTTCCGTCTGCACAGGCGAAGGAGCGCCGGCCGAACTTTCTGATCATCGTGGCTGATGACCTCGGATATTCGGATGTCGGCGCTTTCGGGGGCGAGATACGTACGCCGAATCTCGACCGGCTCGCGCTGGCGGGTATCCGCCTCGCAGGCTTCCATACAGCGCCCACCTGTTCGCCGACGCGTTCGATGCTGTTGTCGGGTACCGACAATCACCTTGCCGGGCTCGGTACGATGGCAGAGATGATCCGGCCCACCCAGCAGGGACAGCCGGGCTATGAAGGCTATTTGCGCGGCGATGTCGCGACCCTTGCCGAAAGGCTCTCGGAAGGCGGGTATCGCACGCTCTTTTCGGGCAAGTGGCATCTGGGCCTGACGCCCGGGCAGGATCCGCATGTCCGCGGTTTCCAGCGCAGCTTCGCCCTGTTGCAGGGCGGGCACAATCATTTCGGCACCGACGTCGGGAGTACGGCGACCTATACCGAACAGGGGCGCCCGCTGGCGAGATTGCCCGCCGATTTCTATTCGAGTGACTATTTTGCCAGCCGCCTGATCGACTTTCTCGGCGAACAGAGAGGGGCAGGGGGCGGCAAGCCCTTCTTCGCCTATCTGGCCTTCACAGCGCCGCACTGGCCGCTTCAGGCACCCGCCGGAGACATCGCGCGCTACAAGGGCCGCTACGACGCCGGCTTCGACGCGCTGCGCGAGCAGCGGCTCGCCCGTCAGCGAGCGCTTGGCATCCTGCCGGACAATGTTGTTCCCCATACGCCGCGCAATCGCGACGGAAGCTGGGATTCGCTTACCGCCGACCAGCAGCGGACCGCGGCACGCAATATGGAAATCTATGCCGCCATGGTCGACCGCCTCGACCAGAATGTCGGCCGGGTGATTGACGCGCTTCGCGCCTCCGGCGAGCTCGACAATACGGTGATCGTCTTTCTGGCGGATAACGGCGCCGAAGCGCTCGATGCCGGGACGACGGGTGCCGAAATGCTCGGCCGTTATACGAAAGGCGCCGACAACAGTTTCGCCAACCGCGGGGCCGCAACCTCCTACGTGACCTACGGCGCCGGCTGGGCGCAGGCCGCTACGGCCCCGTCATGGCTGACCAAGGGCTATCAGAGCGAAGGCGGGACGCGGACGGTTGCGTTCCTCAGCGGTGCGGGAATTCCGCGGCGTGACGGTGCCGAGTCCCAGTTTCTTTCGGTCGCCGATATCGCGCCGACGCTGCTCGACCTGGCGCAGGTCGACCCGGCAACGACCAGGGTCGGCGGCCGCGCTGTTCGCCCGATCACGGGTCGTTCGTGGGCGGCGTGGCTTCGGGACCCGGAATTGCGCGTTTACGGCGCGGAGGATGGTGTCGGTAGCGAGCTCTTCGGCTCGCGCGCCTATCGGCAGGGCGACTGGAAACTGACCGATATCGGTGATGGCATCTGGCGTCTGTTCGATATTGCGCACGATCCGGGCGAAACCCGCGATCTGTCGCTGACCGAACCCGGGCGGCGTGAGAGACTGGCCGCTGCGTGGGAACGCTATGCGCGCGAGGTCGGGGTAATCGCGCCGGATTCGATACCGTACCGGCCCTAGCGCGGATCGCGGGGTTTATGGCGGAGCGGGAGGGATTCGAACCCTCGATACGCTTTTGACGTATACTCACTTTCCAGGCGAGCGCCTTCGACCACTCGGCCACCGCTCCGCATGCACTGGATTGAAGGCGCGCCCTAATCGCTTGGCGGGGCTTTCGCAAGCCGATTGGGCGTGGCAGACAGGCGACATGAAACATCTGCTCCTGGCCGCGGCTGCGGCATCGCTCGTCCTTCCCGTCCACGCCGAGGAACCTGCGCCGGTGCCCTCGCCAGGTGAGATAGCCGCCGCGGCGCCCGCGGGCGACTGGGTGTCCATCGCGCCCTCGGACCTGCTCGTCATGGACTTGGCGCCCGATGCGAAGGGGAACTCCCGCCGCGTCGTGATCCAGCTGATGCCGGCGCCGTTCAGCCAGGGCTGGATCGGCAACATCCGCAGGCTCGCCGCGGCGCATTGGTGGGACGGCACGAGCGTCAATCGCGTACAGGACAATTATGTCGCGCAATGGGGTGATGCGACGGAGAAGAAGGCCTTGCCCGAGGGATTGGCGACGATTCCGGAGAGCGGGTACGAGACGTCCCGCATTGCCTATCATGGTCAACCCGGCTCGGGCGGCGCGACGCGAAGGTTGCTTTCGGCACCGGTCGCGACGGACGCCTATAGCAGCCAGGCCGGATTTCTGGACGGATGGCCCGTCGCGAGGAAAAAGGACATGGTCTGGCCGGTTCATTGCTATGCGATGGTCGGCGTGGGTCGCAACATGTCGCCGGACACGGGCACGGGCGCCGAGCTCTATGCGGTGATCGGCCATGCACCGCGCCACCTCGACCGGAATATTGCCGTTGTCGGGCGTGTGATCAGCGGCATCGAATATTTGTCGAGCCTGCCGCGCGGTACAGGCGCGCTCGGGTTTTACGAGGAGGAAGCACAGCGCGTCGGGATCGAGAAAATCCGTCTGGCGGCGGAACTGCCCTTTGCCGAGCAGCCGAGATTCGAATTTCTGTCGACCGAAAGCGACAGCTTCGCGCGGTATGCCGACGCGCGGCAGAACCGGCGCGATCCGTTCTTTATCAAGCCCGCCGGCGGCGCCGACATCTGCAATGTTCCTGTACCTGTTCGCGCAGTCGGGGCCAGATAGGTTTGGAAGATTTCACCGTTACGACCCCTCTCTGGCGCTGGCAGTCGGCGACCGCGCCTGCGGCCTGGTTCTTCGTGACGATTGCGGGCGAGGCCGCTGATGGCATCCGCCTCGCGGCGATCGGCGGACAATGGCTCGACGGACGCAAGGGGTTCGGTTCGGCAAAGGTTCACGCGACGATCGGCGATACGAGCTGGAGCACCTCGGTCTTTCCGCACCGCGAAAGCGGCGGCTGGCTGCTCCCGGTCAAGGCGGCCGTGCGAAAGGCCGAAGGGATCGTCGAGGGCGACGCAGTGACCGTGACCGTCAGCCTTTAGGCGGATCGTCGGCCTTGGCCTCGCGCGCCTGCGCCTTGCGCTTGCGCAGATTCTCGCGCAGCGCTTCGGCGAGGCGGCGTTCGCGTTCGAGGTCGGCGGGGGAGGGCTGCTTGCTCACGGCGGCGCGATGCGGCGAAATCGGCGTATCGTCAAGTCTCGCACCTTGACAGGCGAGGGACGTCCCGCCATAGGCCGCGCCTGCCCGGCGAACATGCGTTTGCGGGCATCACGGTTGCTGCTGTAGCTCAGTGGTAGAGCGCGTCATTGGTAATGACGAGGTCGACAGTTCAATCCTGTCCAGCAGCACCATTTTCCTTATATCTTTGCCGCCAGCAACCAGTCGTGGAACAACTTCACCGCGGGCTGTCTTAGCGCGCGCGGACGGCATACGAACCAATAGCTGTACGGGCTGTCGACATCGAAATCGAACAGCCGGACCAGCCGCGGGTCATGCGCGTCGTCGAAATGATGGCCATGCATGAAGGCGACGCCGATTCCCTGTGCCGCAGCTTCGAGCATCAGCGGTCCCGAATCGAAATAGTCGACGCCCGCAGGCTCGAGATAGGGCATGCCGATCGCCTTTTTCCATTCGGAGAAGGTCTCCGGCATCTCGCGGTGAACGAGGATGGTCTGGCGCTGCAGTTGCTCGGGGACGCTGATCGTCCGGCCTTCGTCGCGCAGGGTCTTCGCCGCGATGGGAAACACCTGATCCTGATCGAGTCGCGCGGCATAGAGGGCCGGGTCGATCGAGCGGGCGAGGGCGATCGCCACGTCGATTCCTTCGCCGAGGCGCGCCTCGGCATGCGACATGGTGTCGATGTCGATGTGCAGCTCCGGGTGCGCCTGCCTGAGTTCGGGCAGGCGCGGAAAGAGGCGCTGCTGCGCGAACAGCGGCAGGACGTTGAGATGAAGCCGGAGCGATGCGTCGGGGCTGCCGACGCGGCCGAGCACACTGCGCAGATCGTCGAGGATCGGCGATAGCTGATCCTGCAATTCGCGCCCGCTTTCGGTGAGCTTCAATCCGTGATGGTGGCGATTGAACAGGGGTCTTCCCACGGCATGTTCAAGCGTCTGGATCCGCCGCGACAGCGCCGGCATCGACAGGCCGAGCTCGCTCGCGGCCGCCTTTACGGTGCCGTGGCGGGCGACCTCGAGAAAGGCCTCCATGCTGCTGAGGGGAGGAAGGCGTGGCATGTTCGTCTCGGCAATTATGATGGCATGGCCCTTGGGTACATGCCAGAAAATTTGTGCAGTGCGGTATTTGCTGCTTTCTTTATTGCGTCGCTAACAGGCCTCGAAAATCGGGAACGACCATCCTATCTTCCGCATTCTGACGATTTTGCGGGAGAATCCCATTGGCCGACGCAGCGGTAAAAGAAAAACAGGTCAAACTGCAGGTGGCCAACGCCCGCGCCGAGGAAAGCGGCGGCGGCATTGCCCGCATTCCGCGCTCGGCAATGGCCGAACTCGGCGTGACCGAGGGCGATGTGATCCAGATCAGCGGCAAGCGCGAGACCGCCTCGCGCGTCGTCGCGCCCTACGCCGAGGACGAAGGGCTCGAGGTCATCCGCCTCGACGGCCTGCAACGCGCCAATGCAGGCGCGGGCGCCGGTGACATGGTGTCCCTTAGCCGCGTCGAGACGCGCCCGGCAACGCGCGTCGTTTTCGCCCCCGCGCAGCAGAATTTGCGGCTTCAAGGTTCCGCGAACGCGTTGAAGCGCAATTTCTTCGGCCGTCCGCTCGTCGCGGGCGACACCGTTGCTACGACGGGCCAGCAGCAATTGCCGTCGGGCGAAATGCCCGCTCAACTGCGCCAGATGCTGAACGCGCCGGCTTATGCGCTTACCGAACTGCGTCTGCTCGTCGTGTCGGCCACGCCCAAGGGCGTCGTCTTCATCGACGAGAATACAGAGGTCGAGCTGCTCCCCGAATATCAGGAGCCGCAGGACGCGCGTCGTACCGACGTCACCTATGACGATCTCGGCGGGCTCGGCGAAACCATCGACCAGTTGCGTGAGATGGTCGAGCTGCCGCTGCGCTACCCCGAACTCTTCCAGCGCCTCGGCGTCGATCCGCCGCGCGGGGTGCTGCTCCATGGCCCGCCGGGAACGGGCAAGACGCGCCTCGCACGCGCTGTGGCGAACGAAAGCGACGCGCAATTCTTCCTGATCAACGGGCCCGAGATCATGGGCAGCGCCTATGGTGAGTCCGAAAAGCGGCTGCGCGACGTGTTCGAACAGGCGACCAAGGCCGCGCCCTCGATCCTGTTCATCGACGAGATCGATTCGATCGCGCCGAAGCGCGGGCAGGTGCAGGGTGAAGCCGAGAAGCGTATCGTCGCGCAGCTCCTGACGCTGATGGACGGGCTGGAGCCGCGGACCAATCTGGTCGTGATCGCTGCGACCAATCGTCCCGATGCGATCGACGAGGCGCTGCGCCGTCCCGGCCGCTTCGACCGCGAGATCGTGATCGGTGTTCCCGACGAAAAGGGACGCCGTGAGATATTGGGCATCCACACGCGCGGTATGCCGCTCGGCGAGGATGTCGATCTCGACGAGCTCGCGCGAACGACGTTCGGCTTTGTCGGCGCCGACATGGCGGCATTGACGCGAGAGGCGGCGATCGAGGCGGTGCGGCGGATCATGCCGAAGCTCGACCTTGAGGAAGGGACGATTCCGCCCGAAGTGCTCGACGAACTGCGCGTCACGCGCGAGGACTTCAACAATGCGCTGAAACGCGTCCAGCCTTCGGCAATGCGCGAGGTAATGGTGCAGGCGCCGAAAACGCGCTGGAGCGACATCGGCGGGCTCGACGCGGCGCGCGACAAGATGATCGAGGGCATCGAACTGCCCCTGAAGCATCCCGAGGCGTTCCGCCGGCTCGGTATCCGTGCAGCGAAGGGCTTCCTGCTCTATGGGCCGCCGGGTACCGGCAAGACCTTACTTGCGAAGGCGGCGGCGCGTGAATCCGATGCGAACTTCATCGCGATCAAATCGTCCGACCTGCTGTCGAAATGGTACGGTGAGAGCGAGCAGCAGATTGCGCGGCTGTTCGCGCGGGCGAGGGCGGTCGCGCCGACGATCATCTTCATCGACGAACTCGACAGTCTGGTGCCCGCTCGCGGCAGCGGGACGTCGGGTGAGCCGCAGGTGACCGAACGCGTCGTCAACACGATCCTCGCCGAGATGGACGGGATCGAGGAGATGCAGTCGGTCGTCGTCATTGGTGCAACGAACCGCCCGAACCTGATCGACCCGGCGCTGCTGCGTCCGGGGCGGCTCGACGAGCTGATTTATGTTTCGGTTCCCGACAAGGGCGGGCGTCAGCGCATTCTCGAAATCCAGACCGGCAAGATGCCGCTGGCAAAGGATGTCGATCTGGCGGCGCTGGCGGACAAGACCGATCGCTTCACCGGCGCCGATCTGGAAGATTTGACCCGGCGCGCCGGTCTGGCGGCGCTCAAGCGCTCGATCGCCAGCGATACGGTGACGATGGAGGATTTCGAAACCGCGCTGAAGGATACCCGCGCCTCGGTGACCGAGGCGATGGAAAAGGATTATGAAAAGATCCAGGGCGAGATCAAGCAGCAGGCGATGAGCGTCAATCCGATCGGCTTTTTCGCTCCCGGGACGCTGAAGCCCGTCCGCGAACAAAAGCATCCGGACGAACCGGCCGCATGATCAGGCTGCGGGCTGGTCCTGCCTGAGCGCGGACCAGCCCCACGCCACCAGCCACAGGCAAAAGCCGGCCATCAGGCCGTAGGCGACCATCGGGTGCCAGTTATAGAGCAGCACGCCGATCGCAGGCGAGATGATATAGGCCGATCCGTTGATCGACGCCGTCATCCCGGCGACCGCACCCTGATCGCGGCGCGGGACCGACAGCGAGGCGCCCGCGGTAAAACCCGGACGGAACAGCCCGAAGCCGAGCGAGGCTAGGGCGAAGCCGATGGTGATCGCATGCTGATCCTGCGCAAGGCCGGTCATAAGCGTTCCGGCGGCGCCCAGCGCCGCGCCCCACAGCACGGTAGGGCCGGGCTTCATCTTGAACAGCGGGATAAGGCCCCACTGCGCCAGCAGCGTTGCGACCGCGCCCGACATCAGCACCGTGCCGGTGATATCGGCCCCTGTTTCGGGATCGAGACGCAGGTGAAGCCGGTCGAGGATCAGGAAGCCGACAACCCCCAGCATCATCGCTTGCGCCTGGCCACCTAGGAAGCCGGCGAGCAGCCAAGGGCGGACCCGGCCGTCGCGCCAGCTGAGCGGCTCCTGCGGCGGCGTGTCGGGATCATTTTCTTCCTCGCCGGTCGGTTCGGTCGGGCCGCCCGACAGCGGATAGGAGGCGATGGCTCCGCGCGCGGCGAAGCGCGGGGTGTCGTTCGGCAGGCGCCAGCGCAGCATCGTCAGCACGATCAACCCGATGACGGCGAATATGATCATCGGGCCTGCGAGGCCGAGGACGGGGAGGATGAAATAGGGAGCGACGGCTGGCCCGAGGACGGTTCCGATGCCAAAAGAGGATGAAACGAGCGACAGCGCCTGTGTCCGTTCGTCGGGGTCGGTGCGCGACGCGACATAGGCTTGCACCGCAGGCGGGGCCGCGGACCCGAGGCCGCCGTACAGGCTGCGGAAGAGAGCGAAGGCCAGAAACGTGACGCCGGCTCCGATCAGGCCTGTCAGTCCCGCCCACAGCACGATCCCGCAAAGGGCCATTGACGACAGGAAGCCGATCACGCCAAGCGCCATCAACGCCTTGCGCCCGCGCTTGTCCGACTGACGCGCCCAATGCGGCGCGGTGAGCACCCAGAGCAACGCCGACCAGCTGAAAGCGAGGCTGACCCAGACGTCGGGAATATGGAGTTTGGCACCGATCGCGGGCAGGATCGACTGCATAGCCGTATTGCCGGCGGCAGCAACGAGCATGACAGCGAACAGCACGGCCATGCGATCGGCAGGAATCGAGCGCGAGGTTGTCGCCATCTGTCTCCCTTTCGCTTCCGTTTGCCGCAGGCTTCGCGTCTCCCTACACGCGAAGGGGGTTGTGTCCAGAGTCAAGACAGACTCTTTTCTTGCGCGAAGGGCGCGATTTTGCCACGCATTCGTGCAACCGCAACAATGCGAAAGCCATCATGACCAATCCGCGGGCACAGGCCCAATCGAACGTCTCGCCGATCCGCAAGGCCCGCGAGAAGCTGAAGCGCTTTTTCGGCCCGTGGGGCATGTTCGTGAAGGGCTTCATCAAGCATCCGGTGATGGTCGGGTCGATCGTGCCGTCATCGCCGACGCTGATCCGCCACATGCTTCGCCCGGTCGACTGGAAGAACACGAAGCTGTTTGTCGAATATGGTCCCGGAGTCGGTACCTTCTGTCGCCCCGTGCTCGAGCATATGGCTGGCGATGCGACGCTGATCGCGATCGACACCAATCCCGATTTCATCGAATATCTGCGCAAGGATATCCGCGACAGCCGCTTCATCGCGGTTCACGGTTCGGCCGCGGATGTCGAGGAGATCGTTCGGGCACACGGTTTCGAGCACGCCGATTATGTGCTCTCGGGCCTGCCTTTCTCGACGCTGCCCGCCGGTGTCGGCCCCGCAATCGCGGCGGCGACGCACCGCGTTCTCCGCCCCGGCGGGGCCTTCCTCGTCTATCAGTTCCGCGCCCGCGCGCGTGATTTCCTTGCCGCGCATTTCAGTCGCATCGACAATGCATTCGAATGGGTGAACGTCCCGCCCTGCTTCCTTTTCTGGGGCTGGAAGGACTAGACTTCGGTTTCGGGGTCGATCTCGGCGAGACCGAAGTTCAGGCGGCGCGATACCGTATAGTCCGCGACCGTCACCACGAACCACGACAGCGTCCAGCGCAACCGCGTCAACCAGTTGGCGCGTGCCTTGTGGCTTTCGGACGTAATGATTTCGCAATCGGGCCGCTGGCTATCGAGAAAGCCGCGCATCTGTTGTGCGAAACCGGCGTCATGGACGCGCAGCATGACCTCGACGTTCACGAACAGGCTGCGCATGTCGAAATTGGCCGTGCCCACGTACACGACATCGTCGATGATGATCAGCTTCATGTGAAGCCGGCACGGCTGATATTCCCAGATCGCCGCCTTTTGCCGCAACAGATAGCCGTAGAGCAGCCGTGCCGCACCGATCGTCGCGGGATTGTCGGATTTCGCCGCCATCACGAAGCGCGCCCTGCCTCTGCGGGCGACGCGGCCTAGGCGGCGGAGCATCCCCTGGCCCGGCGAGAAATAGGCCATCGCCATGTCGAGTTGCCGCGCCCCTTCGAGGTCGCTTCGCACCGCGCGAGCCCAGGGCGAAAGGCGCTGGGTGGGTCCCCCGACCAGCCATGATACCGGCCCGGCGTCGACGGGCCATTCGCGGATCAGCCGGCGAAGCACCAGCAGCTTGCCGTCGTCATGGACGGTATAGTCGTAAATTTCCTCGAACCACCTGACCATCCGCGCCACGGTCGGCCCGCGGACGATGATCCCGAGATCGAACCAGCAATGGGTGCGCCGGTCGCTGAGATAGGGATCGGCGATATTGAAGCCGCCGGTCACGGCATATTCGTCGTCGATCAGCAGCAGCTTCTGGTGATTGCGAACTAGATAACTCGACCGCCAGCGGCGCGAAAAGAAGATCACGATGCCGCCAGCGTCGCGCAGCGGTTTGAAGACGCTGTCCGAAACATCGCCCGAGCCGAAGCTGTCGATCACCGCACGAACGCGAACACCGCGACGGGCGGCTGCGGTCATTGCGTCGAGCACGCTTTTGCCTGCCGCGTCGTGCTCGAAAATATACATGATCATGTCGACACTGCGGATCGCGCCGCCGATCAGCGCCAGCAACCGCTGAAGCCGCTGCGCCCCGTCGAATATCAGTTCGAACCGATGACCGGCCACGTCCGCCCTGAGCGCGTCTGACTTGCCGGCGGGAGCGGGGACATCGGCCATCCCCTGCTCATAGGCCTGTCTTTGCGAAGGCCGCAAGGGAGGTAGCACGACGACCGGCCGTCAGGCGAAAAAGTCGGTCGGCTTTACCGGATCAGGCCGGGAAAGCGCGACGTCGCCGACGCCCGGCGCGACTCCGAACGAGGCCATGTCATGGACCATCGCGGTGTAGAGCTGGTCGATCGAAACCAGCGCCAGCATGTCCTGCGTCGTCCCCGCATTGCCATCGCTGCTGTCCCTCGCTGCGATCCCCGCATCCGGGGCAAGCGAGATGCCGGGAGACGCTGGCGCGGTCTTTTCCGCGGCCACGGCCACGGCCATGGACGCGGGAGCGGCCTTTTCCGATTGCGGCACGACGATTGCCGATGACGAGGTTCCGTCGCTTGCGCCCGTAAACGTAAAGGTTACGGGCCTCGAGGAGCGGGCGCCGCTCTGGTCGGTGACGGAAACATTATATGTGATGGCGAGAGTTTCGCCGGCACCGAGGAAATCGACAAAACGGTCTGCGAGGGCAAAATTGGCGCTGATCGACCCGCCGCTCCGGGCGAGCGTCAGGGCGCTTGCCAGTGCGGCGGTCGTCTCGGCGGGAATGGCCGATCCGCCGCTCCACACCATCGATGCCAGGCTGGAATCGAGTGTATGCGATCCGCCCAGATCGCGATCGGCAAAACTCAGCGATACCGATGCCGTATCCAGTTCCGGCGAACCGGTCGTATTCGAAAGTTCCTTGAGCCAGGCAGCACCGGGTTCATAGGCTTGATAATAGATATAGGCAGCCTCTGCCGGGTTTCCGACCGCGCCATTCGATGCGCGACCGATCAGGCCGGTCGTGCCGTCGGCGAAGACGATCGTGCCGCCGGCGAGTGCGGCGATGCTGATACCGTTCGATGCGAACCAGTCGCGTCCTCCGACGAAATTATAGCCGCTCGTCTGGTTATAGCCGGTGAGGGTGACCAGCGAGGGCAACCCGTCGAGCAGGTTGACGCTGCTGCCGGGGGCATAAAGTGCGGTGATCGTCGCGCCTGCAGCTGCACCGGGCTTCACATTGGTGCTGACCGACAGGTCGGGCATATCGGCCGAAAGGATCGGTGCATCGTTGCGCCCGGTGACAGTGAAGATGATCGGCTTCGACGTGCTGCCTCCGGCGCTGTCGGTGACCGCGACATTATAGGTGATCGTCAGCGTCTCGCCTTCGCCGAGAAAGTCGACGAGGCGGTCGGCGATCGCGAAGTTTGCGGTGATCGCATTGCCGTTTCGCACCAGCGACAGGGCGGTTGCCAGTGCGGCGGCGGTCTCGGCGGGAACGGACGAACCGCCGCTCCAGACGGAAGAGGCGAGGCTGGAGCCGACGCTGTGCGTATCGCCGATATCCCTGTCGGTGATTGCCAGCGATAAGGAGGCAGTGTCGAGGTCGTTCGAGTCCGCGGTGTCGGGGCGCTCGCCGAGTGCGGCCTGACCGGGCGTATAGGCCTGATAGTAGATATAGGCCGACTCGCTCGTGTTGACCGCACCGTTCGACGCCCGGCCGATCTTTCCGGTCGTCCCGTCGGCAAAAACGATCGTGCCGCCGGCCAGCGCGGCGATGCTGATCCCGTTGGCGGCGAACCAGTCGCGCCCGCCAACGAAATTATACCCGCTGGTAGTATAGTTGGTGGTCGTGGTCAGCGGCGGCAGGCCGTCGAGCAGATTGACGCTGCTGCCCGGGGCATAAAGCCCGGCAACCGCCATCCCGGCCGCAACCCCGGGCCTCAGATTGGCGGCGACATTCAGATCGGGAACGGCCGTGGTCAGGGCCGGAGCGTCGTTGCTCCCGGTGAAGGTGAACGTGACAGGCTTCGAAGCGCTCGCGCCGCCCTGATCGGTAACGGTCACGTCATAGGTGATCGTGAGGGTTTCGCCTGCACCAAGGAAATCGACCATACGATCGGCGAGCGCGAAACTGGCGGTGATCGATCCACCATCGCGCGACAGGGCGAGGGCGTTGGCCAGCGCGGCAGCGGTTTCTGCCGGAATCGCGAGACCGCTACTCCAGACCGAAGAGGCAAGGCTGAAGCCGACGGTGTGCGAGCCATGTACGTCGCCATCCGTGAAGCTCAGCGAAACCGAGGCGGTGTCGAGCGCTGCAGATCCGTTGGTTCCGGCTCTCTCTTCCAGCCACGCGGAGCCCGCTTCGAAGGATTGGTAATAGATATAGGCGGGCTCGTTGAGTGTAATCTCGCCGTCCGATGCCTGGTTGATCTTGCCTGTGGTGCCATCGGAAAAGACGATCGTACCGCCCGTAAGGGCTGCGATGTCGATGCCGTTTGCCGTAAACCAGTTCTGGCCGCCCAGGAAATTGAACGCGCCGGTGTAGCCTGGTTGCTGAACGGCGTAATAGCCGCTGATTGTGGTCAGCGGCGGCTTCCCTTCGAGCAGGTTGACGCCGCTGCCGGGCGCGTAAAGTGCAACGATCGTCGCTCCGCTGGGCGCTCCCCCCGGTTTGACGTTGGTGCCGACACCCAGATCGGGCATGTCGGCGGTCAGCACGGGCGTGTTGTTGCTGCCGGTAAAAGTGAAGGTCGCGGGCGTCGAGGCTCTGGCTCCGGCGCGGTCGGTGACCGTGACGTTATAGGTGATGGTGAGCGTCTCGCCGGCGCCGAGGAAATCGACGAAGCGGTCTTCGAGGGCGAAATCGGCGTCGATCGATCCTCCGGTCTGGACAAGCGAAAGCGCGCTTGCGAGCGCGGCCAGCGTCTCGGCAGGAACGGTCGTTCCATCGCTCCACACCGCGGAGACGAAACTCGACCCCAGTGTATGCGTGTCGTCGAGGTCATGGTCGGTGAGGGTAAGCGACAACGACGCCGTGTTCAGCTCGTCGGAACCCGTGATGCCGAAACGTTCGCTGAGAGCGGCCTCTCCGGGCGCGTAGGCCCGATAATAGATATAGGCGGACTCGGTCGAATGGATTGCGCCGTTCGATGCCCGGTCGATCTTGCCGGTGGTTCCGTCGGCAAAGACGATCGTGCCGCCGGCAAGCGCCGCGATGTCGATGCCGTTCGCCGCGAACCACCCGCGTCCCCCGACAAAATTATAGCCACTGGCGGTATAGTTTGTGAGGGTCGCGAGTGAAGGGAGGCCTTCGAGAAGATTGACGTCGCTGCCTGCAGCGTAAAGCGCGGTGATCGTCGCGCCCGCTAACGCGCCCGGTCGCCGATTTGCGCTTTCATCAAGGTCCGGGACGCCCGGCGCAAGGAGCGGCGCGTCGTTGCTGCCGACAAAGGTGAAGGTAACGGGCTTTGACGTGATCGCGCCGCCGGGCTCGGTCGAGGTCACATTATAGGTGACGACGAGCGTTTCGCCCGCGCTGAGAAAGTCGACGAGGCGATCGGCAATCGCGAGACTTGCGGTGACGCTTCCGCCGGAGCGCGCGAGCGCGAGTGCACCAGCGAGCGCGGCGGCGGTTTCGGCAGGGATCGAGGAGCCGCTGCTCCAGACCGACGAGACGAGCGTCGAGGCAAGGTCCCCGTCGGCGAGGCTCAGTGATGCCGATGCGGTGTCCAGCGCCTCTGATCCGGCCGTTCCCGTGCGTTCGGCAATGATATGATTGGCGACCGTATCCAGCGCGAGATAGCTCGCGCCGTTTTGCAGCAACTGATAGTTCGTGCCGCCGAACTGGACTTCGCCGAGCAACGCCCAGCCGGTCACGTCGACAAGATTGTCGCCGGCGTCGACGAACAGCAGCTTGCCGAAGCCAGACAATCCGAGCCCCAGCTGCGATCGCGAAAAATCACTGCCTGCAGTGATCGAGGCGACGTCTCCGGCCGTAAAGCGGAGGGTCAGGCCCGACAGACCGGAGCTGGCGAGGTCGATCTTTTCGATGTTCCTGGCCTGCACCTGCTGCGCATACTGGCCGGCATAGAGCCCGACCGCGGCATTCTGGCCCTGCTTCGCGGCGGTCAGGTTGTAGGATCCGTTCCAGACGAGCGTATCGAAGCCTGCACCGCCGTTCACCTCGGGGGTGTAGGCCGGATGCGTCGAAACCTGTGTCCCCGCCAGGATGAAGCGGTCGTCGCCGGCGCCGCCGTTCAGCTTGAAGACCGAATCTGCCCAGATGCCGACCCCGCTGCCCGTATCGAGAACCTCGATCAGGTCGTTTCCGTCGCCGCCGTCGATATAGCCTTTGCCGCCGTAGCTGCCCTTTATCTGGCCGACCGTGATCCGGTCGTTGCCTGCTCCACCATCGATCTGGATCGATCCGGCATATTGCCCGGCGCCTGTTCCGGCGCGGATGATGTCGTCGCCGTCGCCGCCGCCGATCGTGACATAGTCCGGCGTATAGGCCTGATTGCCCTCGAAAAGGAGCGTGTCGTCGCCGTCGCCGCCGTCGATCTTCGTTCCTGCGGCTGCGTTGGTGGTCGCGGCGACCTGTGTTATTGTGTCGTTTCCGGAGAACCCCGTAAGGGTGTCTGCGCCGCCGCCCCCGGTAATGACGTCGGCGCCCGCGAAGCCGGCGAGGGTTTCGGCGCCGGTCGTTCCGTCCAGAGTCCGGTCCGATACCACGGCGATGCCGATGTAGCTCGAGCCATTCTGCGATATGTCATACTCGATACCGCCGACGGTGGCCCGGCCCACGACCGTCCATCCGGTCAGATCGACCTGATTGTCGCCCGCGTCGATCAAGAGGACATTGCCGGTGCCCGCGAGGCCAAGCCCCAGCGACATCTGCGAAAAATCGCTTCCCGCGGTAATCGCGGCGACGTCCGCTGCCGAGAAGTTCAGGTTCAGGCCCGTTACCCGTGCCGATATGAGGTCGATTTTCTCGACGTTGCTGACCCTGATGCCTTGGGTGAATTCGTTGACGAAAAGCCCAACTGCAGCATTCTGTGCACCGCCATCGGTCAGGTTGTAGGAGCCGTTCCAGACGAGCGTGTCGAAACCCGCGCCACCGTCGAGCAGGGCGGCATTCTGGCTTCCGGCATAAATCTGCGTGCCGGCGAGGACGAAGCGGTCGTCTCCCGCGCCGCCCAACAGCTGAAAGGCCGAATTTCCCCAGATGCCGACGCCGTTGGTGCTGGCGCGAATCTCGATCACGTCGTCGCCGTTGCCGCCGTCCATCACGCCGTCGGCCATGCGGTCCGGGGTGCCGGGGGCGGCGCTCAGAAAGTCGTTGCCGTCGCCGCCCAGCAGGATCTGGGCATCGCGAAGCGTATCCGCGCCGTCGCCGCCACGCAGGACGAGGCCAAGGTCTCCGTTGCCTCCCTCGATCGTTGCCGAGGTATCCGACGAAAGCGAGAAGCGCTTCGAGTTCAGCAGGTAGACGATTTCGTTGGTGCCGCCGTCGCTGTCGACCGTGATGGCATAGACCGGCCGGCTCCGGTCGGCGAGGCGGGCATCCAGTGCCGCCGACCCGATGGTGTAGGATGTGCCGTCGATGACGACCGATCCCGATCCGGTGATGGCAACGGGGATCAGCGGATACTCAAAGGTGAACCCGTCGAGATCGCCGAAACTGACGGTCAGCAGAGAGAGCGACGGGACGGCGGTGTCGTATATTGAATCGACGAAACCCGCGGGGGCATCCTCGATCGTGATCGATGCCCCGCCGGGCAGGACGAGCGCCGCGGAACCGCCGAAATCCGGCGTCTGCGGGGGTGGCGTGTTGAAATTGTTCCCGGTCGTCTGGTACATGCCCATGACTTCGGAACCGAAAGACCAGGATTCCGGTGTGACTGTCGAATATAGCGAACCGGCAAAGTTTCCGGCAAAATCCGCGCCGGAATTAACAATGAAATCATAACCCTGCGGGTTCATCTGGTCGTCGAGATAGACCGTTCTCAGGTCGACATCGAATATCTTCCAGCTGCCGTTGTCGAAAACCTCGCTGACGACATGGCCCTCGATCCACCATACGCGCGCGTCGAAGCCCATTTCGGTGAGGATCGACGCATAGATTTGCGCGACATCGTCGCAATAGCCGAAGCCGATCGAGTTGAGATACAGATAGGGCGCATGCTGCCAGTTGTCGCCGCTGTAGGGGTCCCAGTGATAGGTGTTTTCCATCATCCAGATCCAGGTCGCATAGGCCGCGCCCTCGGTCTGGTAGACCGGCATGGCCTGGATCGCTTCGACGATATCCGAAGTGTTCAGAAGCAGCGAATTGCCGTTGACGTTCAGGTTGAACGTCGCGACTGAAGTACCGTCATTGGTAACTTCGATGGAAGAGTTGCCCGCCACAGTTAAGTTAACCTTGAATTGTTTATTTTTATCAATGCGTAAAACGTTAACACTTCCCGTCAGGGGTGCAAAGTCGTTCTTTGCAGATTTGTGACGGGACGGTGCTCGCTGTAGCCAGCTTGCGGCACCCCGGCGCGCATCGCTGTGACGGCGCTCACAAGGGCAGAGGCTGGCTGATCCGGCCGGCGAGTGCGGAGAGGCGTTTCGATTGACATCGGCGGCGCCTGTTGCTAGCGCGCAGCGCTTGCCGCCATGCCTCCGGCTGGCTTCTCCTAAATCAAGGAATTCACATGGCCCGCGTTACCGTCGAAGATTGCGTCGACAAAGTTCCCAACCGCTTCGACCTGGTTCTGGTCTCGGCTCATCGTGCCCGCGAAATCTCGGGCGGCTCGGAACTGACGATCGACCGCGATCGCGACAAGAACCCCGTCGTCGCGCTGCGCGAGATCGCCGAACAGACGGTCCGTCCGGGCGATCTCAAGGACGCGCTCGTCGGTTCGCTGCAGAAGGTTGTCGTCGACGATGACGACACCCCCGACGAAATCAGCTCGATTGCCCGCTCGGCCGAGGCGCTCCGCCTCACTGCCGCTGCACCGCCGCGCAGCCCGGCCGGTGGCGGAAGCGACTTCGAATAAGCCGCGTCAGCATCGGTTGTTAGCATCGGTTACAGGGCTGCGGGAAACCGCAGCCCTTTCTGATTCAGGGAAGGCGCGTCAATTCGGCGATGCGGATCGCCCGAGAGGCCAGCAGGGGCTCGATGATCGTGCCGATCCGATGCGCGCGCGGGGACTCCACCTCGATATTGAACAGGCTGTTTGCGATCACGTCAGCGATCTGGACGCCGTCGGAGCGGCGGCTGTCGGCGAGCGACGCGCGGCCCCAGCCGGCGAGCCCGGCCTGGATCGTCTCGCGGACGTGGCCGAGAACGACGGGGTCGTAGCGACCGTCATCGATAACGACATCGGTGCATACACCGCCTGTTTCGGGAAGCCAGCTGCCGACGGCAAGGTCGAGCAGCGCCGCATAGAGTGCGAGGTCGCTGGGCGGGCTGCCGTCGGCCGGGGGCGCCAGCCTCTCGCGCTTCGCCACCGCGACCCAGGCGCGGCCGCCGGCACGGTCGAAGAGTTCGAGCAGATAGGCGCGCTCGACGAGGCTGATCCGGCTACCCTTGAGCTCGCCGCGCAGGCCGGTGACAGCGCGGAAGCGCTTGTGGATGGCAGCGGCGCCGTCGGGCGTGATCATCACGGCGGAGAAGGTCATGGCTCCCGCGTTGAGCCCGCCTGATTCATCGCAATAGATCGTCATGCTCGCGGCAATCCCGCCCGGTTCATTTCACTCTGCCGAAGAAGGCGACGGTGCGGGTCTGCCCGGGCGCAACGGCGTCGGTCCATTTCCAGCGGACATGCGTGACGTCCGCAGCGGTTGCCGCGCGCGGCGCTGCGCCGGCTACCGGCACCGTCAGGCCGGTGAGCGGACCGAACATCTTGCCGCCATCAACCGAAACGGAGAAGTCCCGGTTATCGTCGGTGCCATCGAACACCAGCGCTTCGGGGACCGGATTGACGATGTCCACGCCAACTGCGGGCGCCGTGCCGCCATTGGAAAAATCGAGTGTGACACGGACCCGGTCGCCCGGAACGACGACATCGGGCGCGACATAGGTTTTCGCGGGCGGCTGGCCGCCGGCTGCCGGAGTCAGCTTCTCAAGCTCGATTTTCGATGTCAGCTTGCCGCCATCCTGTGCAAGCGCCGGGGCGGCGCCGAGCGCCAGGGCGAATGCCAGCAATGCGATACCGCGAACCCCGTTTTTCATTGCCTTCTCCTTCGTGCCCGCACTCAGGCCGGGCAGGGATAGCGCTTCCGCATCAGCCCGTCGAATGCCGAATAGACCGAGATCGATTTGCGCGATGCCGCGGGGTAAGTGCGCAGATGCGCCAGCCACTGTTCCGGAGTCAGCGAGCCACTCTCGGGCGGGCAACTCGTGGTCTTCCGGCCGGCCTTGCGGTCTGCATCGATGCGTGCCTTGTAGCGTTTGCCTGCCGCGACGACTTCCGATTTCAGATATTGCGCCTCTGGGGTCGCGATCGCGAGCGGCCCGAGCCGCTCAAGCAGCGTTGCGCGCTGCAGGAAGGCCGCGACGCTCATGTCGCCGGGCGCCATTCCGCACAGCATCGCGCCGGCGCTGAGCGCCGCCAAGGCCGATCCGATCCGCATTGCCCGAAAGGTCATGCGGATCGAAATCGCGTGAAATCAATGAACAAGGTCTGAATCAGACGCCTTGCGGGTTGGCATCGCCGAACGGGCGCGGCTTGCGCTTGATCTGCGGAAGACCTCCCGCATGACCCTGACCCGCAGGGATATGGGATTTGTCATCCATATCGCGCTCGGGCGGCGTGCCGTCTTCGAGAAGCTTGACGATCTCGTCTCCGGTCAGCGTCTCATACTCCAGCAACGCTCCCGCCAGACTGTGCAGCTGGTCGTTGTGATCGGTCAGGATCTGCCGGGCGCGATCATTGGCCTGCGCGATCAGGCGCTTGATCTCGCTGTCGATGATCAAGGCCGTCTCGTTCGAGATATTGTGGCGCTGGGTCTGCGAATAGCCGAGGAACGTTTCGCCCTGCTGCTCTTCGTACTGCAGGGGGCCGAGTTCGTCCGACATGCCCCACTGCGTAACCATCGAGCGGGCGAGCTTGGTCGCATACTGGATGTCGCTCGAGGCGCCCGACGACACCTTGTCGTAACCGAAGATGATCTCTTCGGCCACACGGCCACCGGCCGAAATCGACAGGTTCGCGTACATCTTGTCGCGGTGGTAGGAATAGCTGTCGCGCTCGGGAAGGCGCACGACCATGCCGAGCGCGCGGCCGCGCGGGATGATCGTCGCCTTGTGGATCGGATCGGACGCCTTTTCGTGGAAAGCTACCAGCGCGTGGCCCGCTTCGTGATAGGCGGTCATCCGCTTTTCATCGTCGTCCATGACGAGCGATTTCCACTCGGTGCCCATCATCACCTTGTCCTTTGCCGCCTCGAACTGCGACATCGCGATCAGCCGCTTGCCGAGCCTCGCGGCGAGCAGGGCGGCCTCGTTGGCCAGGTTCGCAAGATCGGCGCCCGAGAAACCCGGCGTACCGCGCGCCAGCGTGTGGATATCGACATCGGGCGCCAGCGGCTTCTTGCGCGTGTGGACTTCGAGGATTTTCTGACGGCCGACGATGTCCGGCAGCGGCACCGTTACCTGCCGGTCGAAACGGCCGGGGCGCAGGAGCGCCGGATCCAGCACGTCGGGGCGGTTTGTGGCGGCGACGATGATGATGCCTTCATTGGCCTCGAAGCCGTCCATCTCGACCAGCAGCTGGTTCAGCGTCTGTTCGCGTTCGTCGTTGCCATTGCCGAGGCCGGCGCCGCGATGGCGACCCACCGCGTCGATTTCGTCGATGAAAACGATGCACGGTGCGTTGCGCTTTGCCTGTTCGAACATGTCGCGGACGCGGCTCGCGCCGACGCCGACGAACATCTCGACGAAATCCGAACCCGAGATGGTGAAGAAGGGAACGCCGGCTTCACCCGCGATCGCGCGGGCAAGCAGCGTCTTGCCGGTGCCGGGCGAGCCGATGAGCAGGGCGCCCTTCGGAATCTGGCCACCGAGCTTCGAGAATTTGCTCGGATCCTTCAGGAACTCCACGATTTCCTGCAGTTCCTCGCGGGCCTCGTCGATGCCGGCGACATCGTCAAAGGTGACGCGGCCCTGCTTTTCGGTGAGCATCTTCGCACGCGACTTGCCGAAGCCCATGGCGCCCGAGCCATTGTTCTTCTGCACCTGGCGGAAAACGAAGAAGGCGATGCCGAGTATCAGCAGGAACGGCAGCGACTGGATCAGCAGATAGACCCACACATTGCCCGTCTCGGTCGCCTTGCCGTCATATTTGACGCCATTGTCGTTGAGCAGCTTCAGCAGTTCGGGATCACGGACGACGTTCGCGCTGAAGCGCTCGCCGTTCGCCAGCGTCCCGGTGACACGATCTTCGGAAAGCACGACATCCTTGACCTCGCCGGCCTGCACCTTCTGGCGGAACTCGGAATAGGCGAGGGGATTGCCCGCGGGCTGTGAAGCGCCGCCGAACATCGAGGCGACGAGGAGCATGGCAAGCAGGATGCCGCTCCAGATCATCACGCTCTTCATCCAGGGGTTGCCCTGCGGTTCCTTGTCGTCCTGCATCGGAAACTTTCCAAACTTCGCGCATATCGCGCTTCAATCCCGATAATGTAGGACAATCGGGTTAAATGACAATGAGCCAGATTGTCCTATTTTCCCGCTTTTCGGCGCGGTGCGGCGGAAATGCGCCAGATCGTGCCTTCAAGGCCGGGAACGGCGTCGATCAGCAAGGCGCCGACCATTGCCCGGCGTCCGCCCTTCATCGCCGCGATCACGCCGTCGAGCGACGCTCCGCGCACGCGAATCTGGCTGTCGTTGGCGCGCAGGCGCTGCGTGACCACACGGCGGAAAATTTCCGGCGGATAGCCTTCGTCGCGGATGACCGCGATATCGGAGGCGTCGGGCCATGACGCGATCAGTCGTTCGACGGCCCAGTCGATCGCTTCATCGGCCTCGGCCAGCCAGTCTGCCGACCGCGCCGCCGCCTCGACATCGAGCACGGTCTGCGACCGGAGCCCGTGGCGCAGCCGCGCGCGGTCGAAGCGGCTGTCGCTGTTCGACGGATCGTCGACGAACGGCAGATCCTCGTCGAGCGCGATGCGGACGAGTGCGTCGCGGCGCCAGTGAAGCAGGGGGCGAAGGATCACGCCGTTCCGCGCGCGGATCGCAGCAAGCCCGCCGACGCCGCTCGACCGGTTGAGCCGCATCACGATCGTTTCGAGCTGATCGTCGGCGTGATGCGCGGTCAGGACGTGCGCGAGTTCGTTGCCCTTGCGCCAGTCCTCGAGCAGCCGGTAGCGCTCGGCGCGCGCGGCCGCCTGTTGCGACCCGCTGATCGGCGCGGGCGGATTGAGGGTTGCATGCGGAATCAGTTCGCGCCTGCAGAAGCCCGCAACCATGCGGGCCTCATCGTCCGACCCTTGCCGAAGCCCGTGATCGACGGTTGCCGCACGGACCTGTCCGGGCAGCAACGTCGCCATCAGCCAGAGCAGCGCCATGCTGTCCGGGCCGCCCGACACGGCGACGCCATAATGGAGGCGATGCCAGTCGGGCCCGGCAAGCGCGGCCAGGTCGCGCCCGAGCCGCCCGACGGCGTCGGTATCAACAGCCTGCTTTTGCTTTTGCGGCGGCTGCATCGGTCCGGACATCCTGCGGGGCCTTGTCCCCATAGACTTCTTCGAGCTCGCGGAACGCCTTGCAGGCGTCGGCCTTGCGGCCGAGCTTGTCGAGCGCGACGCCCATATACATCAGGCTGTGCGGCGCGCGGGCGCCGCTCGGCCGATCCTTGTAATTGTTGTAGAAGGCGACCGCGGCAAGGCTGGGCTTGCCTTCGTCGAGATAGGCGCGGCCGAGCAGGTTCTGCGCAAAGCTCGCCTGGCTGCTGTTCGGCCATTTCGACACGACGGTCTTCAACTGCGCCTGCGCCTCGGGATAGAGCTTCGCTTCCCACAGGCGATAGCCATAGTCATAGGCGTCCTTGGTCTCGTTTCCCGACGAAGGAATTTCGATCTTCTTGACCAGCGCAAGGCGGGCCGCATCGGGTTTGGTCGATGCCGCGGGCGTCGTCGCGGGCTTCTTGGCGGGTGCGGCTGCCACGGTCGATGCCGGCGTCGGCGTCGCCGGCTTTACCGTCGGTACAACAGGCAGGCTCGCTGGCGTTACGGTCGCTTCGGTTCCGGCTGCCGGGGCGAAGCGTTTTTCCATCTCGACCTTGTAGGCGGCAAACTGCTTTTCGAGTTCGCGAAGCTGAAAGGCATTCTGTTCGGTCTGGCCGGTCAGGGTCTGGAGCTGGCTTTCGAGCGCATCGACGCGCGCCGTCAGATCGGCGACCGGCGTCGAACCGGTCGAACGCTGGCCAGGCGTGTTGTCGGGCGCGATCTCGCCTTCGAAGAAAGCGGGTGCGCCGCCGGGGAAAACCTGTCGCTGGACCGCGCGCATTTCCTTTTCGAGCCGGTCGACGCGCTTGGTGACATTATTGTCCTGCGCCTGGGCGGGTACGGCGGCCGCGATGGCGATCGCGGCTGCGCCCATGAAAGTCACTTGCTTCATCATTTGCCGGTAGGCCCCCGAAGATTAACCAGTTTTGTACGGGCCTTCATAACGCTGCAAACGGCGCGTGCGCAAATCCATTTCGGCGCACCGCCGCGTCGGCCCGTCGGGATGAGGGTGTTCAGCCCCCGGTTTTGGGCGTCGCCGCCGGTGCGGCCGGTACGGCTCCGGCATTGGTTCCGCCTCGCGCAAGGAGGTCGGCGGGCTTCAGCGAAATGCCTTTCACGAGCGTATCGGCGGGGCCGATCGAGCCGACGTCGCGTCCGCCGACGGTGACTTTCAACGCCTGCGGGATGCTGGTGCGGAGCGTGAACTGCTCGATATAATCGGCGGGCACCTGATAGGTCTCGCCCGCGTCGAGCGTGCGCCAGTTCTCGGTCTTGCCCTTTGCATCGTCGAAGCCGATCCACACCTCGGACAGGCCGGTCAGCACGACGGGGGCGTTGGTCGCGACCGGCGCCGTGCCCGCCTTGGTCGCTGCCGGTGCGGCGGCGTCGGGCGCCTCGGACGCCTCGGCGGCCTGGTTCTGCGCAGCGACGAGCGCCTCGTCGGGCTCGACCGACAGGAAGCGCCATACGCCATAGGCCGATACGAGGATCAGCGCGACGATCACCAGCGTCCACGTCAGCCGCGCGGTCGGCAGGCGCGCCGGATCGGTCGGCTCATACGCCTCATAGGCGGGGCGCATGCCATATTCGTCTTCTTCGAGTTCGCGGCGCACCGAGGCACCGATTTCCGTCTCGGGCAGGCCGACGGCACGCGCATAGGCGCGCGCGAAGCCGGTCACGTAGGTGCGGCCGGGGAGTTCAGAAAAATCGGATTTTTCAATGGCTTCGAGGTGCCTTTGGGTGATGCGTGTGCGGGTCGCGACATCGGCGAGCGACAGACCCGCCGCTTCGCGCGCAAGCCGCAGCTTGTCGCCGGTACGCGTAATCGCCAACTCACCCTGTTCCGGGGCGGCTTCCTCGTCTGACATTATTTTCTCCGTGCCGGCCCTGTGCAACCCTCAGGCCGTGTCGCGCCCGTTCATCGCATTGACGATGCGCGAAAGTCAAATGAAGTTCGGTAAACGACCGGCTGAAAAGATGCGGATTTGGGATCGTTGGAAAAGCGGTGATTCCTGCCAGCCGGTTCGGGCGTAGAAGAGGCTTTGGCATCGGGAGCAGACTTTAGAGCGTTATGTGTCCTGACACGATGGGAGCCGGGGCGTGTGCCCAACTATGACGGGCGAGTGCAGCTTCGTCGCCCCAACCAAGCTCGTCGCCATCGACCCAGAAGTAAAACGGCTCGCCATCAGTCTGGTTGAGCCTCAAGCCAACGCAGCGTTCATTCCTTGCAAGCGAATCCGCATCGACGATCTCGCGGCCGACCAGTGTTGGAAACAGGGAACGCGTTACGTCTGCGATATCCATTCCGCCGTATTCATCCATGTCGAACGGTTCATCGATCGGGCCATCGTCTACAAGCATCCGTTCGCCATCCCCGGCGACTTGAAGCCGTAGCGCCACATTGCCTTCGAACGTCAGCCTCAGCCTGACCGGCTTTCCGTTCGTTTGACCATCGAAGATGTGACGGTTTGCGGTCACGCAGATGAGCTTCATAGCGACTATGCTGCAGCAACCAGCCGATCTCCGCAACCGGTCGAAGGCAGCTTTACGATCTACAGCACATATTTGCTGAGGTCGGTATCACCGACGACGTCGGCGAGCTGCCTGTCCACATAGGAAGCGTCGATGTCGAGCGGCTGAAACGGGGTGGGGAGCGGACGTTGCAGGAGCGAGCTGGTGTCCCCTCCCGCTTGCGGGAGGGGCAGTGAGGCTTGCCAGCTTGCTGGCTAGCCGCAGCGGGGTGGGTTGATCGCAACGTCGCTGCCCACCCCCGACCCCTCCCGCAAGCGGGAGGGGAGAATAACGTCCGCAATCGGTCGTTTGCTGCCATCGCATCCAGATCAGCCGCCAACGGCGCAAATGGGCTGGAAAGAGGGCGCCGCCATGCTAGCTTTCATAAATGCGCGCAAACCGTGATCCGTCCGGCCTAATCGAAGTTGATGATCATGAGTATCATTGGGCTATCGAGCGGGAGCCGCAGTGGTGCACCGCCGACGACTGACGTGGCATGCTTGTTCGCCTAGTCGCAGCGACTTCTGCGAGTTTCGCACTGTAAAAAGGCGAATCAGGCTTTGACGCGCTGATCTTGTCGGCCGCGCGACGAATGGAGGACGAGATGAGAGTATTGATGATTTTCACGGTCGCTGCCTTTTGGACCGCGAATGTCGAAGCCAAGCCTAACGTGTCGTCTTCGCTGTCTGCGTCCGATATGCGCGCATCTTGCCTTGCCTACGGTAACAACGCAAAGCTTGGTAGTGGCGGTACCTCCCATCCGTTGTTTTGCGGCTTGGTCGCTTCAAAGGCTGACTATTGGCGTGCAAATCGATCGGCGGAAATGGACGCCAATGTCCCTCCATTCTGCATGCCTCGCAAGGAGGCAGGCACAGATCGGACGAAGACGATGGCGCTGGCGTTTGTAGAATACTATGATCGCTACGCCACCTCATTACCCGAGGATGGCGAAAAGGCATTTTTTGCGGCGATGGCAAAAATATGGAAATGTTGACCGCAAAGGCTGTCGAGAGAAGTCCGCAATCGGTCGTTTTCTGACATTGCCCCCGGCCAACGCCGAGCGGTGATTTCGGGTTGGGGAGCGGACGCTTTCCATGTGAACCCCGGCGAAAGCCGGGGCCCAGTCCGCTGGTGAAATCATGGGCCCCGGCTTTCGCCGGGGTGCACATCTCTATCGTCAGCAATCGGTCGAAGGCAGCCTTTACGATCTACAGCACATATTTGCTGAGGTCGGTGTCGCCCACGACGTCGGCGAGCTGTCTGTCGACATAGGCTGCGTCGATGGCGAGCGTCGTTCCGGGCGCATCCTCTGCGGTGAAGCTGATCTCCTCGACCAGCCGCTCCATGATCGTCTGGAGGCGGCGCGCGCCGATATTCTCGACCTTCTCGTTCACTTCCGCCGCGAGTTTCGCGACGCGCGCGATCGCGTCGGGGGTGAAGTTCAATGTCACGCCCTCGGTGCCGAGCAGCGCGGCATATTGTTCGGGAAGACCCGCCTTCGTCTCGCTGAGGATGCGGACGAAATCCTCCTCGGTCAGCGCGCCGAGTTCGACGCGGATCGGCAGGCGGCCCTGCAGTTCGGGGAGCAGGTCGCTGGGCTTTGCGACGTGAAAGGCGCCCGAGGCGATGAAGAGGATATGGTCGGTCTTCATCGGTCCATATTTGGTCGCGACGGTCGTGCCCTCGATCAGCGGCAGCAGGTCCCGCTGGACGCCCTCGCGGCTTACCGAGCCGCCGCGCACGTCGCTGACCGCGATCTTGTCGATCTCGTCGAGGAAGACGATGCCGTTCGCCTCGGCATCGGCGAGCGCGACGCGGGCGACATCATCCTGGTCGAGCCGCTTGTCCTGTTCCTCCTCGAGCAGGCGCTTCCACGCCTCCATCGCCTTCATGCGGCGGCGCTTCTTCGGTGCGTTTCCGAGCGCCTTGCCGAGCATGTCGGACAGGTTGATCATGCCGACCTGACCCGGCTGGCCGGGGAGTTCGAACGGCATCGAGGGTGCGTCGCTGACCTCGATCTCGACATCGCTGTCGACGAGATGGCCGTCGCGGAAGCGCTGGCGGAAGCTTTCGCGGGTCGCCTCGCTCGCGCCCTTACCGGTGAGCGCGTCGAGCAGCCGTTCCATCGCGGCCTCTTCGGCGGCGCCGCGCACCGCCTCGCGGCGGCGTTCCTTTTCAAGCCGCACCGCTTCCTCGACGAGGTCGCGGGCGATCTGTTCGACGTCGCGGCCGACATAGCCGACTTCGGTGAACTTCGTCGCCTCGACCTTGATGAAGGGGGCGTCGGCGAGCTTGGCGAGGCGGCGCGAAATCTCGGTCTTGCCGCAGCCGGTGGGGCCGATCATCAGGATATTCTTGGGGCTGACCTCATCGCGCAGGTCGGGCGCGAGCTGCTGGCGGCGCCAGCGGTTGCGGAGCGCGACGGCGACCGCCCGCTTCGCGGCATTCTGGCCGATGATATGCGTGTCGAGGGCGGCGACGATCGCCTTCGGGGTGAGGTCTTTGTTCATGTGGTGGAGAGTTCCGGCAGAGAGACTGTCATTGGCCGACTAGATGGGAGCGCCGCAGGGCAAGTCAAGCCGGGCAACGGAAACCCGCATAGACGGTGCGGTTGGACTCGATGATCTGCGCGATGCGGTCCGGGTCGGGTTCGGCCACCCACTGGTTGCGTTCGGCGGTGCCCCCGATGACGATGCCGTCGGGGCGCGGGAACATATAGCCGGCGTTGCCGGTGAAGGCGTAATTCACCTCGGGCTGCGGCAGCAGGATGGCGAGCTGGCCGCGGATCGGGACCATCGTGTTGTCGCCGAACAGCTCGCGCGCGCCGAGGCCGGTGCAATTGAACACCAGCGTTTCGGGGAGCGTCCCGATCTCGGCAGGGGCGGCGAAGCTGCGCACCGTGATTTTTCCGCCCGCCGCCTCGATGTCGCGCATCATCTGGCGGAGGTAGCGTCCGGTCTCGACATACAGCGTGTCGTAGCGCCAGAGCCTGTCGACCGGAAAGGGATGCTCGTCGGGGCGAAGCGCGCGCGCCGCGGGCGGGAAGGTGCCGATGACGGGTTCGTCCGGCGTCCCCTCGGCATAGGTGGTGAGCCAGCGGACGCCATAATCCTCGCCGACCATGATCTGGAAGCGCCGCCAGCTATAATCGAGCGCCGCCGCATATTGCCGGTGCCATTCGGGGGTTACTGCATCCTTGTCGAACAGGCGGAAAGGGTGGAATTGGCCGCCCGCGATATTCGACGTGGTGCCCGGCGGCAGGGCCTTGGCATAGACGGTGACGGGAAAGCCGGCTTCCTGGACGAGCCGCGCGGTCGAAAGGCCGACGATGCCGGCGCCGATTACCGCGACGGGGCCGCTATGGCCCGCGATGCCGACGTCGACCGCCAGCTTCGAGGTGCCCCAGCTCATCGTGACGCCCGATCCGCCGTGGCCGTAATTATGGACGAGGCGCCTGGTGCCGAGCGCTTCGGCGCGGACGACGAAGCCGCCGGGACGGAAGGGGCGGAGACCTGCGATCGTGCGGATGACGCGGTCGGGCGAAACCTTCACCGGCGCGAGGCAGCCGGCGGGCGTGCGCACCGCCGTGGTGACGCAGCCGGGCAGGGCCAGCGCCGCCGAAGCGGCAACGAAATGGCGGCGGGGAAGTGTTTGAATCACCCCGCAACCATAATGGTCTAGCCCTTGATGTCGATGGTCTCCGACGTGAACTGGTCGTTCGTATAGACGCAGATGTCGGCCGCGACCTCCATCGCCTTGCGCGCCAGCACCTCGGGATCCTTTTCATAGTCGGCGAGCGCGCGCGCGGCCGAAAGGGCGAAGTTGCCGCCCGAGCCGATCGCGGCGATGCCGCCCTTGGGTTCGAGCACATCCCCGTTGCCGGTGATCACGAGTGTCACCTCCTTGTCGGCAACGATCATCATCGCCTCCAGATTGCGGAGATATTTGTCCGTCCGCCAGTCCTTGGCGAGCTCCACTGCGGCGCGCAGCAGCTGGCCGTTGTGGCGCTCCAGCTTGGCTTCGAGGCGTTCGAAGAGGGTGAAGGCGTCGGCGGTCGCGCCGGCGAACCCGCCGATGACGCTGCCGTCGTGGAGGCGGCGGACTTTCTTGGCGTTGGGCTTCATTACTGTCTGGCCCATCGAGACCTGGCCGTCGCCGATCACGACGACCTTGTCGACACTGCGGGCGGAAAGGATGGTGGTTCCGTGCCAGGGCGCGGCACTATGCGCATGAGGGTCGGTCATGGCGCGGATATGGGAGATGCGTGGCGGGGCCGCAAGGGGCGGGCTTTGGTCCATCAGGCCGGGCACCGCGCAACTATGGCACTTTACCATGCCGGCACTTAATCCTGCCGTTTTGGCACCGTTAAATTACGCAAAATGAGAATTTTATTCATATTCGACAGGCATGCAGGTTACGGCGACGGGGTTAATGCGTTGAAGAAGTGTTAACCAAGAGCGGCAACAGTATTGAGTAATAAGCGAAATTTATATATGAACCACTGGCAGTATTCGCGTGTTTTGAAGTATATGCGATGACTTATTCACGCACCCCGGGCGCTATTCCGAGCGAGGATGGCATGAAGAAACCACTTGCATCCAGTGCAGTATCAGAGCCGGTTGCGGGTTCCGACGGCGATCGCCGCGGCGCGGATCGCTATCGGACCGTATGGCGCATCGCAAAGGTGAAGCGCGACGGCGACGTCGGCTTGTGGCGGGTGCGCAACATGTCGGATCGCGGGATGATGCTGGCGGCCGACGTGCCGATCGCGATCGGCGAGGCGTTGGAGATCGCGCTTTCGGATGCCGTTTCGGTCAGCGGAAAGGTCGTCTGGACCGAGGGTGGTCGCTGCGGCGTCGCTTTCGATCGGGAAGTCGACGTTGCGGGTGTTCTGAAGCAGCTGGCCGCAGAACAACGCGCGAGCGGCTATCGCCAGCCGCGATTGCCCGTGCATACCGAGGCGCAGGTCGTGACCGAAGAGGGTACGAGCAAGATCGAGCTCGTCGACCTGTCGCAAAGCGGCGCCGGCTACGTCCATGCCGAGCATCTCGAAGTCGGCAAGGAGGTCGACCTGATCCTTGCAAGCGGCATCCGCCGCAAGGCGATCGTACGTTGGTCGAAGGCGGGACGCGGCGGGCTGTGGCTGACGCAGCCGCTCGACCGCGCCGACCTCGAGAGCATCCGCCGCTTCCAGAACTGATCAGGCGGCGCCCTTGACGATCTTCGCCCACGGGTTGAGGTCGGGCTCGGCGATCTTCACCAGCCTGTTGCGGTCGCGGTGCAGGAAGGGCTCGTCGCGGCCCTTCACCATCAGGGTCGTATCCGAAACATAGCTCCACGACCCGTCGTCGTGGAAATCGACCGTCAGCTCGTAGCTGTCGGTGCGAAAGGCGAGATCGAGGAAGGTCGTCGAGCAGATGCCATATTCGGTCTGCCCGCGCTCGGCCTTTACCACCAGCCGCCTTGCATCGGGCTCGGCGTGCCCCGCCGCGATGGCGATCTGGCCGCGCGGGATGGCGAGCGTCTGCAGGATCAGACCCGTGGAGACTTCATAGAGCCAGTAACCGACCTGGTCGTGGAAGGTGATGTCTTCCTCGCGCGTGTTGATGTGGACGTGATAGCGCAGGCCGTAGAAAAGCTGCGGCCCGTTTGCCTGCGGGTCGATCGGCTGCATCTCGATGCGCTCGTAATATTTGCGCGTTTCGGGGCCGTCGGCCTTGGGATTGATATCGACCCCGCGCTCGCCCTCCCAGATTCCGGCGAGCCGGC
This sequence comes from Sphingopyxis sp. BSN-002, assembly GCF_022024275.1. Lineage (NCBI taxonomy): Bacteria > Pseudomonadati > Pseudomonadota > Alphaproteobacteria > Sphingomonadales > Sphingopyxidaceae > Sphingopyxis > Sphingopyxis sp. BSN-002. Next base: position 3,685,364 of record NZ_CP091804.1, read on the forward strand.
GCAGCGGGCCGAGATTGGCGAGCGTTTCGGGATCGACGTCCTCGGGCTCGGTGAAGATGTCGTCCGGAATGTCCATGTCGCTTCCCCCGCGGTGCTGATGTCTCCGCTATTGCCCGCGTTCGCCGCCAAAGCAAATCAAACCAAGGTGTGGGTTCGCACCGCCCGCCGGGCGGCCTATTTTCCCGACATCATCAGCCCGGGAGAGAGATCATGATGAACCGCCGCGATTTTTCCGCTGCCCTCGCCGCGGGGGCTGCGGCTTCGCTTCTCGCCGGCGCGGCGCGCGCGGCCCCGCCGCCGGCGGTCAGGGCACGCAACATCGTCTTCGTTCACGGGCTTTTCGCCGACGGCTCGTGCTGGAGCGAAGTGATCGGCCGGCTTCAGGCACAGGGCTTCAATACGACTTCGGTCCAGAACCCGCTCACGACTCTCGACGAGTCCGTCGCCGCCGCCGTGCGCGTGCTCGACCGGCAGGACGGGCCGACGGTCCTCGTCGGACACAGCTTCGGCGGGATGCTCGTGACCCAGGCCGGTGTGCATCCCCGCGTTTCGGCGCTCGTCTATGTTGCGGCGCGCGCACCCGATGCGAACGAGAATTATGCCGCGCTTGCAGCGACCTATCCGACGCCACCGGCGACAGCGGGGATAGTCTACGACGGCGACGAGGGGCGGCTTTCCGAAGCGGCCTTCCTGCGCGACTTTGCGGGGGATCTGCCCGAGGCGAAGGCACAGCTTCTTTACGCCGTGCAGCAGCCGTTTCAGCGGGCGTTGTTGAGCGGGCAGGTTACGCAGGCGGCGTGGCGGTCGAAACCCGGCTTCTACGCGGTGTCGAGTGAGGACCGCACGATCAACCCCGATCTCGAGCGCTTCATGGCGAAGCGGATGGGAGCGAAGACGATCGAGATCGAGGCGAGCCATTTGTCGATGATTTCGCATCCCGACGCGATCGCGCGGTTGATCGTCGAGGCTGCGGGCGCCTGACGCGCCGTCAGATGTCCTCGACGAGCCGCCCGTAAAGCTGCGGCCGCCGGTCGCGGAAGAAGCCCATGCCCGCGCGGTGTTTCGCGGCGCGGTCGAGATCGATCGTCTCGACGAGCACGCCGGTTTCGGTCGCGCCGAAAGCCTGCGTCATGTCGCCCCACTCGTCGGTGATGAAGCTGTGGCCATAGAAATTCGCGTCGCCCTCGGTCCCGATCCGGTTCGCGGCGATCACCGGCATGCAGTTCGACACGGCGTGACCATGCATCGCGCGGCGCCACATGCGGCTGGTGTCGAGATCCGCATCATAGGGCTCCGAGCCGATCGCGGTCGGGTAGAAGAGCAATTCGGCCCCCATCAGCGCCATTGCGCGCGCGCATTCGGGATACCATTGGTCCCAGCAGACGCCGACGCCGATCCGCGTCCCGAACATATCCCAGACCTTGAAGCCGGTGTTGCCGGGGCGGAAATAATATTTCTCTTCATAGCCCGGGCCGTCGGGGATGTGGCTCTTGCGATAGGTGCCCATGATCGTCCCGTCGGGACCGATCATCGCCAGCGTGTTGTAATAGTGCGGCCCGTCCTTCTCGAAAAAGCTCGTCGGGATCGCGACCTTCAGCTTGGCCGCAAGCGCCTGCATTGCGATGACGCTGGGGTGCTCGGCGGTCGGGCGCGCGGAGGCGAACAGCGCCTCATCCTCGACTTGGCAGAAATAGGGGCCTTCGAAGAGTTCGGGCGGCAGGATCACTTGCGCACCCTTCGCCGCGGCCTCCTCGACGAGCGCGGAGACGGCCTCGATATTGGGCTGAGCGGGACCGGGCAGGCGAAGCTGCAGCGCGGCGACGGTGATGGTGCGGGTCATATCAGTGGGTCTCAAACAGGTTCAGTCAGGCATACGCCAACGAACGCGATTCGCGTAGTAGAACTCCTTGGGCTTGCCGGATTCATCCTTTGCAGGATTGAACCGAGCCCGCCTCATAATGAGGTCGCAGGTCGCCGTATCAAGGGCCGGATGCCCCGCTGATTTGGTGACATGGCATTCCTTCGGTTTGCCGTCGGTCCCCACCAAAACGCTGAACTCGGCGTCACCCTGCGCTCCGACTCTTCGGGCGGCGTCAGGATAATCATCGTTGGTTTCCCATCTCTGGGCCATTGCAAATGTCGGCATCAGCGAGAAGGCGACGCCAGCGACGATGCAGGCGGCGGGGTTCAACTTTCGCATCATTTCGGCATCTGCTGGCTCGAGCAATGGAAGCTGCCGCCGCCGGCGAGAATCCCGCGCGCGGGCACGCCGACCGCACGGCGACCGGGGAAGAGTGAGGCGAGGGTGTCGACGGCGGCCTGATCGTTCGCGACGCCATAGGTCGGGACGACGACGGTCGTGTTGCCGATATAGAAATTCATATAGCTCGCGGCTGCGATCTCTCCGTCGATTTCCACGCACCCGGGTGAGGGGAGGTCGACGATCTCGACCCCGCCGAACGCCGCGGTACGCGCGCGGGCGTCGGCATAGATATGCGCGTTGGGGTCGTCCGCTCCCGCCGCGAAAGGCAGCGCGAGCCGCCCTTCGCCGACGAAACGTGCGAGATTGTCGACATGGCCGTCGGTGTGATCGCCGACGAGCCCGTCGCCGAGCCACAGCAGCCGGTCGATGCCGAGCGACTGATGCAGCCGCACCGCAATGTCCTCGCGCGTCAGCGTCGGATTGCGGTTGGTATTGAGCAGGCACTCCTCGGTCGTGACGCAGAGCCCGGTGCCGTCGACGTCGATCGCGCCGCCTTCGAGCACCCAGTCCTGATCGTCGACGGGCAGGCCCGATCCGGCCGCCAGCGCCGCGCCGATTTCCTGATCGCCGGGCATGACGAACTTCTCGCCCCACCAGTTGAATTCGAAATTGCGTGCGCGGCGGGTCGACGCGGTGCCGGCGATGATCGGCCCGGTGTCGCGCAGCCAGATGTCGCCGAGCGGCTGGACGAGGATGCGGACGCCGGGATCGACCAGCTTCGCCGCGATCTCCGCCTGCCGTTCGTCGTTGACGACCAGCCGCACCTCTTCGCCGCGGCCGCCGTCATGGACGGCGCCCGCGAACGCGGCAACGTCGGCCCGGGCAGCGTCGATCTGCCCGGCCCATTCGTCATCGAGGTGCGGAAAGCCGATCCACACCGCTTCGTGCGGCGCCCATTCTGCGGGCATTCTGAGCGTCATGGGCGCCGGGTCCGCTTACTTTGCCGGGCGCGACTTGTCGCGCGCGGCGCGGAACTCGTCGCCTTCGTTCCAGTTCGGCCATGCGTCGGTCGATGCGAGCATGCGACCGGCGGCATAGAAGAGCTTCAGGTCGCCGAGCATGCCGTCCCAGTTCTTGATCGCGTCATATTCGTCGCCGGGCGCGTGATAGCGGTTCTTTTCATAATCCTCGGACGCCTTCTTGCCGGCTTCCTTGCCGCCGTCGACGAGGTCCTCGCCGGCGCCGAAGTTGAAGAAGGGGACGCCCAGCTTCGCGAAGCTGAAATGGTCCGACCGGTAATAGAAGCCCTTTTCGGGGGTCGGCTCGTCGACGATCGTGACGTTCGCTGCCTTGGCGATCTTTTCCAGATAGGCGTCAAGCTGCGACTTGCCGCGGCCGACGACAACGATGTCCTTTGCCGGACCGTTCGGGTTCAGCGAGTCCATGTTCACGCCGCCGACCGTCTGCGCGAGCGGGAAGATCGGGTTTTCGGCGTAGAATTTCGAACCGAGCAGACCCGATTCCTCGGCGGTGACCGCGAGAAAGACGACGCTGCGATCGGGGGCTCCGGCCTTCTGATACGCCTGCGCCAGGGTGACGAGACCGGCGATGCCGCTCGCATTGTCGACGGCGCCGTTGCAGATGTCGTCGCCGTTCACCGGCGTGCAGCGGCCGAGGTGATCCCAGTGGCCGGTGTAGAGCACATATTCGTCGGGACGCTTGGCGCCCGGCAGGACGCCGATGACGTTGTGCGACATCTTCTTCGAAATCTCGTTGTCGAAGCTCAGCGAGGCCTTCACGCCGGTCAGCGCGACGGGCTTGAAGCCCTTCTTGCCCGCCGCGGCGCGCAGCTTGTCGAAATCCTGTCCGGCGCTGGCGAAGAGTTCCTTCGCCTTGCCGAGCTGGATCCAGCCGTTCGCCGCGGTTTCCTTGGCACCGCCGTCCTTGCTTTCGGCGAGGTAGTTGGCGCCGGTGTTGCTGCTTTCGACGACGTTCCAGCCATAAGCGGCGGGTTCGGTGTCGTGGACGATCAGCACCGCGGCGGCGCCCTGACGCGCCGCTTCTTCATATTTGTACGACCAGCGGCCGTAATAGGTCATCGCGCGGCCGTTGAATTCGCCCTTGTTTTCCTTGGTCTGCCAGTCGGGATCGTTGACGAGGACGACCACGGTCTTCCCCTTCACGTCGAGCCCGGCATAGTCGTTCCAGCCCTTTTCGGGGGCGTTGATGCCATAGCCGACGAAGACGACGTCGCTGTCCTTGATCTCGGTCCTGGGTACCACGCGATAGCTGTTCGCGACATAGTCGGTCGCATATTGCAGCGTCACGGGCGTCTTGCCGCCGGTGAAGGTCAGCGGCGTGGCATTCTTCGGCGTGATCTCGACCAGCGGGACGTCCTGCGTCCACTTGCCGTTGTTGCCGGGCTTCAGCCCTGCCGCCTCAAACTGCTTGATCAGAAAGGCGACGGTCTTTTCCTCGCCCGCGGTGCCGGGCGCGCGGCCTTCATAGGCGTCCGACGAGAGTTCCTTCGTCACGTCCTGCAGCGTTTTCAGCGACAGTTCGGGGAACTGGACGTCGGGAAGCGGGGTCGCGCCGGACGCGGCCGTCTTGTCGGCGCCGTTGCACGCGGCAACGGTGAGGAGGACCGCGAAAGCCGCGGCGGTTCGGGGGAAGCGAAGCATGGAATTTCCTTGGAAAGTTACATTTGCGACGACCGGGCTTGTGCCAGCCCGCCGCCGAGGGTGCAAGCGTCGCTCGACTCCGGTGCATCTTCACCCTTGGAAATGGGGATGCACCCATTTAGCAATGGACGAACGGGACCGGATAACAGGGGGATAGGGGATGCGGGGTCGCTTTTTGTGGTTGTTGGGTGCCGGACTGGTCGCGACGTCAGCGCAGGCGCAAGTCGACGAGGTGGCGCGGCGTTTCGGGACGCTCGATGGAATCACGCAGGTCAGCCTGTCGCCGGACGGGCAGCGCATCGCCTTTGTCGCGCCGAACAAGGGGCAGGCGAACGACCTGTTCGTCGTCGAGATCGCCGATGGCGCCGCACCGCGCCGCATCCTCCGCGCGAGCGGCGACCCCGAAACGCTGCGGTGGTGCCGGTGGGCGACCGACGCGCGTCTGGTCTGCCAGATCGCCGGCCGGCAAAAGCTGGGCGACACCATTTTCGGATTCACGTCCCTGCTGGGGGTGGATGCGACGGGCGGCAATGTGAAGACATTGAGCACGCGGCGCAGCGACAAGGCGCTCAGTTACGATTTTCGCGGCGGCAGCATCATCGACTGGCAGCCCGGGCCGGCCAACAGCGTGCTGGTGATGCGCAGCTATGTCCCCGAAGCCAACCGCTATTCGGCCTCGCTGATCACCAAGGACGACGAGGGCATGGGCGTCGATCTGGTGGACGTCACGCAAGGATCGGCAAAGACGGTCGAAAAGCCGCGCCGTGACGCGCGAGAGTTCATCACCGACGGCAAGGGCAAGGTCCGCATCATGGGGGTTCAGCCCATGGAAGGACAGACCGGCAATCTGAGCGGTTCGGTGCGTTATCTGTTCAGGCCCGCGAATGGCGGCGACTGGCAGTCGCTGTCGTCGTTCGACATCCTGTCGCGCGAGGGATTCGATCCGTGGGCTGTCGACGCCGCAACCAATCGCGCGATCGGGTTCGGCAAGATCGACGGCCGTCAGGCGGTCATGGCCGTGAATCTGGACGGGACCGGCAAGGGGGAAACCCTTTATCGCCATCCCGAGGTCGACGTTGACGGGCTGGTCCAGGTCGGCCGCGACCAGCGCGTCGTCGGCGCGACCTATGCGACCGACCGCCGCAGGATGGTGACGACCGATGCGAATGTCGGGGCGATGGCGAAATCGCTGTCGCGTGCACTGGGCGGGCGCGAGGTCTATTTCATCGACGCATCCGCGGACGAGGCGCATTGGCTCGTATGGAACGGGTCGGACGTCGATCCGGGACGTTACTATCGCTATACGCCCGCCGCGAAACAGCTGCGTCCGCTGCTCGAGGATCGCCCCTTGCTGGCGGACCAGTTGCTCTCGCCGGTCAAGGCGATCACCTATCCGGCGTCCGACGGCACGATGATCCCGGGCTATCTGACGCTGCCGCCCGGGCGCAGCGATGCGAAGGGCCTGCCGGCGATCGTCATGCCGCACGGCGGGCCGTCGGCGCGCGACGAATGGGGCTTTGACTGGATGGCGCAATATTTCGCGCAGGCCGGCTTCGCCGTCGTGCAGCCCAATTATCGCGGATCGTCGGGCTATGGCGATCAATGGTACCAGAACAACGGCTTCCAGTCGTGGAAGACCGCGATCGGCGATGTTACCGATGCGGGGCGGTGGATCCTTGCCGAAGGGGCCGATCCGGCGAAACTGTCGATCGTCGGCTGGTCGTACGGCGGTTATGCGGCGCTGCAGTCGGGCGTCGTCGCGCCCGACCTTTTCCGGTCGATCGTCGCGATCGCGCCGGTCACCGACCTCGGCAAGCTGAAGGACGAGAGCGCCCGCTATATCAGCGGGGCGATCACCCGCGACTTCATCGGATCGGGGCCGCATGTCCGCGAAGGGTCGCCGGCGCAGAACGCCGGCGCGATCAAGGCGCCGGTGCTGATGTTCCACGGCACGCTCGACCAGAATGTCGATATCGACCAGGCCCGTGTCATGCGCGGCGCGCTGACATCGGCGGGGAAGAAGGTCGAGCTGATCGAATATCCGGGTCTCGCGCACAATCTGTGGGACAGCGAGACGCGCATCGCGATGCTGGGGCGGATCAGCCAGTTCCTGCCGCACTGACGGCCGGGCAGAACGAGTTGGATGCTGCCCGGATCAAGCGGCCGGGCCGATGGGAACGGAAATGGGGGAGTCAGGATGATTATCAAAACGGGGGTGCGCCGATCGCTTTCGATCGCGGCGCTGGCGACGGCCTTGTCGGCCGTTCCTGTCGCTCATGCGCAAGGCACGGTCGACAATGCGGCGCGTTTCGGCGCGCTGGAATCGATCCGCGATGTCAGCCTGTCGCCCGACGGCACGCGGATCGCCTATATCGAGAATGGCGAAAAGCTGACGCGGCGCCTGTTCGTCGTCGATACGGCCGAAGGCGCGATGCCGAAGCAGATCCTGTCGAGCAGCGGCGACGACGGCTTTCTGAGCTGGTGTGGCTGGGTGACGAATGCGCGCCTCGCGTGCCAGACCTATCACCGCGACAAGCAGGCGGGCGAAATATTGGGGGCGACCAACATCATCGCGCTCGATGCGGCGGGCGGCAACATGAAGCTGCTGAGCAACCGGCGCAGCGCACGGTCGCTCTATGCCGATTTCCGGGGCGGGAGCGTGATCGACTGGTCGGCGTCGGACAATGGCTCGTTGCTGATGACGCGAAGCTATGTGCCCGAGAACAACACCGGCACCTTTATCGCGCAGCGCGCCGAAGGGCTGGGTGTCGATCGCGTCGATGCCACCAGCGGCGCCAGTTCGCGGGTCGAGGCACCGAACCGCGATGCCATCTATTATCTTTCCGACGGACACGGGCAGGTCCGCGTCATGGCGACGCACGCGTGGCTGAACAGCGGACAGATGAGCCCGACGATCCACTATTCCTATCGGGCGAAGGGCGGCGGCAACTGGAAGGCGCTGTCCGACTATGACATCGCCAGCGAGAAGGGTTTCGATCCGATCGCGATCGACCCGGCGACCGACCGCGTGTTCGGTCTCGACCGGATCGACGGGCGCAAGGCAGTGGTGGCGATGCCGCTCGACGGCAGCGGGACCGTAACCACCATCTATGCGCACCCCGAGGTCGATGTCGACGACGTGATCCGTATCGGCCGCAACGGCCGCATCGTCGGCGTCTCCTATGCGACCGACAAGCGCGTCTCGGTGATGACCGATCCCGCCGTCGCCAAGATGACCGCATCGCTGTCAAAGGCGCTCGGCGGAAAGCAGATACTGATCGCGGACGCGTCGGCGGACGAGAGCCGCTATCTGGTGCGGACCAGTTCGGATACCGATCCGGGGCAATATTATCTGTTCACACCGGCGGCGAAGGAACTGCGGCCCCTGCTCGGCGAGCGCGATGCGCTGGCCGATCTGACGCTCTCCCCGGTACGCCCCGTCACCTATCCCGCCGCCGACGGCACGACGATTCCGGGCTATCTGACGCTGCCGCCCGGACGGGCCGACGCAAAGGGCCTGCCGGCGATCGTGATGCCGCACGGCGGGCCCTCGGCGCGCGACGAATGGGGCTTCGACTGGATGGCGCAATATTTCGCGCAGAGCGGCTATGCCGTGCTGCAGCCCAACTTCCGCGGCTCGTCGGGTTATGGCGACGCCTGGTACCAGAAGAACGGTTTCCAGTCGTGGAAGACGGCGATCGGCGACGTCACCGATGCGGGCAAGTGGCTGACGTCGACGCAGGGTGCTGACCCGGCGAAGCTGTCGATCGTCGGCTGGTCGTACGGCGGCTATGCGGCGCTGCAGTCGGGCGTGCTGGCGCCCGACCTGTTCAAGGCGATCGTTGCCATCGCCCCGGTCACCGACCTCGACCAGCTGAAGCGCGAGGAAACCGACGACGGGGCGGGCGAGATCAACGCGCGCTTCATCGGCACCGGGCCGCACATCAAGGAGGGATCGCCGGCACAGAATGCCGCCGCCATCGTCGCGCCCGTCCTGATGTTCCACGGTACGTTCGACCAGAATGTCCGCGTCGAACAGTCGCGGACGATGAAGCGCGCGCTCGACGCCAAGGGCAAGCGCGCCGACCTGGTCGAATATCCCGAACTGGCCCACAGCCTGGAGACCGGAGAGGCGCGCACCGACATGCTGCGCAAGATCTCCGCTTTCCTGCCGCACTGAGCTGGAACGAAAAGGGGCGGCCCGTTGCCGGACCGCCCCTTTTGAATTCCAGGTGGAACCCGATCAGCGCGAATAGAATTCGACGACGAGGTTCGGTTCCATCTTCACCGGATACGGCACTTCGTCGAGCGTCGGAACGCGGACGTAGGTCGTCTTGGTGCCGTCGACGGCCAGATATTCGGGCAGGTCACGCTCGGGCAGGCTCTGCGCTTCGGCGACCAGCGCCATTTCCTGCGCCTTCTTGCCGAGGGTGATTTCGTCGCCCGGCTTCACGAGGCGGCTGGCGACGTTGCACTTCACGCCGTTCACATAGACGTGGCCGTGGCTGACGAGCTGGCGCGCCGAGAAGATGGTCGGGGTGAACTTCGAGCGATAGACGACCGCGTCGAGACGACGCTCGAGCAGGCCGATCAGGTTCTGACCGGTGTCGCCCTTCATGCGCGACGCTTCGAAATAGTTCTTCTTGAACTGCTTCTCGGTGATGTCGCCGTAATAGCCCTTCAGCTTCTGCTTCGCGCGGAGCTGGATGCCGAAGTCCGACATCTTGCCCTTGCGGCGCTGACCGTGCTGGCCGGGGCCGTATTCGCGGCGGTTGACCGGGCTCTTCGGGCGACCCCAGATGTTTTCGCCCATCCGGCGGTCGAGTTTGTACTTGGCGCTCTGGCGCTTCGACATATGTCGTCTCCAATTTGCTGTGTGCCGAAGGATTTCGGCGGTTCCCGGGTCGCACCGTACGGGCTGGGCCGTACGCGACCACCGCTTCACCGGGGTGCGGGGTCAATTTGCGAAGGCGCGCGGTTAGACGGGTGCGTCGGCCGAGTCAAGGGCCGAGCGCGGCTCGACAGCCGCGAAAAAGCCGCTAAAGGCGGCGCGCATGACTTCCGCCAAATCACCCGAAGCCTGTGAAACGATGATCGACGTCCGTGCAGGGGTCGATCAGGTCGATCGCGAACTCGTCGCCCTGCTCGTCCGCCGCTTTGGCTATATGGATGCCGCAGCGCGCATCAAGGCCGACCGCGGCGCGGTTCGCGACGAGGCGCGCAAGGCGCAGGTGCTCGACAATGTAGCGCGCGAAGCCGAAGCGGCGGGTCTGGACCCGCAGCGCCTGCGTGCCGTGTGGGACGTCCTGGTCGAGCAGTCGATCGCCCATGAATATGGGCAATGGGACGATATCCGCGGTCTTGCCGATCCGCGCTAGGCGGGCACGCGCCTTATTTGGCGCGATACACGTCCAGCTTGTCGGAGGCTTCGTTCCATTCCTTTTGCGTCCGGCACTCGCGCTTGGCGAGGCGGCTGTTCGAGGGACGGACCGTCCGGCAGATCAGCTTTTCCTTCTCGGGAGCCGCGGTGGTCGTATTGCTGTCGGCGGCCGGGGGCGTTGCAGTCTCGGGCGCGGCTGCGGCGAGCGCGAGCGTCAGGACAAGGCTAAACATGGTCACTCCTGGGGGAAGCCGGAGGCAGATCGTCCGCTGCGGGGCGGCGGGGATCGGCGGTCCGGGAAGGGTGTTGTCAGTTGGTCGCGCCGGTCGGGGCGGGTTTCGATTCCGAGCGGGCGGCTTCGTCCGTCGGCTTCGGCTGTTCGGTGACCGTGCGGCAAACGCGCTTCGGGACATTGCTGCCCGACATCTCGATCTTCTCGCAAACCTTCTTGGGCTTCGCCGGCTTGGCAGGCTGAGCCGTATCGGATCCGGTCGCCGCGAGGGCGAGCGAAAGCAGCAAACTCATCATCGAAATCAAACTCCTGGAGATCGGCGCCTTCCGGAGGGGAGGGGGCTGCCGAGCTAAGATGCGGCGTTGCAGCATTTCGCGAACGGATTGTCAATTCCCCGCTAGCGGGGTCGCGGCGTGCGCCCCAATATGGTGATGATCCCGTGCATCATGCGGATGTCGTTGCTCGACCAGCCGGTCTTGGTGAGCGCGGTGCGGATCGTCCGCAGCGTCGCCTCGGTCCGCTCGACCGGAAAGAAATAGCCCGCCGTATCGAGGTCGCGGTTGAGATGTTCGATCAGCTGTTCAAGCTCGCCGTGCGGGGCCGGCGGATCGAGCGGAACCTCGGGCGGGCTGGCGAGTGCCTGACCCTTCGACCATTCATAGGCGAGCAGGATGACCGCCTGCGCGAGGTTCAGCGAGCCGAATTCGGGATTGATCGGGACGGTGACGATGTTGTGCGCCAGCGCCACATCGTCGGTCTCAAGGCCCGAACGCTCGGGCCCGAAGATATAGGCCGAGCGGCCGGCGGTCGCATGCACATCCCTTGCGGCTTCCTCGGGCGTCAGCACCGGCTTGGTCACGCCGCGCTTGCGCACCGTGGTGGCATAGATGGTCTGGCAGTCGGCGACCGCGTCGGCGAGTGTCTCGAAGACTTGGGCCTTCGCGAGCACGATATCGGCGCCCGACGCCGCCGGACCCGCATCGGGGTTCGGCCAGCCGTCGCGTGGCGCGACAAGGCGAAGGTCGGTTAGTCCGAAGTTGAGCATCGCGCGCGCCGCCTTGCCGATATTCTCGGCAAGTTGCGGCCTTACGAGGACGATAACGGGGGGCGGGGCGGCCGCGGTCATTTGCCGGGCCGCGCCGCCTCGGTGATCGAAGAGGCGAATTCCTCGAAATCCTTGGCTTCGGTAAAGTCGCGATAGACGCTGGCGAAGCGGATATAGGCGACATTGTCGAAGCCCTTCAGCGCCTCCATCACCATCGCGCCGATCTGCGCCGCCTGCACTTCATTGTCGCCTGAGGTTTCGAGCTGACGCTGGATACCCGAGACGAGCCGTTCGATCCGCGCGCCGTCGATCGGGCGCTTGCGGCACGCGATCTGGACGCTGCGCATCAGCTTCTCGCGGTCGAAGGGTTCGCGATTGCCGCCGGCTTTCAATACTGCGACCTCGCGGAGCTGGATGCGCTCGAACGTGGTGAAGCGCGCGCCGCAATCCTCGCACTGGCGGCGGCGGCGAATCGCCGCGCCGTCCTCGGTCGGACGACTGTCCTTCACCTGGCTGTCTTCATGTCCGCAATAAGGGCAGCGCATCGGTCAGCGTTTCACCCGGCTGATCAGCGCAATGGCGGCGCCCGCAAACAGACCGACAGGCCATGTCACGACGGGCAGGATCAGGCCCGCGGCGGCGCCGAGTCCGCCGCCGATCAGGACGGGCTTGGTCGAGGGATGCTTTGCCCCCTGCTTGCCCATCGCCTTAATCTCTTCGATCGTCAGCTCGACCAGCGTCGGCTCTTCGGGATGCTGCCGCGCCATCGCCTTACCCCTGATAGATGGGGAAGCGTTCGCACAGCGCGCGCACGCGGCCGCGGACATTCGCCTCGACATCGGCGTCGCCATGTTCGCCCTTGTCGCGCAGCGCTTCCAGAACGTCGGCGACCATATCGCCGATATCCTCGAACTCGGCGATGCCGAAGCCGCGCGTCGTGCCGGCGGGCGAGCCGACGCGGATGCCGCTGGTCTTGACCGGCGGCAGCGGGTCGAAGGGCACGCCATTCTTGTTGCAGGTGATCGCCGAGCGTTCGAGCGCCTCGTCGGCGTCGCGGCCGGTGATGCCGAGCGGACGCAGGTCGATCAGCGCGAGGTGCGTGTCGGTGCCGCCCGCGACGACGTCGGCGCCGCGTGCCTTCAGCCGGTTGGCGAGCGCCTGCGCGTTGGCGATCGTCGCCTTGGCATAGTCCTTGAATTCGGGACGCAGCGCCTCGCCGAAGGCGACCGCTTTCGCGGCGATGACGTGCATCAGCGGGCCGCCCTGCAGGCCGGGGAAGACCGCCGAATTGATACGCTTCGCGATCGCCTCGTCATTGGTCAGGATCATGCCGCCGCGCGGACCGCGCAGCGTCTTGTGCGTCGTCGTGGTGACGACGTGGGCATGCTCCATCGGTGAGGGATGCGCGCCGCCGGCGACGAGGCCCGCGAAATGCGCCATGTCGACCATCAGCAGCGCGCCGACGTCGTCGGCGATCGCCCGGAAGCGCGCGAAGTCGAGCGTGCGCGGATAGGCCGAGCCACCCGCGATGATCAGCGAGGGGCGATGCTCCTTCGCCAATGCCTCGACCTGGTCGAAATCGACGAGATGATCGTCGGCGCGGACGCCATATTGCACCGCGTTGAACCATTTGCCCGACATCGCCGGCGGAGCGCCGTGGGTCAGGTGGCCGCCGGCGTCGAGGCTCATGCCGAGGATCGTCGCGCCGGGCTTGGTCAGCGCCAGCATCACCGCGCCGTTCGCCTGTGCGCCCGAGTGCGGCTGGACGTTGGCGAAGCCGCAGTCGAAGAGCTTCTTGGCGCGGTCGATCGCGAGCTGCTCGACCTCGTCCGACGGGGCGCAGCCCTGATAATAGCGCTTGCCGGGATAGCCCTCGGCATATTTGTTGGTGAAGACCGATCCCTGTGCTTCCAGCACCGCCTTCGAGACGATGTTTTCCGAGGCGATCAGCTCGATCTGATACTGTTCGCGCTCCATTTCATGCTTCATCGCCGCCGCGACCGCGGGGTCGGTGGTGCCTACGCCATCGGTGAAATAGCCGGCCGATTTGATGGGCTTGTCGAGCGTGTCGGTGGTCATCGGCTGGTCTCCAGTTGCGGCGGGTTGGATAGTTTGTCGACGCGGCGCGCGTGGCGGTCGCCGGCGAAATCTGTGGTCAGGAAGGCGGCGATGCACGCCTTCGCCATGTCGATACCGGTCAGGCGCGCGCCGAGCGCGATGACGTTCGCGTCATTATGCTCGCGCGAGAGTTTCGCCGACAGCGGTTCGGACACGAGCGCGCAGCGGCACGCCGGGTTGCGGTTGACCGAGATCGAGATGCCGATGCCCGACCCGCAGAGCGCGACGCCCTTGTCGGCGCTGCCGTCCGCGACCGCTTCGGCCAGACGATAGCCATAGTCAGGATAGTCGACGCTGTCGGGGCCGTTGGTACCGAGGTCGGCGACCTCGTGCCCCTCGGCGCGCAGCCAGTCGGCGAGCACGGCCTTCAGCTCGTATGCGGCGTGGTCAGAGGCTATCGCGATGCGCATCGGTGCGGCTCCCGCTGGAGAAAGGGAATCGATGAGCGGCCTTTAGGCGAAGCGTTTGCACTTGGCCACAGGGAGGCGGCGCTTTTCGACCCCGATTTGTAACAATGGCGGTTTGACCGCCCGGACGCGCCGCCGTAGAGCGCCGCCATGGGCGACACTCTGCTTTCGATAGCCATGCTCGGTGGCTTCGCGCTGCTCGGCGGCGCGTTCATGGTCTTCCGCCACGGCGACCGGCGCCGCGCGCTGCTGATGCTGGTCGCGGCGCTGGTGCTGTTCGCCAATGTGGCGATCTGGATGATCCCGACGAAGTAGGCCGGGCTCAGCGGATCGGCGAATCGGGCGCGAGCCGCATATCCAGATAGTTATCGAGCGATTTCATCAACTGGTCGAGCTCATGCTCGAAGAAGTGGTTGGCGCGCGGGATCTCGTCGTGATGGATCGTGATGCCCTTTTGCGTCCGCAGCTTGTCGACCAGCTTCTGGATCGCGGCCGGCGGAACGATCTCGTCCTGACCGCCCGCGACGATGATGCCCGACGAGGGGCAGGGCGCGAGGAAGCTGAAGTCATACATGTTCGCCGGCGGCGCGACCGACAGGAAGCCGCGGATCTCCGGACGGCGCATCAGCAGCTGCATGCCGATCCATGCACCGAAGCTGAAGCCGGCGACCCACGTGGTCTGCGCCTCGGGATGGATCGACTGGACCCAGTCGAGCGCCGAGGCGGCGTCGCTCAGCTCGCCGATCCCGTTGTCGAACGTACCCTGGCTGCGGCCGACGCCGCGGAAGTTGAAGCGCAGCACGGCGAAGCCGCGCGCGACGAAGCTCTTGTACATCGCCTGCGTGATGCGGTCGTTCATCGTGCCGCCACCCTGCGGGTGCGGGTGCAGGATCAGCGCGACCGGCGCGCGCGGGCGCGGCGGCGGCGAAAAACGGCCTTCGATGCGGCCCTCGGGGCCGGGGAAAATCACGTCGGGCATGGGAGCACCTCTTGTCTTTTTGAGCTCAAGGCCGAATCGCCGGCTGGCGGGGTGGCGGAGCGAAGATGGCGCCTATATAGAAAACGGGTAGCAACTTGCAACTTTTGCGAATCGTTCGCAACAAGGACTCTCTCGGCGGATGATTTACCTCGACTATCAGGCCACTACGCCGCTCGCTCCCGAAGCGCGCGAGGCGATGCTGCGCTGGCTGGAAGGGCCGGGAGAAGGCGATGGGTTTGCGAACCCGTCGAGCACGCACAAGGCGGGCCGCGCTGCTGCGGCGGCGGTCGAAGTCGCGCGCGATCGGGTCGCGGCGCTGCTGCCAAGGGGCGGGAGGGTGTTCTTCACCTCCGGCGCGACGGAGGCGCTCAACTGGGCGTTGTTCAGCGGCGCCAGGGCGAAGCCCGGCGGTGTCGCGGGGCTCAGCATCGAACATGCGGCGTCGCTGCAGTGCCTCGAACGGCTGAATGCGGCCATCCTGCCGGTCGACGGCGCGGGGCTGGCGCTGCCGCCCGGGGATGCGCCGATCCCCGAGAACGGCATCGTCGCGACGATGCTGGTGAACAACGAGGTCGGGACGATCCAGCCGGTCGCCGATTTCGCGGCGACCGCGCACGCGAAGAACAGCCTGCTGCTCTGCGACGCGGTGCAGGGCTATGGCCGCGTCGCGATCCCCGAAGAGGCAGATTTGATCGCGCTTTCGGCGCACAAGATTCACGGGCCGAAGGGCATTGGCGCGCTGTGGGTGAGGGACGGGGTCGATCTCGAGCCTTTGATGTACGGCGGCGCGCAGGAGCAGGGGATGCGGTCGGGCACGGTCTCGCCTGCGCTCTGTGCGGGTTTCGGCGCCGCGGCGGCGCTCGCGGCCGAGCGGTTCGACAAGGATGCGGAGCATGCCGAGCGGCTCTGGTCGCTCGCAATGGATACGCTCCCCGAATGGACGCTCAACGGCGCGGCGAACCCACGTTATCACGGCAACCTCAATATCCGGCGCGAGGGCGTGAACGGGCTCCGCCTGATGTCCGACGCGCGCAATGTCGCCTTCTCGCTGGGCAGCGCGTGCGGCAGCGGGTCGGGCAAGGTCAGCCATGTGCTGCGCGCGATGGGTGTCAGCGAAGCCGACGCGCGCGCCTCGATCCGTCTCGGTTGGGGACGCTATACGACCGAAGAGGCGTTGCGTGAGGGCCTGCAGGCGATCAAGGATGCGGCCCGGCTACAGGGAGTGAATTGATTGCGCGTCACCTTCATCCACGCCGACGGCAAGGGGCGCACCGAGGCCGAAGCCGAGTCGGGCTCCATCCTGCTCGACATCGCGCAGGCGCATCTGATGCCGCTCGAGGGGACGTGCGAGGGGCAGATGGCCTGTTCGACCTGCCATGTCATCGTTGCGAAGGAGGATTTCGACCGCCTGCCGCCCGCGAGCGAGATGGAGGAGGATATGCTCGATCTCGCGGCCGGCGTGCGTCGCACGAGCCGCCTGTCGTGCCAGATCGTGCTGACCGACGATCTCGACGGACTCACTGTCCATATCCCCAGCGAAAGCCGCAACATGCAGGGGCCGCGCTGATGCGGATGCTCGCGATGCTGCCGCTGCTCGCGCTCGCAGCATGCGCCTCATCCTCGTCCGCTCCCGTCCGCGAGCCGACGGGCGATTCGGTCATTCTCGCCAAGCAGCTGGCCGACATCGAGCGGCGGTCGGGCGGGCGGATGGGCATCGCGCTGACCGATACGACCGGGCGGCTGTTGCTGGGGCAGCGCAGCGATCAGCGCTTCGCGATGTGCTCGACCTTCAAGCTGCTCCTCGCCGGGCAGGTCTTGCGCGGCGCGGCGAATGGCGGGCCGTCGCTGCGAACGCCGCTTGCGCTCTCGGCAGCCGATCTGCTGCCGCATTCGCCTTACAGCGAGACGCAGGTCGGCTCCGGCGAACTGCGCCTCGGCTTCGCCGCCGAGCAGATCGTCAAGGTCAGCGACAATGCCGCGGCCAACCTGATTTTGAAGGCGACCGGTGGCCCGGCCAGTTTCACCCAGCGCGTTCGTGCGATGGGCGATGTGGTTACAAGGCTCGACCGCAACGAGCCCGACCTCAACGAGAATGCTCCGGGCGACCCGCGCGACACGACCAGCCCCGCGGCGATGGCGAAGAGCGGCGCGATGCTGGTCTATGGCGACTATCTGAACGCCGACTATCGGCGCCAGCTGCGCGGCTGGCTGATCGACAGCGAGACCGGCCGTGCGCGCATCCGGGCGGGGCTGCCGCCGGCGTGGATCGCGGGCGACAAGACCGGGACTTGCGGGACCGCCTATAACGACGTCGCGTTCATCGAGGCGCCCGACGGCAGCAAATATATGCTCGCGGCGTTCCTCGACCGGCCCACCGTGACCGGCGATGCCGCCAATGCGCTGCTCGCCGAGGTCGGGCGCGCGATTGCGGAGAATCTTCCCGACTGACCGCGCGGCTTGCATTTCGGTGCCGTCGCCGCCATATGCGCCGCGGGAGTCGGGCGGACGCAGTCTTCGCCAACCCGGTCAGGTCCGGAAGGAAGCAGCCGCAACGAATTCGCTGCGGGTCGTTCCGGCTCCCACCCATTTCCCCCTTCGACAAGACCGCGGCACACCCCTAAGACGGGGCCATGAGCGATTCCGCCGACGACGATATCCCGATGCTGGGAATGGACCTGCCCGAGACGGCGCCGCAGCCGTCGAGCGGGCCTTATCGCGTCCTGGCCCGCAAATATCGCCCGCAAACCTTTGCCGAACTGATCGGGCAGGATGCGATGGTGAAGACGCTGGGCAATGCGATTGCCCGCGACCGGCTGGCGCACGCCTTTCTGATGACCGGGGTGCGCGGGGTCGGCAAGACGTCGACCGCGCGCCTGATCGCCAAGGCGCTCAACTGCATCGGTCCCGACGGGCAGGGCGGGCCGACGATCGACCCGTGCGGGGTGTGCGAGCCGTGCCGCGCGATCACCGAAGGGCGCCATATCGACGTGATCGAAATGGACGCCGCATCGAACACCGGCGTCGACGATGTGCGCGAGATTATCGAGGCGGTGCGCTATGCCGCGGTCTCGGCGCGCTACAAGATCTACATCATCGACGAAGTGCACATGTTGTCGCGTAATGCCTTCAACGCGCTTCTGAAAACGCTTGAAGAGCCGCCGCCGCACGTCAAATTCCTGTTCGCGACGACCGAAGTGAACAAGGTGCCGGTGACGGTGCTGTCGCGCTGCCAGCGCTTCGACCTTCGCCGTATCACCCCCGACATGCTCTTCGCGCACTTCAGCGCGATACTGCAGAAGGAAGGCGTCGAGGCCGAGGCGCCGGCGATCTGGCTGATCGCCAACGCCGCCGAGGGATCGGTGCGCGACGGGCTGTCGATCCTCGACCAGGCGATCGCGCACGCCGACCTCGATGGCGGCGGCAAGATCGGCGCCGATCAGGTGCGCACGATGCTCGGCTTGTCGGATCGCACCGCGATCACCCAGTTGATGGCGGCGATCCTCGAAGGCGACAGCGGCGGCGCGATCGATTTGGCCCGCGCGCAATATGCCCTGGGGATCGAGCCCGTCGCGATGGTGCGCGGGCTGATGGACCTGACGCATGCGGTGACGCTCGCCAAGGTGTCGCGCCACGACGACCCCGCGCTTGCCGCGAGCGACCGCGAACGGATCGGCGAGTGGGCGCAGAAGCTGGGTTTCGCGCCCCTCAACCGGTTATGGCAGTTGCTCCTGAAGGGGCATGACGAGGTGCTCCGCGCGAACAATCCGCTCGAGCATCTCGAAATGCTGCTGCTCCGCGTGATTTATGCGGCATCGCTGCCCGATCCGGGCGAGCTCGCGAAACTGCTCGAATCGGGTGGCGTGCCGACGATGCCGCTCGCCGCGCCTCCGGCCCCGGGCGGATCGGAAAGCGCGGCGGCCGAACCGGTTGCCGAGGTCGCGCCGTCGGCGCTGACGATCGCGCAGATCCATCAGTTGCTCGAAAGCACGGGTAATCATCAGCTTGCGCGGCAAGTTTATGATGACCTCAAGCTTCTGGAGCTCGAACCCGGCCTGCTCGTCTATGTGCCGGTTCCAGCGCTTGACGGCGATTTTGCGCGCCGGCTGGGCGAAGCGCTGCTCAACCAGACCGGCAGCCGCTGGCAGGTTCGCGCGGGCGAGGGCGAAGGTCGCCCGAGTCTGGGCCAGATGCGCGCTGCGAAGCTCGCCGACAATGATTCCCGCATTCGCGAACTGCCGGTCGTAAAGGCAGCATTTGCGGCTTTCCCCGAGGCAAGATTTGCCGACGACAGTAAATAGGTCCAAATCCATGAAATCGATCGAAGAAATGATGAAGGCGGCGCAGGAAGCGGCTGCCACGGTGCAGGCCCAGATGCAGGAAGCGCAGGCGAAGCTCGACAATGTCGAGGTCGAGGGCGTTTCGGGCGGCGGGCTCGTCAGGATCACCGCGACCGCCAAGGGCCGGATCAAGGCGATCCATATCGACGACAGCCTGATCGTTCCGGCCGACAAGCAGATGCTCGAAGATTTGCTCGCTGCGGCGTTCAACGACGCCCGCGAAAAGGCCGACCACGCCAGCAACGAGGAAATGGGCAAGATGACCAGCGGTCTGCCGCTGCCGCCGGGTTTCAAGCTGCCGTTCTGACCGGCCGTTCGCCGATCCCTAACGTCGCGATGACGATACAGCGCGGCGATCCCGCTTTGCCGGATTGCCCGTTCAGCGCTGCGTCATTGAATGCGCGGCAAGTTACGCCATATTAGCGATGAAATGCCTATAAGAAGGGCGGAGCGCCGGTCGGTGCCCGCTCAGGAGTCCCAATGACGCAATCTTATCCCCTGCTTCCGCTGCGTGACATCGTTGTTTTCCCGCATATGATCGTGCCGCTGTTCGTCGGCCGCGACCGTTCCGTCGCCGCGCTCGAAACCGCGATGGAATCGGACAAGGAAATCTTTCTCGTCGCCCAGCTCGATCCGGGCGAGGACGATCCGCAGCGCGACGACCTGTATGACGTCGGCGTGATCGCCACCGTCCTGCAACTGCTGAAGCTGCCCGACGGCACCGTTCGCGTGCTGGTCGAGGGCAAGGAACGCGCGAAGCTGACGAACCTTGTCGACGAGGGCAAGGCGGTGATGGCGACGGTGAAGCCGATCGCCGACACGCTCGACGACAGCGTCGACACCGCGGCGCTGATGCGCTCGGTCGTCGACCAGTTCGAAAGCTATGCCAAGCTCAACAAGAAGATGCCGGCCGAAACCGCGGTGCAGCTGTCGCAGATCGACGATGCCTCGCGCCTCGCCGACTCGGTTGCGGGCAATCTCAACATCAAGGTCTCGGACAAGCAGACGCTGCTCGTCGAGGATGCGCCCGCCAAGCGGCTCGAAATGGTGTTCGCCTTCATGGAGGGCGAGCTCGGCGTGCTGCAGGTCGAGAAGAAGATCCGCGGCCGCGTGAAGCGCCAGATGGAAAAGAGCCAGCGCGAATATTATCTGAACGAGCAGCTGAAGGCGATCCAGCGCGAGCTGGGCAACGACAATGGCGAGGGCGGCGACGACCTTGCCGAGCTGCAGCTCAGGATCGACGGCCTCAAAATGTCGAAGGAGGCGAAGGCCAAGGCGAACGCCGAGCTGAAGAAGCTCCGCGCGATGGCGCCGATGTCGGCCGAGGCGACCGTCGTCCGCAACTATCTCGACACGCTGATCGGCCTGCCGTGGGGCAAGAAGTCGAAGCTGAAGAAGGATATCGCGAAGGCGCAGGCCGTCCTCGACGACGACCATTATGCGCTCGAGAAGGTCAAGGACCGGATCGTCGAATATCTGGCCGTGCAGGCGCGCACCAACAAGCTGAAGGGGCCGATCCTGTGCCTCGTCGGCCCTCCGGGCGTCGGCAAGACCTCGCTCGGCCGTTCGATCGCGAAAGCCACGGGCCGCGAATTCGTGCGCCAGTCGCTGGGCGGCGTGCGCGACGAGGCCGAAATCCGCGGCCACCGCCGCACCTATATCGGCTCGCTGCCGGGCAAGATCGTGACCAACCTCAAGAAGGCCGGCACGATGAACCCGCTGTTCCTGCTCGACGAGATCGACAAGCTGGGTCAGGATTTCCGCGGCGATCCGGCCTCGGCACTGCTCGAGGTGCTCGATCCCGAACAGAATGCGAAGTTCCAGGACCATTATCTGGAGGTCGACGTCGACCTTAGCGACATCATGTTCGTGACGACGGCGAACTCGCTCAATCTGCCGCAGCCGCTGCTCGACCGCATGGAGATCATCCGGCTCGAAGGTTACACCGAGGACGAGAAGGTCGAGATCGCGAAACGCCATCTGATCGAAAAGCAGATCGAGGCGCACGGGCTGAAAGCCGGCGAGTTCGAGTTGACCGAAGAGGGGCTTCGCGACCTGATCCGCTATTACACCCGCGAGGCGGGCGTCCGTACGCTGGAGCGCGAGATCGCGCGTCTGGCGCGCAAGGCGCTGCGCAAGATCCTCGAAGGCAAGGCGACCAATGTCGTCGTGACCCCCGACAATCTTTCGGAATTCGCGGGCGTGCGGAAGTTCCGTCACGGCGTGTCGGACCGCGAGGATCAGGTCGGCGCGGTCACGGGGCTCGCCTGGACCGAAGTCGGCGGCGAATTGCTGACGATCGAAGCGGTTACCGTGTCGGGCAAGGGCCAGGTCCGCACGACCGGCAAGCTTGGCGAAGTCATGACCGAGTCGGTGCAGGCCGCGCTGTCGTTCGTAAAGGCGCGTGCGCCGGCCTATGGCATCAAGCCCAGCCTGTTCGCGCGCAAGGACATCCACATCCACTTGCCCGAAGGCGCGGTGCCGAAGGACGGTCCGTCCGCGGGCGTCGGCATGGTCACCGCGATGGTTTCGACCCTCACCGGTATTGCGGTTCGCAAGGATGTCGCGATGACCGGCGAGGTCACCCTTCGCGGCCGCGTGCTGGCGATCGGCGGGCTCAAGGAAAAGCTGCTCGCGGCGCTGCGCGGCGGCATCACGACGGTGCTGATCCCCGAGGAAAATGAAAAGGATCTGGCCGAGATTCCGGCGAACATCACCAAGGCGCTGAAGATCATTCCGGTCAGCCACGTCGACGAAGTGCTCGCCGTTGCCCTTGTCAGCCCGGTCGAACCGATCGAGTGGACCGAGGCCGACGAACTCGCCGCGTCCCCCCCGATCGCGCCCGGCGGCGACCCCGAAACGGCGATTCGGCACTGAGTCTTCGGTGCCGGACGCCATTTCGTCCTATATTCGTCGCAAAATCGACGTTTTGGGTCGGTTTTCGCCCTTTTTTGCTTTGACAAGGCAGGGCTAAACATCGTTAGTGGCGCGCCATGGCTTCGGGCCATGAATCATTTATCCAACCATAATGCAGGGGTTCCTTAGGCATGAACAAACAAGACCTGATCGCCGCCGTCGCTGACTCGAGCGGCCTGACGAAGGGTGACGCGAGCAAGGCCGTCGAAGCCGTCTTCGACGCGATCACGGGCTCGCTGAAGAAGGGCGGCGAAGTTCGTCTCGTCGGCTTCGGCACCTTTGCTGTCAGCAAGCGCAAGGCCTCGACCGGTCGCAACCCGCGCACCGGCGAAACGATGACCATCGCGGCGTCGAACCAGCCGAAGTTCAAGGCCGGCAAGGCCCTCAAGGACGCCGTCAACTAAGTTGGCCGGCACCTTCTGGTGAAAACATTTCGGGCCGTGGCGCAAGCTGCGGCCCGATTTGCATCTGCGGGCGAAAATTCGGCAAATGGGCGTTGCATTACCGGCGCGAGCGGCTATGGCCGTCCGGCTTTCGGCGCATCGGCCATCGGTCGACCTTGGAATGGGCGCGTAGCTCAGCGGTAGAGCACACCCTTCACACGGGTGGGGTCACAGGTTCAATCCCTGTCGCGCCCACCATTCCCCCCGGCAGCACCTTCGAAAGCGGACGCTGGCAGCCGAATATCGGCTGACGGGGTCATTCATCGCCTATTCAATGCGTTCGCACTAGGACCGTGGGCATGTTTCGCATTCTGACCATAACATTGGCTTCCGCATCGCTTCTCGCCGCCGGCGCACCCGCCGCCGCGCGTGGCGATCGCGATCAGGACAATCTGCGCGAGGCCGCTTCGCAGGGACAGGTGATCCCGCTCAACCGGTTGATCGCCGAAGTGAAGTCCCGGCCGCCGTACAGCGGCATGACCTATCTTGGCGGTCCGCAGTTCGATTCCGACCGCATGCT
This sequence comes from Sphingopyxis sp. BSN-002, assembly GCF_022024275.1. Classification (NCBI taxonomy): domain Bacteria; kingdom Pseudomonadati; phylum Pseudomonadota; class Alphaproteobacteria; order Sphingomonadales; family Sphingopyxidaceae; genus Sphingopyxis; species Sphingopyxis sp. BSN-002. The sequence continues at coordinate 3,708,625 of NZ_CP091804.1, forward strand.
CTATGCGCTGAAATTCATGGACGGGGCGCAGGTCGTCATCGTCTATGTCGACGCCCGCACCGGCCGCATCGTCGGTCGCAAACCCTGACATTCGCGAGCTTCCGGATCGTTTGTCGCAACGAGATTTTGCGATGAACGTCCGGACTTGATACACAGCCCCATCGACCGGCCCGATGTGCCGGCGCGCAGAGGAAAGGCGCCTGAATGCGGATTTTGATTGTCGAGGACGAACCCACGCTGGGCCCGCAGCTCAAGGCGACGCTCGAAGGCGCCGGCTATGCCGTCGATCTCGCGACCGATGGCGAGGACGGCCATTTTCTGGGGTCGAGCGAAAATTACGACGCGGCGATTCTCGATCTCGGCCTTCCCGAGGTCGACGGGCTGACCGTGCTCGACCGCTGGCGCAAGGAAAAGCGCAATTTTCCCGTGCTCGTCCTGACCGCGCGCGACAGCTGGTCGGACAAGGTCGCCGGGCTCGACGCGGGCGCCGACGACTATCTGGCCAAGCCGTTCCAGACCGAAGAGCTGATCGCACGCCTCCGCGCGCTGATCCGCCGCGCCGCGGGCAATGCGTCGAGCGAGCTCATCGCCGGCAAGGTGCGGCTCGACACGCGTTCGGGCCGCGTCACGCTCGACGGCGAGCCGGTGAAGCTCACTGCGCAGGAGTATAAACTGCTGTCGTACCTGCTCCATCACAAGGGCAAGGTCGTGTCGCGCACCGAGCTGATCGAACATATCTACGACCAGGATTTCGATCGCGATTCGAACACGATCGAGGTGTTCGTGACGCGCATCCGCAAGAAGCTGGGCGCCGACATCATCACCACCATCCGCGGTCTCGGGTACCAGCTCGACGACCCGGCATAAGCGATGGCGGAGGGGGACGTCGCCCCGGTGGTCGAGGCCGATCCGGCAAAACCGGTCGCGCTGACAAGCCGCATCACGGGGTCGCTGACGCGGCGCATGATCGCGATCGCGGCGCTGTGGATTTCGGTGCTGCTGATCGGCGGCGGCTTCGCGCTCGACCGGGTGCTGACCGGCGCGATCACGCGCAACTTCGATTCGAGCCTCGAATATGTGCTGATCGCGATGATCCGTTCGTCGGAGATCGGCCCCGACGGCGAGGTGCGGCTGATCGAGCCGCTCGGCGACCAGCGTTTCCTCGAACCCTATAGCGGGCTCTATTGGCAGATCAGCGGCGGGGGGCAGGAGCCCTATCGCTCGCGCTCGCTGTGGGAACGCACGCTGAAGCCCCCGCGCGCCCATATCGACAATGTGCTTCACACCTATAACAGCAACCAGTTTCCCGACGAGGAACTGCGCGTTCTCGAGCGCAACGTCATCCTGCCGGGCAGCAAGACGAGCTGGCGCTTCCAGATCGCGCAGTCGCGCGAGGCGCTCGACCTTCAGATCGGAGCGGTGCGCGCGACCCTGATCCCCAGCCTCGGGCTGCTCGGGCTGGGGCTCATCATCCTCGCGGCGCTCCAGACCTTCTACGGCCTGCTGCCGCTGCGCCAGATCCGCCGCGCGATCGCCGCGATGCGCGGGGGGCAGCATCGCCGCATCACCGCGCCGTTGCCGCTGGAGGTCCAGCCGATGGTCGACGAGCTGAATGCGCTGCTCGCGCATAACGAGAAGCAGGCGGAGGAGGCGCGGCTGCACGCCGGCAACCTCGCGCATGCACTGAAGACGCCGCTGACGGTGCTGGTGAACAGCGCGGCGGGTTCGGACAGCGAGCTTGCCGGGACGGTCCGGCGCGAGGCGGCGACGATGCAGCGCCAGGTCGATCACCATCTCGCCCGCGCCCGCGCGGTGGGTCGCCGCGGCGCGGCGCAGGCGCGCGCGAACATCCGCGAAAGCGTCGACAGCGTGTCGCGCGCGGTCGGGCTGCTCTATCCGAACGCACGGCTCGACGCGTCGGGCGACAAGGCGCTCGTCGCGCGCGTCGAACGGCAGGACCTCGACGAGCTGATCGGCAACCTGCTGGAGAATGCGGCCAAATATGGCGGCGGCAGCGTCTTCGTCACCGTCCAGCGCGAAGGCGCGATGGCCGAGATACTCGTCGAGGACGACGGCCCCGGGATTTCGCCCGCCGACCGCCAGCGCATCTTCGACCGCGGCGTGCGGCTCGACAGCGGCAAGCCGGGGACGGGGCTGGGGCTGGCGATCGTCCGCGATGTGGCAGAGATTTACGGGGGAAGTATTGCGCTCGAGGAGAGCGAGGATCTGGGCGGGCTACTGGTACGGTTGAGACTGCCGGCGGGGTAGGTCTGCTTTGGGGTGGGAAGCGGACGTAAAGGGCATCGCGGTGTCAGCGCAGATTTGGTGAAAGCTCCATTTGAGGAAATTCACTGCGCCCAGTACCTCGCAGACCCGCCCTTCCCCAGACGAATGGTACCAACTGCCGCATCATCTTGCCTTCAACGTCTTTGAAGCCACCAAGAATGTGAATGATAGCTTCGTTCGGACCGTTGCAGCCGATCTCGATGCGGTCCAGAACGCGGAGGGGCGCAACGGCTGAATTGATCACCGCACGATCATCACTCGAAAGCAGGCGCGAAAATCCATCAATCTCAACAACAGACACCACAAAGTCTTTTCGCTCGAACTCCGCCGTCACCCTGCCTCCGTCGGGACAGACGACAGACACACGGTGGCTGTTGGCGATAGGGTACTGGGCTGACCAATCCTCTATTGCAGTAGGCGGTGGTGGCGGCGGAGCCGACTGCGCTAAAGCCGCAGAAATCATGTGAACCAGAAGCAATGAAGCGGCCTCCTGCGGGAACCTTTAACAGACGCCATATCGGCGGAGTGCCCACATTGGCAACGACATAGCGATCGGCTGCAATCGGTCGGAAGCTGTCACTACGCCGTCAGGCTGAGCAAACCACCAGCCCGCGCTGCACTGCGGGACGCGCGAGGCCGCGGTCCAGCCACGCCTGCACATGTTTGAACCGCTCGAAGCCGACGATCTCGGCGGCGTCGTAAAAGCCGATCAGGTTGCGCACCCAGCCGAGCAGCGAGATGTCGGCGATGCTGTATTCTTCGCCCATGATCCACGTCCGCCCGTCAAGACGGCCGTCGAGCACGCCGAGCAGCCGCGCGGATTCGGCCGCGTAGCGGTCGCGCGGACGCTTGTCCTCATAGTCGCGGCCGGCGAATTTGTGGAAGAAGCCGAGCTGCCCGAAGATCGGACCCGCGCCGCCCATTTGCCACATCAGCCACTGGATCGCCTCGTAACGGCGGCCCGGATCCTCGGGCAGGAAGCGGTCGGTCTTGTCGGCGAGATAGATCAGGATCGCGCCCGATTCGAACAGCGCCAGCGGCTTGCCGCCCGGTCCGTCGGGATCATAGATCGCGGGAATCTTGCCGTTCGGATTGAGGGACAGGAAGGCGGGGTCGTGGCTTTCGTTCGCCATGATGTCGACGCGGTGCGCTTCGTACGGCAGGCCGCATTCCTCCAGCATGATGCTGACCTTCACGCCGTTCGGGGTCGGCGCACCGAACAGTTGCAACCGGTCGGGATGTTCGGCGGGCCATTTGGCGAAGATCGGGTGGTCCATGGTCATGCGTCCTGCTCCCGCTTGGCTTTTTGATGGTGGCGGATCACCTCGTCGATGATGAAGCGCAGGAATTTCTCGGTGAAATCGGGGTCGAGGTCGGCGTCGCGCGCCAGTTCGCGCAGCCGCCCGATCTGGCGCTCTTCGCGGCCGGGGTCGGCGGGGGGCAGGCCGTCGCGGGCTTTCAGCTCGCCGACCGCCTTCGTCACCTTGAACCGCTCGGCCAGCATATAGACGAGCGCGGCATCGATATTGTCGATGCTCTGGCGGTAACGGCTGAGTTCGTCCATGCGCGGCTCCTCTGATGTCCCGAACGCTTGGCACCGCGCGGGGCCGCAAGGCAAGCCGAAAGTCGTTGCAAATTTATGGCCCTCCGGCCAATGCGGCGCTTGCTATGACTGCCGAGATCCACCAGCTCCACGGCGACCGCCCGCCCTCGCTCGACCCGATGATGGCGCTTGTCGCCGCCGATATGAACGAGGTGAATGCGGTCATTCTCGACCGGATGCAGTCCGAAGTTCCGCTGATCCCCGAACTCGCCGGGCATCTGATCGCGGGCGGCGGCAAGCGGATGCGCCCGATGCTGACGCTGGCGTGCGGCAAGCTGCTCGATTATCCGGGCCGCCGTCACTGCAAGCTCGCCGCCGCGGTCGAGTTTATCCATACCGCGACGCTGCTCCACGACGATGTCGTCGACAAGTCGGACCTGCGCCGCGGCCGCAAGACCGCTAACATCATCTGGGGCAACAGCGCCTCGGTGCTCGTCGGCGACTTCCTGTTCAGCCGCGCTTTCGAGGTGATGGTCGAGGACGGCTCGCTGAAGGTGCTCAAGATCCTGAGCCGTGCCTCGGCGGTGATCGCCGAGGGCGAGGTCAACCAGCTCTCGGCGCAGCGCCGGATCGAGACGAGCGAGGACCAGTATCTCGCGATCATCAATGCCAAGACCGCCGAGCTGTTCGCCGCGGCGTGCAAGATCGCCGCGGTCGTCGCCGAGCGCGACGACGCTGCCGAAGCCGCGCTCGACGCCTATGGCCGCAACCTCGGCATCGCCTTCCAGCTCGTCGACGATGCGATCGACTATGTTTCCGACGAGGAAACGATGGGGAAGGGGGTCGGCGACGACTTCCGCGACGGCAAGGTCACGCTGCCCGTCATCCTCGCCTATGCGCGCGGCAGTGCCGAGGAGCGCGAGTTCTGGAAGCAGGCGATCGTCGGGCACAAGACGTCGGACGAAGATCTGGCCCATGCCAAGTCGCTGCTGCTGAAGCATGACACCATCGCCGACACGCTCGCGCGGGCGCGCCATTATGGCCAGCGCGCGGTCGACGCGATCGGCGGCTTTCCGACGAGCCAGGCGAAGTCGGCGCTGACCGAAGCGGTCGCCTTCGCGGTCGCGCGCGCTTATTGAGGCGCCGCCGATGGCGATGATGGGCCCAGCGGCGGACAGCCCCGATGCCTATATCGCCGCGCTTTCGGGCTGGCAGCGCGAACGATGCACGATGATGCGCGCCGCGATCATGGGAGCCGCTCCCTTCGAGGAAACCATCAAATGGACCAACCTCGTCTTCATGGCGAACGGCCCGTGCATCCTGATCCGCGCCGAGGAGCATCGCGTGCTGCTGGGCTTCTGGCGCGGAAAGCGGCTGCGCGACGTCGATCCGCGGATCAAGGCCAGCGGCAAATATGAGCTCGGCAATCTGGTGATGACCGGGGCGACCGAGGTGACGGCCGAGCAGGTCGCGAAACTTGCGGCCGAGGCGTATCGGCTCAACCTCGAACTGGGCAACCCCGCGGCGCGCGCATGACGAAAATCCCGCTGCCGATCGATCAAGTGCTGCCCGACATCATGGCGGCGCTCGTGCTCAAGCCGAATGTCGTGGTGGTCGCGCCGCCGGGGGCGGGCAAGACGACGCGCGTCGCGCCCGCGATGCTCGACCAGCCATGGTGCAAGGGCAATGTGTGGCTGCTGTCGCCGCGCAGGCTCGCGGCGCGCGCTGCGGCCGAGCGGATCGCCGAAGAGATGGGCGAGGCGGTCGGCGGCAAGGTCGGCTACGCCACGCGCCTCGACAGCAAGCAATCGGCGGCGACGCGACTTCTGGTGATGACGCCGGGGCTGTTCCGCAACCGCATCCTCTCCGACCCCGAACTCGCGGGCGTGTCGGCGGTGCTGTTCGACGAGGTTCACGAGCGCAGCCTCGACGGCGACTTCGCGCTCGCGCTGGCGATCGACGCGCAGCAGGGGCTTCGCGACGACCTGCGGCTCGTCGCCATGTCGGCGACGCTCGACGGCGCGCGCTTCGGCGCGCTGCTCGGTAATGCCCCGGTCGTGAAAAGCGAAGGAAAGAGCTGGCCGCTCGATCTGCGCCATATCGGCCGCCGCGCCGAGGATCGGCTGGAAGCATCGGTATTGCTCGCGGTCCGGCAGGCGATGGCCGATGAACCCGAAGGCGATATGCTGGCGTTCCTTCCCGGCGCCGCCGATATCGAGCGTGCCGCCGCGGCCGTCGAAGCCGCGGGGCTGCCGCTCGTCGTTCACCGGCTGCATGGTCAGATCGACCCGGCGCAACAGCGGAAAGCGCTCGTCCGCGATCCCGACGGAGGGCGCAAGCTGATCCTCGCGACGAGCATCGCCGAAACGAGCCTGACGATCGAGGGTGTGCGTATCGTGATCGACGCCGGGCTGTCGCGGCGGCCGCGCTTCGACAAGGCGGCGGGTATCGCACGCCTCGTCACCGAGCGCGCGAGCCAGGCGTCGGCGACGCAGCGCGCCGGTCGTGCGGCACGGCAGGGGCCGGGGGTCGCCTATCGCCTGTGGGAAGCCGCGGCGACCGCGGGCATGCCGCCGTTCGATCCGCCCGAAATCCACGAGAACGACCTGATGCCCGTCGTGCTCGACTGCGCGAGCTGGGGCATCGTCGATCCGCGCCAGCTCGGCTGGCTCGATCCGCCATCGCCCGCGTCGATTTCGGAAGCCAAGGCGCGGTTGCAGGCAATCGGAGCGCTCGGCGACGACGGCCGCATCACCGCACACGGCAAGGCGCTCGCGTCGATCCCGTTACCGGTGCCGCTCGCGCATATGCTGCTCGATGCGGCGCGGGCGGGGGAGGCGGATCTTGCGGCGAAGCTGGCTGTGCTGCTCACCGAGCCCGGACTCGGCGGGCGCGGGGTCGATGTCGAGGCGCGATTGCAGCGCTGGAAGAACATGCGCGGCGATCGCTCCGAAGGCGCATGGCGACTGGCGCGTCGGCTGGCCGACCTTGGCGAGAAGTCGGCATCCGGGGAGGGCAGGCTGGGCGAACGCTCGGTCGGCGGGTGGATCGCGACCGCTTGGCCCGACCGCGTGGCGCGCCAGCGTGCGGGCCAACGCGGCGAATATCTGAGCGCGGGTGGCCGCGCCTACAAGCTCGACCCGCTTGATCCGCTGGCGAACAGCGAATGGCTCGCGATCGCCGATGCGCAGGGGCATGCCGCCGGTGTGCGCATCCTCGGCGCGGCGCCGATCGCATTGGCCGAGGTCGAGGCGATCTTTGCGGGGCAGATCGAAAGCCGGTCGGCGAGCCGTTACGATGCAACAAGCGACCGCGTCGACCATCGCCGCGAACGCCGCCTTGGCGCCATCGCGCTGTCGAGCGGGCAGACCGGCCGGAACGAGGGCGCCGAGGATGACGTCGCGGTGCGGCTGGCGGCTGTGCGCGAGAAGGGACTGGGCCTGATCGGCTGGGGACCGGTGTCGCATGCGCTGCGCCAGCGGGCGTCGTTCGCGGGGCTGGATGCGCTCTCGGCACCCGCGCTTGCCGACAGCCTCGACATCTGGCTTGCGCCTCTGCTCGAAAAATCGCGCGGGCTTCGCGACATCGGCGATCAGCGGCTGGCGGACGCACTGTCGGGCCTGCTCGACTGGCCCGCGCGGCAATTGCTCGAAAAGCTCGCGCCCGCCGATTTCTCGACGCCGGCGGGAAGTCGTCATGCGATCGATTATGGTGCCGATGGCGGGCCGACGGTCAGCGTGCGCGTGCAGGAAATGTTCGGGCTGGCGCGCCATCCGGTGATCGGCGACCCGCCGGTCCCGCTCGTCCTTGCGCTGACCTCGCCGGCGCACCGGCCGATCCAGACCAGCCGCGACATTGCGAGCTTCTGGAGCGGCAGCTGGTCCGAGGTCGCGAAGGAGATGCGCGGCCGCTATCCCAAGCATAGCTGGCCCGACGATCCGGCGAATGCGCGGCCGACGCTGTTGACCAAAGCGGCGCAGGCGCGGCGCGACGGGCAATAGGCCTCTTTTCGTTGGCAACGCTTCCCGCTAAGGCGGCGGCAGAAGCATCCAGCAGGACGACCACCGATGAAAGCGCGTATCTTCCAGAAGCCCAAAAATGCGATGCAGTCGGGCCGCGCCGGTACGCAGCGCTGGTTTCTGGAATTCGCGCCGACGGAGGCGCGCAAGGCCGATCCGCTGATGGGCTGGGCCGGCAGCGGTGACACGCAGCGCCAGCTTCGTCTGGGCTTCACAACCAGCGAAGAGGCCGTCGCCTATGCCGAGAAGAACGGGTTCGAGGCCGAAGTGGTGCCGACGCCGGTCCGCACGCTGAAGATCCAGGCCTACGCCGACAACTTCCGTTGAGATGACAACGGCCCCGAAGGGCCGCTGAAATCAGGCTTCGCTTTCCGGCTGCAGCAATTTGTGCAGGTGGACGACGACATATTTCATCTCGGCGTCGTCGACGGTGCGCTGCGCCGCGCTGCGCCACGCCTTTTCGGCCGATTTATAGTCAGGGAACAGGCCGACGACGTCGAGCGCGTGGAGGTCGACGAAATCGAGGCCCTGCGGATCGCTGACGCGTCCGCCGAACACGAGGTGCAATTTGCTCATGGCTAGCTTTCCTTGCGGGTTAGCGCGGGGAGGGGAGGATGGGCGCCCCTAACAGCGCTGCGCCGTTACGGCAAGTCCGGCTCAATCCTCGTCCTTGCGGCCCTTCGGCAGCAGCGAGCCGAGCAGCGCCCCGATGGCGACGGCGCCCGCCACGAGCGCGAGCGGCTGCTTCTCGGCGACGTCCTTCAGCTTGCTGTTCGCGCGCTTGGCCTGAACCTTGCCCTTCTCATAGACTTCGCCCGCGACTTCGCGCGCGGCGTCGGCCTGTTCGCGGCCCTTGGCGGCGAGCTCGCTGGTCGCGGCGCGGGCGCGGCCGTAGCCGTCCTGGATGCGCGCCTTTGCCGCCTCGGCGGTCGCACGGGCGTTTTCGGCGGTCTTTTCGGCGAGCTCGGTCGCCTTGGCGCGGGCTTCGTTTGCGGTTTCACTCAGCGGCTTCATTCCGGTCCTCCGTCAAATCCTCATCGTCCGCGGGGCCTTCGCCCGTAGCAGACTGAAACTTCGCCATGGCCGCATCGGCCAGATCCTGTACCTTTTGCGCGAGCCTCGGCGCATGCTCCTTGATCGGCTCGCGGAAAATCCATGCGAGCCCCGCGACGGCGGCAAGCGCAATCGGCAGCCGGTTCTCGCGAAACTGGCGTCGCACCACATGCGCAGCCTCGTCGACCTTCGCGTCGACATTATATTTGCCGCGCGCATAGAGCGCCTTCGGCTTCAACGCCTCTTTCGCGACGTCGAGCCGGCGGTGAAGCTCGGCGCGCTGGAGCATCGAGCGGCGCGCGGCGTTGATCAGGCGATTGCGGGTTCGCGGCATCAGTCGTCGGACTCCTCGCCAGTGAGATCGCGGCGCAGCGCGGTCCGGATATCGCCATAGGCCACCTGCGCGCGCCATCCGGCAAAAGCGGCGACGCCCAGCAGCACCCCGACGACGATCAGCGTCGCCAGCAGCGGCCCGACGTGCGGCAGCAGCACGAGGATCGCCCCGAACGCCAGCGCCAGCATCGCAATGCCCGCCGCCGACGCTGCAACGGCACCCCAGCCCGCGGTCCAGCTGATCCCGTGCAGCGCCAGTTCGCTGCGCGCTTCGAGCAGCGCCAGTTCGGCCTTCGCCGTCGCCGAGAGATTGTCGACGACATCGTCGACGATCTTCTCGAGCGGCACGGGCGGCGGCGTCACCGGACGGCCGCCCGGCGCATAGCCATGGCTTACACGGTCATAACCCGGCGCGTCGCCCTGCGGCGGCGTGGTGGAATCGGACGTGGGCATCGGTGCGACTGTAGCGATCAGTCGTTGCTCGAGCCACCCTTGAGCAACCGCGCGAGCACGAAGCCGAGCACCGTTGCGGCGCCGACCGCGATCGCCGGGTTCTTCTTGACCATGTCGCGGGTCGAAGCGGCGAGCTCGTCGAGATCCTTCTTGTCGAGCGTCGAGGCGAGGCCGGCGACGGTCGAGGCGGCCGAGCGGGCATAGTCGCCATACTGCTTGCCGAACTTGCTGTCCACGGTGCCGGCGCCATCCTCGAGCAGCTTGGCGAGGCTGCCGACGGCTTCGGCGGCCTTGTCCTTGCCCTTGGTCGCGGCTTCGCGCGCCTTGGTCGAGGCCTGGCTCTTCAGCGCTGCCGCTTCTTCCTTCAGCGAGGCCGCCTTCTTCGACGCTTCCGACTTGATGGTGTCGCGCGTCGCGGCAAGCTGGTCGCGGATCGGATGATCTTTCGCGGCCGCCTTCTTCACGGCGGGCTTGCGCGCCGGCGCAGCTTTCGTCGCGGCGGGTTTCGCAGGCGCCTTGGGTGCGGCTTTCTTGGCGGCGGGAGTAGCGGCTTTGGCCATGGGCACTGTCCTCTTCTTTTTTCAGGGCCTTTTCCGGCGGAGGATGCCGGACAGGTCCCTTTTCGGTCCTACCCGACTATATAGCAAGGCAAGCTGAATGGTTCCATAGTGCCGCAAAATTCCTATGCGTATTGCGCTCCCGGCAACCCGCCGATAACAGGCGGGCGCCTTTCCCACCCGGTCCGCCGCACGGGCCGCCAGCAGGACATCTTCCATGACCGCCATCATCGACATTCACGGCCGCGAAATCCTCGACAGCCGCGGCAATCCGACCGTCGAAGTCGATGTGCTGCTGGAAGACGGCAGCTTCGGCCGCGCGGCGGTGCCCTCGGGCGCGTCGACCGGCGCGCACGAGGCCGTCGAACTGCGCGATGGCGACAAGAGCCGTTACCTTGGCAAGGGCGTGACCAAAGCCGTTGCGGCGGTAAACGGCGAGATCGCCGACGCGCTGATCGGCCTCGACGCCGAGGACCAGCGCGAACTCGACATGGCGATGATCGATCTCGATGGCACGGCGAACAAGGGTCGCCTTGGCGCCAACGCGATCCTCGGCGTCAGCCTCGCCGCCGCGAAGGCCGCGGCCGATGCGCGCGGGCTGCCGCTCTATCGTTATGTCGGCGGGGTCTCGGCACGCACCTTGCCGGTGCCGATGATGAATATCATCAACGGCGGCGAGCATGCCGACAACCCGATCGACGTTCAGGAATTCATGATCATGCCCGTCGGCGCCGGCAGCATCGCCGAAGCCGTGCGCTGGGGCAGCGAGATTTTCCACACGCTGAAGAAGGGCCTGTCGGCGAAAGGTCTCGCGACCGCAGTCGGCGACGAGGGCGGTTTCGCCCCGAACCTCGCCTCGACGCGCGCCGCACTCGATTTCATCGCGGCGTCGGTCGATCAGGCGGGTTTCAAGCTCGGCACCGATGTGGTCCTCGCGCTCGATTGCGCCGCGACCGAATTCTTCAGGAACGGCAAGTATGAGATCAGCGGCGAGGGGCTTTCGCTCAGCCCCGAGCAGATGGCCGAATATCTCGCTGCGCTGGTGAACGACTATCCGATCAAGTCGATCGAGGACGGGATGAGCGAAGACGACTTCACCGGCTGGAAGGCGCTCACCGACCTGATCGGCGACAGGTGCCAGCTCGTCGGCGACGATCTGTTCGTCACCAATCCGGTGCGTCTGGAGGAGGGCATCAAGACCGGCCTCGCCAACTCGCTGCTCGTCAAGGTCAACCAGATCGGCACGCTCAGCGAAACGCTCGACGCGGTCGATATGGCGCACCGCGCGCGCTACACCGCGGTGATGTCGCACCGTTCGGGCGAAACCGAAGACTCGACGATCGCCGACCTCGCGGTCGCGACCAACTGCGGCCAGATCAAGACCGGCAGCCTCGCGCGCTCGGACCGGCTTGCGAAATACAACCAGCTGATCCGCATCGAGGAAGAGCTGGGCGACATGGCGCGTTACCCGGGGATGGCGATCTTCGGGTAAGTCTCACCCCAATTTCGTCATCCCGGATCAAGTCCGGGGTGACGAAGGGAGGGGGCTCACTTCCCCTTCAGATATTTGTCGAACCAGCCGATCGTGCGGCGCAGCGCGTCGAGCTGGGTTTCGCGCTTCTGGAAGCCGTGGCCTTCGGCGGGGTAGAAGACGGTCTCGACCGTATTGCCCTTGGCTTTCAGGATATCCTCGACCTCCTGCGCCTGGCCCTTGGGGACGCGGATGTCGTTCTCGCCCTGCAGGCTGAGCAGCGGGGCCTTCGCCGCCTTGATATAGGTCAGCGGCGAGGAGGCGTCGTAGACGTCGGGATTCTCGTCTGGCGTGCCGAGCAGCGCACGTTGATAGGCACGGAGCAGTTCGTCCTGGTCGCGGTACATCGTGCGCCAGTTGATGATCCCGAACCATTGCACCGCCGCGGCGAATTCGTCGGGGGTACGGCCGATCGCCATCAGCGTCATGAAGCCGCCGTACGAGCCGCCGAAGATGCCGACCCGTTTCGGATCGACATAGCCCGACCCGACGAGGAAGGTCTTGGCCGCGACAGTGTCTTTCAGGTCGCCGCCGCCCAGATCCTTGATGTTGGCCTCCTGAAACGCTTTGCCATAGCCGGTCGAGCCGCGGAAATTCGGCTGGATCACGATATAACCGCGCGTCGCGAAGGCGGTCGCATAGCGCGAGAAGCCGTCCTGCGACTGCCCGGTCGGGCCGCCGTGCGGGATGACGATCGCGGGGTTGCTGCCGTCGCGCTTCAGGTTGAACGGCATGGTGACGATCGCGCTGATCAGCGTGCCGTCGAAGCTCTTGTAGGTCACGATCTGCGATTTCGGCAGCATCGCGGGGGTCAGGCTGGCCATTGCCATCGGCGCGACCGTCGCCGCGCTATTGGCTGCGAGATCGTAGCTGTAAAGCGTCGTCGGCGAGTCCGCGCCGCTGCGCACGACGAACATGTGCTTGCCGTCGGGCGAGACGGGTTGCAGCCCGGGGATGCTGTTGCGGCCGGGATCGAGCGCGAGATCGCTCTTCGCCATCGTTGCCAGATCGACGCGCGCCAGCGTCGAGCGGCCGTCATTGTTCGTGCGCACGATCATCGTCTTGCCGTCGGGGGTGATGATGTCGCTCGACTCTTCCCACGGCGTGGCGGGCAGCCAGCGCCATTTCTTCGTCGCGGGCGCATAGGCGCCGGCGTGCGACTGGCCTGTCCCCTCGTCGGTCGTTACCGCCAGCGTCGCGCCGTCGGCGGTCGCGCCGGTCGCCTGATAGATCGTCTTCGGCTTGCCGAGCAGCTTCGTCGCCGCGCCGCTGGCGACATCGATCCGCCAGACCTCGCCATCGGACCCGTCGACGTTGCTGCGGTTCGCGATGATCGCCTTGCCGCCGTCGACCCATGCCGCGGCCGCCCAGTTGTAGGCGGGATTCTTCTCGGCGGTCAGCGCGCGGATTTTTCCGTTCTCGTCCATCACCGCGAGATTGGTCTGGCCTTCGCTCTTGAGCTTGGTCGACAGCGCGACGAGCCCGCCGGCCGGGCCGACGAGCATGCTGTCCTCGCGCCGGTCGGGGGTGCCGGTCAGATTCTCGACCGTGCCGCCGCCGACTGGGACGCGGTAGATGTCGTAATATTCGTTCCCGCCGACATCCTGTGCGAAATAGAGCCACCGGCCGTCGCGCGATACGGCGAGGCCCGATTGCGCGTCGTCCGACTGCGTCAGCTGCACCGGCCAGCCGCCGTTCGCATCCATGCGCCAGATGTTGACGCGGCCGGTCAGGTCGGTCGCGATGAAGATCTGCTTGCCGTCGGCGCTCCACACCGCGTCATAGAGTGCGCGCGTCACGCCGATATCGTCGAGCGGGACGGGGCGGGCGTCGGGGTTTGCGGGTGAGGCCACCGCCTTCGGATCGGTGATCGGGCGTTCGGGCGTGGCGACCTGCGCGGCAAGCGGCGAAGCGGAGGCGAGCAGGGCGGCGGTCAGCATCAGGCGCATGGCGATTCCTCTTTCTGCGATGTCGTGCAACGTGGCAGACGTCATACTGTATTGCAAGAGCAATACACGTCAAAATTGTTTTCGTCATAAGCCGCTGATATAGCTGTATTTCACCCGAAACCCATGTTTTCCCGCTAACATGGGTTATAGTCACACCCGATTTTTTCAGGCTATGCAGGTTTCTGACGACTGCGGTTTCACCACTGATCGGCTTTTTGTGGTTCGGCTTTTGCCTGCAGTCTCCGTCGTTGCATGACCGGCCGATCGAAAACTTTGCCGAGGGCTTGGGTCGCACCTGCTCCCGTCGAAGAGGGAGTTTTGTCATGCGTGCCTTTCACATATTGCTTGAAGACGATGGGTCGGACACGCCGATCCGTGTCGATTTTCACGCGGAAACCCCTGACAATGCGCTGATCGTCGCGCAGGGCCATGCCGGCGGCCGTTCGATGGAGTTGTGGGAAGGGGCGGTGCTCGTCGGGTCGCTCGACAAGGCGGCGCCGCAGCTCTGGCGCCTCACCTGATCGCATTCAGGCTTTGCTGACGGGAAAATTCGCGGAAAAAGCCGCTGCTCCGCCTTGACGCCGCGAATCAACTCTGATTCAAGGGCCGAAATGACGCAGAAGCACAAATTCCGGAAATCGATGAACCGGGCGGTCGGCCCCACGGTGGCGCTGATCGCGGTGCTGGCGATGATCGGTTACATCATCTTCGGGCCCACCGGGCTTTATGCCTGGGGCGACTATGGTCAGTCGGTCGAAAAGAAGCGCGTCGTGCTGACCGAGCTCACCAAGAAGCAGACCGAACTCCAGAACCGGGTGAATTTGCTCGATCGGCGGCGCGTCGATCCCGACCTCGCCGACGAATATGTCCGCGAGAAGCTGGGTGTGATGCACCCCGATGAAATCCAGATTCCGCTGGAGCCCGACGCAAAGCCCTGAGCAGGGTTTGCATATTTTGCATACGTAAAACGAGGACCCTCTCGCGCGTTGCCAAACGGGGCTTCGCGCTCCTATAGGGGTGCCCTGCCGTAACGGCTAACCGTAAAGGAACCCGCCTTGGCCAAAGCCCCTGCGCGCAAGACTGCTGCGCCGAAAAAGACCGCGTCGACCCCGGCGCCGACCACGAACCGCGAATCTCCGCGCGATCCCGCACCCTATGATGCGACGCCCGCGGAACTCGAGAAATTCTATCGCGAGATGCTGCTCATCCGCCGCTTCGAGGAGAAGGCAGGCCAGCTCTATGGCCTCGGCCTGATCGGCGGCTTTTGCCACCTCTATATCGGTCAGGAGGCGGTCGCGGTCGGCCTGCAGTCGGCGCTCGACGGCGACAAGGACAGCGTGATCACCGGCTATCGCGATCATGGTCACATGCTCGCCTACGGCATCGACCCCAAGGTGATCATGGCCGAGCTGACCGGTCGCGCTGCCGGCATTTCGCGCGGCAAGGGCGGTTCGATGCACATGTTCAGCGTCGAGCATAAATTCTATGGCGGCCACGGCATCGTCGGCGCGCAGGTGTCGCTCGGCACCGGGCTCGCCTTCGCGCACAAGTACCGCGGCGACGGCGGCATCGCGATGGCCTATTTCGGCGACGGCGCCGCGAACCAGGGTCAGGTTTACGAGAGCTTCAACATGGCCGAGCTGTGGAAGCTGCCGATCATCTTCGTGATCGAGAACAACCAATATGCCATGGGCACCTCGGTCAACCGCTCGTCGGCCGAGGATCAGCTCTATCGCCGCGGCGAGAGCTTCCGCATTCCCGGCATGCAGGTCGACGGCATGGACGTGCTCGCGGTGCGCGGCGCGGCCGAGGCGGCGATCGAGTGGGTGCGCGCGGGCAAGGGCCCGGTGCTGATGGAGCTCAAGACCTATCGCTATCGCGGCCACTCGATGTCCGACCCCGCGAAGTACCGCAGCCGCGAGGAAGTGCAGGCGGTGCGCGACAAGAGCGACGCGATCGAGCATCTGAAGAAGCTGATGACCGACGCGGGCATCACCGAGGACAAGTTCAAGGAAATCGACAAGGAGATCCGCCAGATCGTCAGCGACGCGGCCGACTTTGCCGAAAGCGCGCCCGAACCCGAACTTCACGAACTTTATACCGACGTGCTGGTGGAGCAATATTGAGATGGCCATCGAACTGAAGATGCCGGCGCTGTCGCCGACGATGGAAGAGGGCACGCTCGCCAAGTGGCTCGTCAAGGAAGGCGACACGGTGAAGTCGGGCGACATCCTTGCCGAGATCGAGACCGACAAGGCGACGATGGAATTCGAAGCGATCGACGAAGGCACGATCGCGTCGATCCTGGTTGCCGAGGGCACCGACAATGTGAAGGTCGGCACCGTGATCGCGACGATCGCGGGCGAGGGCGAAGAAGCTGCCGCTCCGGCACCGGCGCCTGCGGCTGCTCCGGCTCCGGTCGAAGCCCCGGCGCCGGCTCCCGCCGCGGCACCTGCTCCGGCGCCTGCCGCTCCGGCACCGGTGGCCCGTGCGTCCGACCCTTCGATCCCCGAAGGCACCGCCACGGTCCGTCTGACCGTTCGCGAAGCGCTGCGCGATGCAATGGCCGAGGAAATGCGCGCCGACGACCGCATCTTTGTGATGGGTGAGGAAGTCGCCGAATATCAGGGCGCGTACAAGGTGACGCAGGGCCTGCTCGACGAGTTCGGCGCGCGCCGCGTCATCGACACGCCGATCACCGAATATGGCTTTGCCGGTCTCGGCTCGGGCGCCGCGATGGGCGGTTTGAAGCCGGTCATCGAGTTCATGACCTTCAACTTCGCCATGCAGGCGATCGACCACATCATCAACTCGGCCGCGAAGACCAACTATATGTCGGGCGGCCAGATGCGCTGTCCGATCGTGTTCCGCGGTCCCAACGGCGCGGCGAGCCGCGTCGCCGCGCAGCACAGCCAGAATTATGCGCCCTGGTACGCCAGCGTTCCCGGCCTGATCGTGATCTCGCCCTATGACGCCGCCGACGCCAAGGGACTGCTCAAGGCCGCAATCCGCAGCGAAGACCCCGTCGTCTTCCTCGAGAACGAGCTGCTCTATGGCCGCAGCTTCGACATCCCCGATGTCGCCGACTATGTCCTGCCGATCGGCAAGGCGCGGATCATGCGCGAGGGCAGGGACGTGACGATCGTCAGCTATTCGATCGGCGTCGGGCTCGCGCTCGAAGCCGCCGACACGCTGGCAGGCGAGGGGATCGAGGCCGAGGTCATCGACCTTCGCACGCTGCGCCCGCTCGATACCGCAACGGTGCTTGCCAGCCTGAAGAAGACCAACCGCCTCGTTATCGTCGAGGAAGGCTGGCCGACCTGTTCGATCGCCAGCGAACTCGCGATGGTCGCGATGGAGCAGGGCTTCGACGATCTCGACGCTCCCGTCGTGCGCGTCTGCAACGAGGACGTGCCGCTGCCCTATGCGCATAATCTCGAAAAGGCGGCGCTGGTCGACACCCCGCGCGTCATCGCGGCGGTGAAGGCGATCACCAATCGCGGCTGAGGCGCCGGAGACGGCCCAATATCCGGACATCCGCGATCCGCGCGTGATGGTGGCGGTGCCCCGTGAGGAGCGACCCGCCATCGCCGTGCTGTGGGCGTTCGCCGAACGGCTGACCAAGCTGCTGCAGGATGCGCGCGAGCCGCTGATCGGCCAGATCAAGCTCGCCTGGTGGCGCGACATGATGGCGATGCTTGCAAAGGATCCCGCGGCGCTGCCGAAGGGCGAGCCGTTGCTTGCCGAATTGCAGGCAGGCTGGGCGGGACGGAGCGGTCTCGACGCGCTCGTCGATGCCGCCGAGGCGATGCTGCTTGCGGAAGATGGTGCGACGCGTGGCGAGGCTTCCGCAGCTTTCGGCGAAACGCTGTTTGGGCTGTCGGGCGCTCCGGGCGGCGCGCGCTGGGGGATGCTCTGGGGCGCGGGCCTCCAGGAGGGCGCCGAGGAAGCGCGCCAGTTATTTTCCGGGGCGCGTAACCGGCAGGCGCCGCCGCGCGTATCCTTTAGAGGAAACAAGGCTTTGCTGATGCTCGATCGCTGGGCGGCGATGATCGCTGCGAACGACGGCGAACGGCACTGGCGCAGCGAAGGCTTGCTCCTGTTCCGTATCGGTCTGCTCGGCCGCTGACGGAATAAATGTCGCCGGGGGTGGAAAAGCTGCCGCCGAACATATATCTAGTGCGGTACAGAAATAGGGTCGCAGGGGACATAGACGATGTTCAATGGGCTGATAGCCTATCTGGATTCGATCAAGGCGCGCGATCCCGCGCCGCGGTCGCGCTGGGAAATTCTTCTTTATCCGGGCCTTCTTGCGGTCGGCATGCACCGCGCCGCGCACTGGCTGTTCGAGGCCGAGCTGTTTTTCCTCGCGCGCTTCGTCAATCATTTCTCGCGCTGGATGACCGGCATCGACATCCATCCGGGCGCGAAGATCGGGCAACATCTCTTCATCGACCACGGCTTCGGCGTCGTTATCGGCGAGACGGCGGAGATCGGTGACAATGTCTCGATCTATCAGGGCGTCACGCTCGGTGGCACCGACCCCGCGAACGGCATCGGCGGCAAGCGCCATCCGACCTTGGCCGACGACGTGATCGTCGGTTCGGGTGCGCAGGTACTCGGCCCCGTCACCGTCAATGCCCGCGCGCGCGTCGGCGCCAATGCCGTCGTCACCAAGGATGTGCCCGAGGGTGCGGTGATGGTCGGCATCCCGGCGCGTTCGACCCTGCTCGATGCCAGCGAATATGCGCGCGAGTTCGTGCCCTATGGAACGCCGTGCAGCGAAACCTTCGATCCGGCGACGCAGAAGCTGGAAATCCTGCAATGCCAGCTCGAGCTGATGCAGAAGCAGCTCGCGACGTTGCTCGAAGAGCGTGATGCGCTCGCTGCGGAACTCGATGCGCCGCGGCGCAAGGGGAGCCGGAAAAGCGCCTGATGGGAACAGTCACGCCGCTGCCATTCGCGAACAGGGCAACGCCGCAGCAGACCGGTTTCGATCGCGCTGAACTGACGCGCATTCTCGATCTCTACGGCCGCATGGTCGCCGCCGGTCACTGGCGCGATTATGCGATGGACTTCCATCGCGATGCGGCGATCTTCTCGGCCTTTCGCCGTGCCGCCGAGCGTCCCGAATATCGCATAGAAAAACGCCCCGCCTTGCGGAGCCGGCAGGGCATGTGGGCCCTTGTCTCCGAAGCCGGGGCTATTCTCAAGCGCGGGGACGAGCTTTCTAACGTGCTCGCCCCCGTCGAGCGCAAGCTTATGAAGCTGGTTGGGGACTGATCGAACGGATCGTCGCCGGCAGCTGGTTTGCGAGGTTGTCGGGCAGGAAACCGACCACCGCCGCCCGGGCATTCTGCCAGAAGGCCGAGAGCAGCAGCAGCGCCGAGCCGATCACGAACGCCGTCAGCGCGACGTTGAGTTCGACCGCGCCAAACTCGCGGAACAGCTGGGTCATCGCGAACAGCACATAGGCGAGCGCCGAGACGAGCAAGGCGCGGCGGTCGATCGCCAGAGCGATCAGCCCGAAGCCGATATAGATGGCGACGACGAGCAGCGCGGCGCCGCTGCCGATATTGTCGCCCTGCGTGACGCCGAGCAGGTGGAAGATCGGATGGACGATCATCGGCGCGGCGAGCAGGTGAAGCCAGAAGGCGACGTCGCTGCGGCGCGTCTGACGGATCCGGTCGCTGCGATCCCACCACATGGCGAGAGTGAAGACACCGAGGCCGGCAATGAGCACGAGGATCATCGGCAGCGTCTGATCGGGGCTTTCGACGCCGACGGCCGCCAGCACCAGCGCAACCGCCGTCGCGGCAAGGGCCGCAGTTCCGGCCGCAACGGTGATCGGAACCATGAAGCGCTTCCAGTGGAACCAGGTCGCGGCTGCGGTGACGAGCGCGATGGCTCCGGCCACCGCCGTGACGGTCGATTCATTGGGATGGTTGCCGAAGATCGCTTCGCCATGCTTGAACAGGAAGCCGATCATCGTCGCGCAGACGCCCGCCGAAAAGGCGAGGACGAGGACGATGCTGGGGAGCGCCATGCGGCGCTTGCGGGTGAAATATTCGGCGAGGAACCAGGCCGAGCCTGCGACGAACGCGCCGGCAAGGGCAGGGTGGATCGACTCGCCGATCCAGCCGACCGCGACGAGCAGGATTACCGCCGCGATGCTGACGAAAATATCGTTGAAGCCCGTGATGAGGCGGAAGGATTCTTCATCCGCCGCGGGCGCGGCGCGGACCGACGCGATATGCGACCGGAAAGCCGCGGCGGCCTCCGGCGTCAGTACCTTCGCATCGACCGCGGCTTGCAGGTCGGTTTCACTATACATCGGGGTCGTCCTTTATGTGACCGATCCCCTTGCCCCGACGATGTTATGCCATTGGCGTATTGCTGTGTCAATACAGTGATGCGCCGCCGCCCGATCGGGACGGCGGCGTCATCAGGATCAGCCGAGCGCCTGCAGCGCGCGCATCACGATCATCGACTGTTCGCTGCCCGACTGCGGAACGATCTCGCCATTGCGGTCGATGATCTTTTCCCAGGCCGCGGCGACGCCCTCGGGCGTGCGCTGGTCTTCGGGGAGTGCGACCCCCGGGGTCGCGGTGACGTAGGCCGCATGGAACGCGCCCGCGCCTGCGCCGACGATCATGTTGGTCGGTGCGTCCTCGCTGACGAGATAGAGCGCGGCCGGAACGACATTCTCCGGCGTGAACTTCTCGAACAGTTCGGGCGGGAAGATGTCTTCGGTCATCCGCGTGCCCGCGACCGGCGCGATCGTGTTGCAGCGGATGTTGTACTTCGCGCCCTCAAGGTGCAGCGTCTTGGTCAGGCCTGCGAGGCCGAGCTTCGCCGCGCCGTAATTGGCCTGGCCGAAATTGCCGTAGAGACCGGTCGACGAGGCGGTCATCAGCAGGCGGCCATAGGCCTGCTCGCGCATGATGTCCCAGACCGCCTTGGTGACGTTGGCGCTGCCGCTGACATGAACCTTCAGCACGAGGTCGAAGTCGGCGGGTTCCATCTTCGCGAAGCTCTTGTCGCGCAGGATGCCGGCGTTGTTGATGACGATGTGGACGCCGCCCCATTCTTCTTTCGCCTTGGCGACCATTTCGACCATCTGGTCATATTCGGTGACGCTGCCGCCGTTCGACATGGCGGTGCCGCCCGCGGCGCGGATTTCCTCGACGACCTGCAGTGCGGCATCCGAATGCCCGGTGCCGTCGCGTGCGCCGCCCAGATCGTTGACGACGACCTTCGCGCCGCGGCGCGCGAGTTCGAGCGCATAGGCGCGGCCAAGGCCGCCGCCGGCCCCGGTAACAATAGCAACACGGCCGTCAAATTTGATCGTCATAGCGGACTCCTGAAATGGGCAATCCCGCAGAACAGGTTGCCCGATAAAACCGGATTGTCCTTAGCCGCTCGCGCCCCGCAGGCAAGCGGGGAATGAAAACGTAATCTGAAACAAAAATGTCATGCGAATGACGTGTAATTGTCACGAATCCGTCATAGCAGCCGCCAACGCCACCTTACGCAACGGAGCCGAATCCCCATGCGCCAGAAATTGTCCGCTATCCTGCTCGCGACGACGATGCTCGCCTTGCCGTCGACCGCGCATGCACAGGCGATGAGCGCCGAGGAAGCGGCGGCGCTGCGGGCCGAGCTCGCCGCGCTGAAAGCCCAGGTCAACACGCTCGAGGCACGTCTCGATGCGGCGACGGGCCAGCCGGGCGCCGCGCCTGCGCCCGTCGCCACGCCGGCACCGGCGCCTGCGCCGTCGGTCACCGCGAAACCCGCGACCGAAATCGCGTGGAAGGGCGCCCCCGAACTCAAGACCGCCGACGGCTGGAGCTTCAAGCCCCGCGGCCGCATGCAGGTCGACCTTACGAGCATCGACACGCCTCCGGGCGTTACCGATACGCACGGCGGCGTCGGCACCGAATTCCGCCGCGTGTTCCTTGGCTTCGAAGGAAAGATCCCGGGCGGGTTCGGCTATCGCGCCGAGGCGGATATCGCAAACAGCGGCGTCGAGCTGACCGATGTCTACATGACCTATGGGACCGGGCCGCTCACGATCACCGCGGGGCAGCACAAACCCTTCTGGTCGCTCGAGGAGCTGACCAGCGACCTCTTCACCAGCATGCTCGAGCGGGCGGCCTTCACCCAGGCGTTCGGTTTCGAGCGCCGCGTCGGCATGTCGGCGCAATATAAGGGCAAGGCCTTCCTGGTGCAGGGCGGCGTGTTCGGCGACAATGCCAACGACCTGCTCAGCGACGCGGACAACAGCGTCAGCCTCGACGCGCGCGCGGTCTGGATGCCCAAGTTCGGCGATGCGCAGCTTCACCTCGGCGGTTCGGGGCATTGGCGCAACGTCAACGATGCGCCCGGCGGCGTCCGCTATTCGCCGCGACCGTTCGTTCATACGACGAACACGCGCATCCTCGACACCGGGGCGTTCAATGCGTCGAGCGAGCGCGGTCTCGGCCTCGAAGGCGCTGCGCTTGTCGGACCGTTCCACTTTGCGAGCGAAGGCTTCTGGCAGACCGCGCGCCGCCCCGGCTTTGCCGACCCGACCTTTTTCGGCGGTTATGCCGAGGTCGGCTATGTCCTGACGCGCGGCGATGCGCGTGCGTACAAGGATGGGGCGTTCGACCGTCTCGCGCCGTCGCGGCCAATCAATGCCGGCGGTCCCGGCGCGATCGAGATCAATGCGCGTTACGACTATCTGGATCTCAACGATGCCGGGATCATCGGCGGCCGCCAGCGGACGCTCGGCGTGTCGCTCGTCTGGGCGCCGATCTCCTACGTCCGCATCACGGCCAACTATGGCCGCCTGATGTTCGATGATGCGGTGATTGCCGCCGTCAACGGCGACCGCGACTATTCGGCCGATGCCTTCGGCCTCCGGACCCAGCTCGATTTCTGATTCTGATCGAGGTCTGCTTTGGAGTGGAGAGCGGCCGTTGCAGGAGCGAGCTGGTGTCCCCTCCCGCTTGCGGGAGGGGCAGTGAGGCTTGCCAGCTTGCTGGCTAGCCGCAGCGGGGTGGGTTGATCGCAACGTCGCTGCCCACCCCCGACCCCTCCCGCAAGCGGGAGGGGAGAAGAGCGTCCGCAAACGGTCGGAAGCTGACGTTCTTCGGTCGTTACCGGAATATGTGCGCCAACGCACTGGGTGGCGCGTCTTGCGTCTTGCTGATCAAGCCAATCAGTGCGGGGATTAACTTAATCGCGGTCGATAAATCGATAAATTGCCAAGTCGACGTGCCCACTTGAATTTCGAGCAGTTCCCAAGTGATCGACATCGGGAAAAGGCAGAGCGCCGCCCACCAGCGCGAAAAACCCGCATCGTGCAGCCGCCTCACCGTTGTCACCGTGTAAATTATCATAAGCAATGCAAGCAGTATGAGTGACGGCATGGATCCAAGCGCGCTCCCAAGCGCCCAAATACCTGCAACGGCACACCCGAGAATTATGAGCGCGATCCAGTAGTGCTCACGTGAAGTACGGCCCCAAGGCAATAACATATGGCTGGCGCGGATCATGGGCGCTTCTTTAAGACAAATCTTCCATCGTCTGCAATCGGTCGATTGCTGCTACGACATCCTGATTTGCGCTGACCGTCGAAAATGGGGTGGCAAGCGGACGCTTTCCATGTGAACCCCGGCGAAAGCCGGGGCCCAGTCCGCTGGTGAAATCATGGGCCCCGGCTTTCGCCGGGGTGCACATCTCTATCGTCAGCAATCGGTCGAA